>CAUZEG010000217.1:0-6081 GCA_963578775.1 Myxococcales bacterium
CAATCCGGTCAATTTCGATATTGAGGTCTCGGTGTTGGGTACCACCGATTCCCTGGGAGTGCGGCCCTGGCGACCGTTTACGATCGATGCGGACAACGATGATCTGATGGATACCCTGGTTTCATTGACCCGGCCGTCCCGTTTTGGGCTTCTGGTGGCGCGCGGCGATACGCCGGCCCATTATGTGCATTTCTCGGATGCCGGTCCAAGTAGAGACCGTGTGGCCGTAGGGGACACGGACGGTGACGGGCTGCCTGAAGCCGTGTTCTGGAGTGATATTGAACAAGGGCTCCGGATTGTAGACGTAGATCCGACCGGCATTCAGAAAGGGGTAGCGGGGGCCTTGCAGTCGAATGTGAGTGCCGACCAGATTATGGCCGGGGATGTGGACGGCGATGGCCTGGATGATCTTGTAGGCGTTGAATCTGGTAAACCGGTTCGCATCCTTTTCTCCGATGGACAGGGCGGGACCCGGTCGGTGCAGAACATTTCCATCTACCCGGTAAATGCGACAGGCCTGGATGTGGGGGATCTCAATGGAGACGGACGTGCGGACGTTGTCGCCGTTGGCACCCAACGTCTGGCCGTGATCTCTTTCAATGAGGATTTGGAGCCCGTGGTGGAGACCCGACTTCTTGCCCATGGAGGGTATGCCGTTGCGGTTGCGGTTAATCCAGATGCGACGGGTGACGGGATCGCCGATCTCTATATTACCGACACCACGGACGGCATACATCTCTATGCCGGTCAGGATACTATGGATTTTGTACCGGTCTGGTCCGGATATCACGGCGGTGACGCTGCGTCTGTTCGGGCGGTCGACTTTATGGGTACAGGCGCTGCGGGCTGTATTGTCTTCGGCCAATATCCAAAGAATCTGACGCAGGCCTTCTTCAATTCGGATGGGGAGCCAGATAGCTACTCAACCCCCGTATCGATTACGACCCGACATGTGGAGCTGGGTGATGTCAATGGAGATGGACTGATGGATATCGTCGGAGGACATGGCGGGGGGCATGTTGTCGTGGCCTACACCACGGCTGACGGCAGCTTTCGTGTGGTCGAGCGCGATGGGGATCCCAAAGACGAACAATCGGGAGTGGCGGTGGTTGATCTGGACGGTGACGGAACCGCAGAGATCATCGCGCCGGAACATGGTGAGTTGGTGGTCTTAAAGTCCACCTACGTAGCTGGACTTTGGAACGACTCCACAAGTGGTACAGCGCCTGTTCAAAAGGGGGGTCCAACGTCGACTGATCCCGGCTGAAATCAATGGAGATGGAACCCCCGATCTCTGGTCCGTTCGTTCCGGTCGGATCGTGGGTGCGATTTTGAGCCAACCCTGATAGATCTTGGCCATGTCGTCCAAGACTGATCAAGGACTCGCGTTGTGGGATGGATTGTTCTCCCTGGACGCATCCGTCACGCATTTGAATCACGGTTCCTTCGGTGCCTGTCCTATTTCAGTCCTCGAAGAACAGAGCTGGTTACGCGGACTTATGGAGCAGAATCCAGTTCGATTCATGGACGAGGAGTACCTGCCAAGAATACACCAGGCGGTGGCGGATCTGGCGGACTTTGTAGGGGCCGAACCCGAGGATGTTGCCTTTGTTCCCAACGCCACCTCTGGGGTCAACACCGTCCTACGTTCCCTGACATTCGAGGCAGGTGACGAGATCTTGATGACGGATCATACCTATAATGCCTGTGGCAACGCCGCGCGCTTTGTGGCGGACAGGGCTGAGGCCCGCGTGGTTGTGGTAGAAATCCCATTTCCAATATCGGAACCTGCGGAGGTGATCGAACGGGTGATGGGCGCGGTGTCGTCAAGAACACGATTGCTGATGATTGACCATATTACCAGCCCCACCGGCCTGGTGTTGCCGGTTACGGAGTTGGTTGCAGAGCTTGATCGACGGGGGGTCGACACTCTGATTGATGGGGCCCATGCCCCGGGTATGATCCCGCTGGATCTAAGGACTCTCGGTGCCGCCTATTACACTGGAAACTGCCATAAATGGTTATGCACCCCCAAGGGGGCGGCGTTCTTGCACGTACGCGCCGATCGCCAATCTACGATTCGTCCACTGGCGATCAGTCATGGTGCCAATCAGATCCTCGACGGAACGAGCCGATTTCGGGCCGAGTTTGACTGGACGGGCACGGACGATCCGACAGCATTCCTATGTATTCCGACGGCCATCGGTCATCTCGGCGCTCTCTTCAGGGGAGGATTTCGTGAGATCATGCGGCGGAATCATGCCCTGGTGATACGTGGCCGCGACATGGTCTGTGAGCAACTGGATGTGGAGCCGCCCGCACCCGCCGAGATGTTGGGCTCCCTCGCGGCGATTCCTTTGTCTGAGATCCCAGACGAATTCAGCGTTCCCGATCCTCTGCAGCTTGAACTCCGCAATCGTTGGCAGATCGAGGTCCCGGTTTTTCCCTGGAAAAGTCCGCGCGGGCGCTTTTTACGTATATCCGCGCAGTTGTACAATGGTGAGGCTGATTACAAGAAGCTATGCCATGCGCTTGATGTCATGGCGGTTCGCTGACTACTGGATTGCCACTGTTGCACGAGGGATCCTGTGTCCGGTTCTGATGAAAAGAAACTCTGGTTTGTTCGGCACGGGGAGACGGTCTGGAACGAGAAAGGCCTGATCAGCGGCTGGACCGATGTTCCATTGACGGTCGGTGGCGAAGCACAGGCTGTTTCTCTTCGTCCCCGATTGGCCAGACAGTCCTTTACGAGCGTATGGGCCTCTGATCTGCAAAGGGCCCGATCCACGGCGGATCTAGCCCATGGAAGTCACCAGATCGATCCACGTCTACGAGAACTATATTTCGGTGCCTGGGAAGGAGTCTCGTGGGAGGGGTTGGAGGATAGTCTCAAGGAAAAACTACTTCAATTCGACGGTTTTTGTGCTCCAGACGGCGAGCATGTGGACACGTTGCGGCGGCGGGTACTGGAGTTCATCGACGAGCTTCCCGCTGGTACCCATCTGCTATTTGTCCATGCGGCCCTGATCCGCATGATTCTCCGCGAGGTCGGGGCCGACAAATATCTTCCTCCAACAAGTGTGGTCGCCATTGATTGGACCCGGCGAACACTCGAGTTCATTGAAGAAGGTCCGGAGGGGGCAGCTTGACGATAACTGCCTGGTTGCAGCGTCGGCGGAACTGGCCGTTCCTGGGGATTATCCTCTTTCATGGACTGCTATGTCTGTGGGCTTTGGAGCAGCCTGGCTTACAAGGGCTGGGGTATCTGTCGTCCTTTGCGATCGGGGTGGTGTTGGTATTTACGGCACCCCTGGCGGGTTTCTTCGTGGACGTCGGGTCGGGTCTTCGCAGCCTGGTGCGAGCCATTCTGGTGACGAGCCTGGTGCTCTTTGGGATCCCCTTCGTCTACGCCCTGGTACAGTCGGCCTGGATACCACTATGCAATGGGCAACGGGCCCTTGGCTTCTGGTTCCTGGGCCCCTTCTTCGGAGTGGTCTTTGGTGTGTCTCTGGGGATCTGCGTACGCCGGATTGTGACGGGGCGATCTCTTTGGTGGGGAGGTGTTATCGGACTTATGCTCCTGTTTATGACGGTCGGTTATCATCTGTATCGTCTGTATACCGAGCCATCCGTCTTCTTTTATCATCCCATCGCCGGATATTTTGCAGGGCCCATATATGATCTTCGGGTGACGATTGGCGCTGGCTATGTGCTGCATCGTATCTGGTGGTGTGGTGCCTTTTTCCTGTTCTTTCTGCCCTGGTGCCGACATCGGCGGATCTGGGCAGGTATCGGGATGGCCTGGCTGCTGGTGGGCTTTGGAATGAAGAGTCAACTGGGGATAGACCCGGGCCGATCCTCCATTATGAAAACCCTTGGCAGAGTGCAGGCCGGAGCGCATGTAACGGTGTATGCAGATCGGCTTGGATATACCGATGAAGAGGTAGAACTGCTGTCTCGGGTACTGGACTTCCATGCCGTCGAGGTGTCGCAATGGCTTGGTTTCTCGGAACCGCCACGGCAGGTAGATGCTCTGATCTTTCGCGACGCACGACAAAAAAAACGGCTGATGGGAGCGGGTCGTACCGAGATTGCGAAGCCGTGGTTGCACGAGATCTACGTGGGCGCAGCAAACGCCCAGGATCCAGTGCTACGTCACGAGTTGGCCCATGCGATCGCGGGCGCTCTTGTTTCGAGTCCGCTCGAGGTCCCCACCTCCATGGCGATCTGGCCACGAATGGGTTTGATCGAAGGGCTGGCGACAGCCGCCACCTGGGAATCGGGTGCTCTAACCCCGCATGGCTGGTCGGCGATGATGGAGGAATTGGGTATTCGCCCGTCGCTTCGGAGTCTTCTAAGTCCAACCGGTTTCTATGGTGCCTACGGTCCTACAGCATATACCGTGAGCGCATCCTTTATGTACTGGTATCGGGACCAATTCGGGGTGGAAGCCCTGCGGCGTCTCTACCGTACCGGTGGTTTTGGAGGAGGGCAGTCTCTGGAGACATTGGAGGCCAGGTGGGTGGAGGAATGCCTAAAACCCGAATCGGAAGAACTGGGCACCGGGGCTCGCCGATTGGCACAGGAACGATTTCAGCGCCGTGCTGTCTATCAACGACCCTGTGCGTTTGATCTGGAAGACAAGGTAAAGGCCGCCCTGCGGCCAGCTCGGAGTGGCGAGCTGGAGTCGGCCTACCCAAAGGTAGACCGGCTGATTTCTGTGGTGGGCGGCGATCCCCAGTTTCGTGTGCTGAAATTACGGGCCGCTCGTCTGGCCGGCGATGGAGTGGCTATGATCGACGCGGCCGCCGAGTTGGAGCGAGTGGATGATGTTCGAAGTCGTCCCAATCTCTGGGCCCGGGTCGTGCAGGATAGGGCCGATGCGCTCTGGTGGATGGACCTGCCGGAGGCAGCCTATCTACTCCTGGACGAAGTCGATACGAGTCTGCTTGATCGGCCTCTGGCCCGCTCCATCACCATACGACGAGCCCTCTTGCAGCGTTTGAACCGCCTCGATCGGGTACTTCTCGACTTTCTGTCGGCCCGCCCTGGAGCCAATCTGGGTTTCCAGTGGATGGTGGCCCTGAACCAGACCGAGGGTATGCGGAGCGATCCATTTGTTTTATACCTTCTGGCCTTTCAGTTGGAACGGCGCGGCTTATGGGTGCAGGCGGCCACATTATTTTGTGGCCTCGACCCGTCGGCCGGGCTGCCGAGGATCCTGCAGCGGGAAGCCTATTACCGATGTGGACGGCTCCTTGCCTATAGCGACGATTTTGATCAGGCCGAGATGGCTCTTAAGCATGCCCTTACGCAGGAAGATCTTGCCGGAGAGAGGCTTATAATTGCCCGTTGGCTACGCTATGTGGCCTACCGCCGGAGCTATCATAAGTAGCACGGACCTCCTGGCCCAAAAGTGCAACGGCCAGGCCCTGGGGCCCAGCCGGTGACTTACTTGGAGGGGGGATGTATAAAAATTCGGCCTGCAGGGCAACAGGGAGGTTTCGTCTGTGCAAGGGGGGGGGATTCGCACGGGCACAACAAGGTTATGCCGCTGACGAGGGGGTAAGCTGATTCCCTGCAGGCACCAATCCTTTCTGCATAGGTCGTGCCAGTTTAGATATTATCCGCCGCCGACAATGTAAATCATGTTGCACGCTGTCACTTTTCGGAGATCTCGGTGCGTGCCGTACAAGGAGAACGCGAACTTTGTGTTGCATTATGAAACGTCCTTGTGTATGGTTTTTAAACAGTTTTCTTCAGTTTGTGTTGCAAATACATACACAGGTATGGAAAAAGTGCGGGGTGGGGGATAATGAAGACGGGCCGACGAGTTCTCGTGGTTGATGATGATCCGGGCATCTGTTGGGTTGTGCAACAGCTTCTGCAGCCCCATGGTTTTGTGGTCGATTCGGTACATCGTGTCCAGCAGGGGCGGAAGGCCATCGAGTCTGGCTTTGAGGGTGTTGCCATCCTTGACGTGCGTTTGCCGGATGGGGATGGCTACCAGCTATTCGAGGAATTACAGGCGCAGAATATGCAGTCTGCGGTCATATTCTTAACCGGCTATGGATCGACCGA
>CAUZEG010000218.1:0-6077 GCA_963578775.1 Myxococcales bacterium
GTGGAAACTGTAATGGGTATACCGGTATCTCCCGAAGGTGCTACGGCCAGATCGATTGGTAGTTCGCCCAGCGGCTCGATCCCAATGGACTCGGCAAAGTCGTTGGTCCGACCTTCACCAAAGATGTGGTAGGTCTTGTCGTTATCGGGGCATACGAAATAGGACATATTTTCAATCAGGCCGAGTATCGGCGTGTTCAGCATTTCAAACATCTTGATCGCACGGCCCACATCCGCGTGAGCTACGTCCTGCGGTGTTGTTACCACCACGGCTCCCGACACCGGGATTAATTGGGCCAGCGATAGTTGGACATCACCGGTGCCTGGCGGCAGGTCCACGATCAGATAATCGAGTTCACCCCAGACAACGTCCTCAAGGAACTGTTGGAGTGCCTTGCCGAGCATCGGGCCTCTCCAGACGACCGCGTCGGTCTCTTTTAGCATGAAACCGATGGACATGGCTTTTAGACCATGAGCCTCGAGCGGGAGGATCTTCCGGTTGGTTTGATCCAGTATCGGAGTCTTTCCAGTCAGACCCAACATGGTTGGAATGGATGGGCCATAGATGTCCGCGTCTATGATTCCGGTTTTCGCACCGGTTTGTGCAAGGACAATAGCAAGGTTTACTGCGACGGTGGATTTTCCCACGCCTCCTTTGCCAGACCCGACCGCGATAATGTTTTTTACGCCCGGGATTCGATTGGTGTCACCCTGCGCGGATTTCGTACCCTGGATCTGGAAATCCATTGTTACGTCTACCGACTCTACACCATCCAGAGCGGAAAGAGTTTCGATGACGGTACGTTCCAGGGAGTCTCGTTGCGAACTCAACGGAATGGCCTGGACAATACGGCATGAAACATGTCCGTCTTGCACCGTCACATCCTGGATCCCGTCAAATGTGGTGAGCGCTCGATCCAAATCGGGGTCTTTGATGCCCTGGAGGGCCTCTTGAATCGTTTCGGGAGTCATCCGAACAAACCTCGTAGCAATGAATTCGTGCAAGCTAGGGATGGTTGAGCATTCTGTCAATCCCTTGTTTCCGTATACGTCCAGGATTAAACAGATTACTGTTCCTGCACGGATTTGCTACCGAGAGGCTTATGGACTGAGATCCAGGTCCGGTGGCGGAGCAATAATTGGCTCGTCTGTCTTCGGTGTTGGCGTTGGGGTGGGGTCCTCTTTGGTAGAGTTCGGCACGGGTAGCTGGACCGGAACGACGGGGGCCAATCGTTCGGTAATGGGAGCTTTGGCCGTGACGAGATCATTCGCCCGTTTGGGGCGAGGCGACATCCAGGGACCGAAGCTCAGTTTATCCGACCCGTCCAGGTATTGGCGGCTGAAATCCAACCAGATCGGCGCTGCATACCGCCCCCCCGTGCCTTTTTTAATGCCACGACGATCATCAAAGGCGAAGAGGACTCCGGCCGAATAGCGTGGCGTAAATCCGACGAACCAGAGGTTACGGCCATGATTGGTCGTACCGGTTTTGCCCGCGGCCGGTTGTCCCAATTTTCGGATCGATCGAGCGGTTCCCCGACGTACCACTTCGGCCAGGAGGCGCGTCATTGTACGGGCCGTTTGTTGACTAAAGACCTGGTCGACGCTGGGACAGTCTTTACGTTTGGCTTTGGCGCACTGAAGATGACGCCACCAGGCCCGGAGTTTCAGCCCCGACGTTTCGGTTCCGTCCGGCCAGACTACGCGCCGAATGAATCCTGTTTCCTGGTATAGGCCGTCGGCGGGTATGGTTGCGATGGCATTGGTCAGTCCCAGAGGGCTTACTTCGGCTGATCCGAGTGCAAGGGTAAGGTTGGGCTCCATATTTCCATCCAGGCCCAGGCGCCGCGCTGTTGCGATGATATCCTGGACATTGAATCGACTCAGAACCTGAACGGCGACAACATTGACAGAATGGGCGACGGCATCCGCCAGGGAGAGGGGTGCTCCGTCATAGCTTCCACTGTAGTTACTCGGGCTCCATAGCCGCCCGTCGGGCAACCGATAGGTCTCCGGTGTATTGTAGAAAAGTGTATTTTCATCGACCACTTTCTTTTCAACGGCGGTGGCGTAGAGGAGGGGTTTAAAGGCCGAGCCGGCCTGTCGACGGGTTTGGATGGCCCGATTGTATGGATAGACTTTGGCATCGGCGCCACCGACGAGCGCGAGCACTTCACGGCTGGTCGAGTCCAGCGCCACAAGAGATGCATGTGGACCCATATCCGGTTGGTATTCTGGTATTCCCTCGGATTCGATCGCTCCTGGGGTTGCGGGTTGGATCCGTTTTCCCGAGAACATGACCTGTAGATAATCTCCGGGCTTATAATTCAGACGTTCCGGTATGGAGGGCGCTTTATCCTTTTTGAAATTGGCGGTCGAAACGAAGTTTCGCGCCTCGGCAAGACGGACATTTGCGAAGCCTGAGCGGAGCACTCCCGGCCCCCATGGTGTCTCGATCAGCCAGGCGTCCAAGCCGTCTACTGCGATAATGAGACCGGGTACAGTTCGGCCGCTTACGGGTTTCGTACCCCGCCGGGTCTTTTTCAGCTCGGCGCGCCCCTTGTCTAGATTGTCGAAGTGTTTCGTTATGCGCCAGATGGGTTGTTTGGAGGTAGCGTCGAACCGCGCCAATCCACGGGATACGGCTTCCTCTGCGGCCGTCTGGGCACGTATGTCCATCGTTGTCTGGATCCATAACCCACCCTGAAACATGGCATCACTGGCGAGGGTCCGGGTGACCTTACGGCGGAGATCGGTGGGGATGGCTGAAATCTGCTGGGGTGCAAGTCCGGTTCGGAGATCTGCTTTTCCTATCCGTCGTACCAGTCGTGATCGAAGTTTGGGGTCCATCCTTTCAAAGCTTCCAATCGGTATACCTCGCTCCAGGATGATATATCCGAGGGTCGCCTTGAGTCGCCGTTCCGCTGCGTCCACGAAGTAACGTCCGACATTGGGCGTCTGCGGGGGCTTGCTCAACACCCCGAGAGGGGCCTTTAGAGCGCTCTCACCTCGTTCCCGGTCCAGAAAGCCCTTGGCCACCATCTGCTTGATGACATAGTTTCGCCGCTGCAGGGCCCGTTCGGGATAGCGATAGGGAGAAAGCCGGTTGGGGCTTTGTACGAGACCGGCGAGAAGGGCTGCTTCTCTGACGGTCATGGTACATGGGTTACAGCTCCAGGTTCCGCCTTCGTTATGGTCTTTTCGAGGGATCCAGCGACATTGTTCACGGGTGTCGCCGCTGCTCGTGTCCCTTACCTCATTCCAGTCGCAGCCATAGAGGGTCGACTTACCGAAGAAAAACCGGCTTGCAGCCTCGATACCGTAGCGTCCATGTCCGAAATAGATGCGGTTTAGATATAAGGACAGGATCTCGTCCTTGGTCAGTTTTTGTTCAAACCGTCGGGCCAGGATCATCTCGCGCAGTTTGCGGCGCAGGGTTTTCTTGCGGCTCAAATGAAACGACCGGGCCACCTGTTGCGTAATAGTGCTACCTCCCTGGGCATATTTTCTACGCATCACATTCTGAATTGCCGATCGAAATATACCCCAGTAATCCAGCCCGCCATGACTGAAGAAATCCGCATCTTCCGACGCGACGAAAGCGAGTTGAACGACCTGGGGTATGTTCTCTTTGGGAACGATGATTCGGCGATCTTTATAGAATAGTTTCAGGTCTGAGCCATCATTGGCGACCATCCGGCTCATCTGGGGAATGCGTCGAAGGTATTCCTGGTATTGAACGGTTTGAGGGACCTTCTTCGCTTCGAGATAGATGAGCGTCGCGAGACTGGCGATGCCAAGAAGACCCAGTGCAAGGCCTACAAGGCTGAGTCGTAGGGCCCAGCGCAAGAAGATCTGCTTTCGAGTCCTGTGCTGGGGATTTCGCTTGGTATTCCGTCGTTTCCCACCAGGTGTACTGGCCCCCGATCCGGAATTACCGCGCTTTCCAGAATCTTTCCTCATGATGAGCTCATCGGAGTGAATGGACCAGGCTGCTCATATCAACGTGGTCTACCCCCGAAGCTATTCCCGGGGTGGGATTTCAGGATCCAACCTCGGATGTCTCGGTTTCCTGCTCTTCGACCGCTTCCGTTACATTTTGGGATTCCAGAGCTTCCGGCCTCTGGAGTTCGACCTGCACAACCGTGGTTGGGGCGGTGGCCTTCTTTGTATCGGCCTCTTCTTCTTCCCGCATCGACTTTTTGAAGTTCTTGATGCTCTTTCCGAGTCCCGACCCGAGCTGGGGCAGTTTCGTCGATCCAAACACCAGCAGAACGATGATCAGAATGATGATGAGTTCCTGCGGTCCCAGCCCGAATATGGCGAGGCTCATCTGGGGAACAGTATCGAAAAGGGAAATGAACATTAGATCCTCGTTGGAGATAAGCGCGTTAAGTATATCGTTTAAAAACCAGGCACGCGATCAATTACACGTTCAACCTTATTTGTTGAATTTTCAATGCTGCTGCCAATCCGGTCCGGAGTGCCCAATACACGATCAGCTTTATTGAAGGCCCGGGTTGGTTTTCTCAAGACCTCGTCTTCCTTCTGTTCGATGGACCGTAGCTCTGCGTCTATATTGTCGGGGTCGATTTTGTGGGCCACGCTCTCCGGTTGGAGCTCGTCGTACTGGTTCTTGACGAGCTTCACACTCCAGGAGATCACCACATCATAGGGATAATCCGGTTTCAGATTTCCGTTGATACGGGTTTTGGGGTGATCGACCAGCTCCCTTGCAATGAGGGCTTGTCGTTTGGCCGAAGGTTTGTACCAGATCTCCGGGTAGGGAGCCGGCTTGTCGCGGCGATCCATCCCGATCTCGCCAACCGCATAGTTGAGTTTCTTGAGATATTTCTCGATGCGTTTGACTTCATCCCGGCCCATCTTTCCGATGGCGTTGAGGAGCCGAATTCGTACATAGCCGGTGAGTCCACGAAAGGTCTCGTCGTTGCGCATACCCTGGAAATCGTCCGATCCGCGGGCGGTAAGAAGCTTCTCATTTGCCTCCGGCGAGTCGATTTGGCGCAGTTGATTGAGGTAGGTATTACACTCGATATTGTTCCCCTCGGCGGCCTGGGCCGCAGCCATTCGGTAGATGCCAGGCAGATAACTATTACAGCGTTTCAGGGCACGCTTATACTGACGTACAGCCTTTTTGTAGCGGCCTTTTCGGTGATGACGGTGGCCCGCGCGGGTATATTTCTTTGCATCCCGAACGGCACTTTTGTTGCACGTGTCGGCCGTATAGCTGGACTGGGCTGGAGCCGACGAAACGGACGTGGTCGTGGTTTTTTGAATCACGGCCGGAAGGGGGGCTCCCAGTTGTTTCAGGACGATACCGGCCTCGTATTGAAGCTGGGGATTGGCGCGTGCGTACACATATTGGGTCGCCAGGACCACGGTGTTTTTGTCATTCGTGGAGAAATTGGCCGTATCCACATGCATGGCCAGGGTTCGTATGCAGGAAGCGGTGCGGACCGGATCTGCATGTTGGACGGCCTGGAAAACCTGCATACAGGTCGCAGATTCCTGTTGCCACGGAGTCTTCGGAGAACTTGTTGCACACGCAAAGAGCCCTAGAGCCAAAAGACAGGTGATGGATATTCGATCGATTCGCATGGCCCTCTTTGTACCCCTTCCAAGACGAATGTAGTACGTAGTCTAGAACGTTCGGTGTCAGTTGTCATTCCCAACCGGCAGGGGCGGACTGTCGTGGTATGAACCCGAAGCCGTGCACCCCGGGGCGGTGGTGACAGAGAGCGTAGAACCTCGTAGACTCCTGCCTTGGTGGCGATGACTGCCTGGGTGCAGCCGCGTATCGAGGCCAACCAATCAAACCCCGGTCAGGGGATAGTAAGTCCAGTGGGAAAGAAAACGACCAGAAACCGGGTAAAGGATGAGGTCAAGGACAGAGACCTGTCCATTGCACAGCTGGTGCCCCTCGTTAAGCGGGTGGCCTATAATGTATGGCGTCGTGTGCCACGTCATATCGAGTTGGATGAACTGATTTCAGCCGGAATGGTCGGTCTTGTAGAGGCCGTGGACCGTTTTGATCCAGAGAAGTGTGGCAGTATTGAG
>CAUZEG010000219.1:0-6077 GCA_963578775.1 Myxococcales bacterium
GGTAGCCGATCTTTCCGAGGGTTATAGGATTCCGATGTAGAAATATCTCGTTTCGTAGATTGGGGGCGTAGCGCTTGAACATCTGGTCGCACGCCGCGTCGCTCTGGGGGGCTCCGAGCAGATCCCCACGAAGGCGGGTTTCATAGCCGGCCTCCGCGGGCGCAAACCGCATGAAAACCGTTCCTAGAAGGATTACGAAACCCAGGTTGGCTGCCGCGATGACGCCCCAGCCGATGAGTCGGGAGATAGGCATAAAGACGCAGCTCCGAGAACATTTGGTATCGACGGTACGACGATAGACGCTCCCCGGGAGGAGCGCAAGGAAGCGGCCAGGAAGGAAGTTGTGCGAAAGCCGCGTAGCTCCTAAGATGGGCACGGGTCTAAGGACCCATCCGAATAGAGCCCAGGGTATGGAGCGCCCAATGTCGATTTTGGCACCATTTATTCAGACTTTTGCGATTCTCATCGGTCTATTGCTTGCGCTGGGTCTTATGGTCCCCTTCGTAATGCTCTATATGAACCAATCCAGAATCCTGCGCGAACAGAACAAAGTGGACCCGATGCTCGGTGTGAAGACCGCCCTGGGCTATCTATTGAGTATGGGACTACAACTGGGATTGGCCGGGTTGGCGATCCTGGCAGGGCATATGGTGGCCGGTGCCGGTCCTCTTGGCTTCCGGCTCGGGCTCGGATTCCTGCTCGGTGGAATGGCGACCTCGATTCTGCCCTATATGGCCTATGTGGGCTGGGTGAATCCCCGTGGGGGTGACGGCAAGATTGGAAGCCAGGCTCTCGGCATCAACGCCGCGATCTGTGGTCTGGTCTTTATCGTTATGGGGACCGCAACGGCCATTGGAGCCGTCACGACCGGCCTGGGCATGTTCGCTCTGACGGTCTCGCTGGTCTATCTTCTGGTTGCGTCCATTTGCCTGGTGCTTGCCACCCGGACCTGAAGGCAGCTCAGAAGAAGGTATAGATAAAGGGCCCCGCAGAACCGCTTCCCTGGGCGGTAAACAGGATAATGCCGAGTAGAAGAAGGGAAAGAAGAAGTGGGGCCAACCACCACTTTTTTCGTACCTTCAAGAATAACCAGAGTTCGCGCATTCCCATCTCCAACCGGGTCTGGAATCAGTCTATCGAGCCGTAGCTGTGCATGACAAGTCCGGATCGCCCTCAGCTCTGCTTACGTTGCATTCGATAGGTTCCCAGAAAGAGAAGGCCCAGCAGAACCAGAATCGCATAGGTCCCTGTTCCGGGATTTGGTAGCGTTTTTCTGGCCGGACGGGAGGTCGTAGTGGTGGATTCCGGTCCCGGTGGCGGCGGTCTATTGGTCTGTTTTGATGGTTTACGATCGGACCGTTTTACTGGATTGCTCGGATGATGAAGCGCGATCGTCTCCACCTTGGAGGGAAGTCTCGGCGCACCGTGGATATGAAATTCCGGATCATCCAATTGCATCTTGCCGGCCTCGATCGCCTGGCCATGTTCGTCCAGGGCCTGCTGTAGTCTCGTCGCCACAGCATATGGAATGACGGCCATGGGATCCTTCAGCCATGCCTCAGAGTGCTGCTTGAGTAGCTCCTGTGCGGTAGAAGGCTTTGTATTTCGAATAATGATCGCGCTTTCAAGAGAACGTAGGCTGGCGATCGGAGATGGGCTCTCAAACAGTATTCTGGTAGCCGCTCTGGTATCTCCAGCCCGATAGTGACTCAGGGCCAGATAGACCTGCACCAGATCCGCTGGGTCTTCCATTTGGCCGAACGCCTCTATGGCCAACTGATATCGTTGCCCGGAATATGCGATAAGACCGGCAAGGAACTGATCGTAGACGGTGGCTCCGTCGATGGAGGCTGTCTTCTGGGCGGCCTTGATAAGCGGGGAATCGAGCGCTGAATTCCGAACCGAGCCAATGAGCCGACCTCTTGCCTGCCAATCGGCAATTTTTTGTTCTGCCACACGAAGACACTCGGGGTGGCTTCGTCCGTAGTTGTCGATCCATGCGTGTAACTCTTCTGGATTTCCAGCGCCGCGGCCGATCTGCAGGGCGTTGGCGACGCCGGCGCAGTCGTTGGTTTCGGGATCGGAGCTGAGCCTGGTTAAATGACTGAGGCCTTCTGGGGTCTGTTCGACGGCGAGAAGCAGGCCCGCGTGGCGGTATTGGTAGGGCAGGGGTGGAATGATCCCCAGACGTAGTTTCACCTTCTGAAACTGACGTAGAGCTCGTTGAAAAAGTTTATGTGCCGCTTCCGCTCCGGAGACCGTTTTGATGGCATTGGCCACCGCAAGGATCAGGTCGGGGTGGAGATCGCGCGTATTTAAAATGGACTCCAGGCGAGTACGCCAGGCTTCACTTTTTTCGATGCCGTAATCGAGAAACAGCTGATGGATCGTCGCAAGCTGTTTGTAATCCGCGGGCTCCAGGGTGAAGTGGTAGTCCGGAGCCTGTGCCGTATCGGGCTCGTCTGCGTAGACAGGTCCAATGCGGAAAACGGCGAGGCACAACAGGGCGGTGATGAAGGACAGTCCGAATGAACGCACGCATTGGCTCCAAATGCAGGGCAGGTGAAACTATAGGGTACCGCGATTGACGGTGTCTACTGGGCCGGGCCTAGGCTGGTCATGATCCACGAAGACAGTTACACTCTTCAGGTTCGGATCAGGAGGAGAGACGATGCGGAAGTTGGCCGTAGGTCTGGTAGTCGCGGTAGGGCTGTTCATGGGCTGTGGGAGCAGCGATTCGGGGCCTGGATGTACCCAGGGTGAAACCCAGGAATGTCTTTGCTTGGATGGAAGCTCTGGCGTGCAGCAATGCAACGCGGAGAATTACTTCGACGATTGTTTTTGTGGCCAGGGAGATACCCAGCAGACCGACGCCACCACCGATACGGGCGATGCCGTAACGTCCGACCCGGGCCAGGTGACGGATCCCGGGCAAGCCACCGATCCAGGGCAAGCCACCGATCCGGGCGGTACGGACGATACACCGGTGTATCCGGATACAGCCGGCCTGACGGATTGTACCGACTCTCCATGTCCCGAGGGCTTCCCCCTCTGCCTATCCTTCCCCGATGGGAAGTTCTGCGCCATATGTTATCCGGGAACCCGTAGCTGCGAGAATAACGCGGCGATGATGTGCAGCGCAGACGGACAGGAGCAGGAATTACAGCAGGATTGCAATCTCGCCGGCAGTGAATGCGATCCAGCGCTGGGTGTTTGTATCTCGGCCTGTGGTGGGTTTGGAAAGCTGGAGGGCACGAACGCCGGCTGCGATTTCTACGCTGTCGATCTACGAAATGCGACCGAATCCACACCTGCGGTCTTTCTGGATGCCCAGAACGCGCCTTTTGCTGTGATTGTCTCCAATGTCTCGGAGACAGAGACGGCGAATGTGACGTTTATTATGCCCAATGGTGTGGAATATCCGGCCGTCATCCCACCGCGGAGCCTACATCCCTTTATGCCACCACCGGAGTTTGGCCTGGAGGGAACCGGTCGCTCCAATTCTGCCTATCGGATCACAAGTGATAAGGCGATCGTCGCGTACCAGTTCAACCCTCTGTCCAATGTGGACGTCTTCTCGAACGATGCCTCGTTGTTACTTCCCGTGGCCGCCATGGGTACGGAATATTATATTATGAATCAGCCCAAGGATCCGATTCATGCTCTGTCGACCTACTTTACGGTGATCGGTGTCACCGCGGAGCCGGCCGAATTCACGGTAACGGTTACGGGGACCGTGACGGGTGGCGATGACATCCCGACCATGACGCCGGGTACATCCCATGATCTGGTGGTGGCCGAGGGCGAGGTGCTGAACTTTGAAAGCAATTCGGGAGATCTGACCGGTACCTATATCGTGTCGTCGAAACCCATTGCCGTCTTCGCGGGAACGACGGCCTCACGCACCAACGCCCCCGGCGGGTGTTGCGCCGATCATCTGGAACAACAGATGGTTCCGGTTTCGTCCTGGGGCCGAGAGTTTGTAATGGGTCGCAGCATGGAGCGGGGCAATGAAGTGGATCACTACCGGATAGTGGCCGCGGAGAATGGAACCCAGGTCATGATCACCGGAGGTAGCGCGAATCCGCCGGGCTTCTTCCTGGAGAAGGGGCAGTTCCAGGACTTCACCGCCAATGGCCATGTGCATATCTCCGCCAGCCATCCGGTTATGTTGGCGCAGATCCTGGCCTCAAGTGGGGAAGCTGGCAATCTCTGGGGCCCCTGTGGTGTGGATGCGGACTGTGGCGATGGATATGTCTGCGATAACTCGTGTCAGTTCAAGCCCTGCACGACCAATGCGGTCTGCGGTCAGGGGCATACCTGTCATTATAATCTGGACGGCAGTCCGGGCTCGGAATGTAAACCCATCGGCGACCCGGCTATGATTCTAGGCGTTCCTTTCGAACAATGGCAGACGGACTTCGTATTCCTGACACCGGATAGTTATCTGGAGGATTATGTGAACATCTCCGCGCCTTCGAATGCGCAGGTGATCCTCGACGGGGAGACCATACCAGAGACGAAGTATGAACCGCTGACTGGAACCAACTTCAAGATCTACCGCGCGCTTCTGAGCGAT
The DNA here is from genome assembly GCA_963578775.1 of Myxococcales bacterium. Taxonomy (GTDB): domain Bacteria; phylum Myxococcota_A; class UBA9042; order UBA3505; family UBA3505; genus UBA3505. Next base: position 4,580 of record CAUZEG010000219.1, read on the forward strand.
GGTGTCCATATTATCGAGGCCGATACGAATATTTCCATTGTCGTCTATGGCTACGATGCCCGGGTCAGTTATGGCTATCCGGGTGGTACGCGGCTAGGCGCACAATAGGGGAATTCCTACTCTATAGTTCGATGAACCGTATGACCTATCCTTTGTTCCGAGCCCTTCTGGCCGTGGTTGCACTCGCCGTATTGCCGGCTACCCTGGATGCGTCTGAGCCCACCAACTATGTAGTGGTGATCCTCGACGTGGGGACCGAGGGCCTGGATGTCTCCCAGAAGGAAGGTCGTATAGCGTCCGCGCAGAATGCTGTTATCGCCAGTCTGGCGGCGGACCAATGGAAGACCGTATACCGGTATCGGCGGATAGCCGCTCTGACGGGGCGGGGTACGCCACAGGCCCTGCGCCAGCTTCAGTTGGATCCTCGCGTGGTCTCCGTGGGGCCCGACCATCGGATACGGGCCGCCGCCGGAGAGGCGCTTCCCTGGGCCGGATCTACGACCGCTTTTGAGGAATACGGGTTGACCGGGGAGGGAGTGACGGTCGCGATCTTTGATACGGGAATCGACACCGACCATGCGGACTTTGCCGGGAGAATCACGGCGGGCGGATCGTTTCTGAATCAGGGAACGACCAATGACGGAATCGAGGATTTGAATGGCCATGGAACGAATGTGGCCGGGATCCTCGGCTCGGCGGGCGTAGTGTCGGATCCTGGAGTGGCCCGGGGCGTCGATCTGCTGATCTATCGTGTTCTGGACGGGAACTCCTCTGGCTGGGTATCGGACTGGGCGGCGGCGGCCGACGATGCCGCCTCCCTGGACGATGAGACCCTTCGCGTGTCGAACTCGAGCCTGGCGTCCTTCGATTTGTTTTCGGGCTGCCCCTGCGTGGAGGGGTCGGATGCACCCTCCTGGGCCGTCTTGGCTCGCGAGGCGTACGCCAATCTGGAGGAGCAGGGCGTGCTGAATTTCGCCTGCAGCGGAAATATGGGGTCCCGGGAGGCGCTGCCTATACCAGCTTGCCTTGGATCTACTCTGGCGGTGGGCGCGGTCTATGATGCGGATTATGGCGCCCAACCCGGAACGGGCACCTATGCAACTCTCTGGTCCGGTTTCGGAGCCTGCGCCGATAGCGAAACAGAGCCGGATCTGGTGACCTGTTTTACCAATATCAACGCCTGCCTCGATTTTCTGGGGCCCGGTTCGAAGTTGAGCAGTAGCGGTACCGGGGGCGGGCTGGATCTGTTTACAGGCACGTCGCAGGCGACGCCCGTAGTGGCTGGAACGGCTGCTCTTCTGGTACAGGCCAGTCCCACGAGCCCCAGCAGTTATATAGAGGATGTTCTGGCTGCATCCGGCGTTATGGTGGATCTACCACCGGAATTTCCAGGCCAACGTCCACGAGTCGACATTCATGGGGCCCTGGACGCGGTTCTTTGTGGAAATGGTGTGGTGGATTCGGATGAAACCTGCGATTGGGCGATCCCCGGCGCGGC
>CAUZEG010000220.1:0-6059 GCA_963578775.1 Myxococcales bacterium
CCGGGTGCCACCGAATTGTTGATAGAAGCGTTGGACCGTACATCGGTCGAATTCGCCCGAGGCCACGATCATCTTGGCGAAGCCCAGGGGTCCAATCGTACCATCGCCATCAACGCCTAGAAGTTGAGTCCCTGGTGGTGCGAAATCGATGAACCGCGCATCGGGATTGAACAGTACCTCCTCGTCCGTTACAGGAGTCATAACTGTGTTCGGAATAAACTGTTTCTGCCAGCGGGGAGGGGAGGTATAGCTGACTTCCGGCCATTCCAGGTCGTTCCAGCGATAGGGTGAAATACCTACGGGCATCAGGACGTATTTATCCAGGCAGAAGCTGGAACAATTCTGAAAGCGCTTAAAATGGATCGCAGCGGGATCGATGATTTGATGACAGGTCTGGCAGCTTCCTTCCGTCGCCGGATCCCGGTTATAGGCCGAGAATTGGACCTCGGGGGGAGGAGGAACGAAGGCGCGGCAGGTCAGCCTTTCGAGCCAGCGGGCGGCCCGCGGTCGTTCACGTGCGAACGAGGCCAGAGCTCCAAAGGTCGTCAGAACACCAGCCGACGGGATGCCGGCCGGTTCACCGGCGTCGGTTCGGGGATCAAAGGTGGTGTTCCGGTCGGCGAGTAGAAATGGGTATACGTCCTGTACTACCACTTCATGCCAGGCCGATGGATCCGAGATGGACTGCCACCACGGATCGGAATCCAGATGCTGAAAGAGGCCACTCTGGCGGGCCCAGCGCATATACATATGCTGAAGGCCTTGATTCATCACCGTATAGCTGGCCGGTTCGTTACCTATGGGCACACCGATCAGGTGGGTGAATGGGCGGTCCTGCACGATGATGTGGGCGAAAAGGCGAGCGGGTTCTTCGAAGGCACTGCGCCGTTGGCCCTGCGGATCGGCGCGGTACCCCTCATAACCGGGTGCCCAGGGCAGGGTGCCTCCGCGATCACAATAGATCAGATTGGGACCACAAGAGCAGCGCGGGGTTATGGTCGGGTCGATATTGTCGCGGCGGAAGTTCCCCCTGGTGGCCTGGATCGTGGCTACACCACAATCACGGACCATTTGTGCTGGATCCAGCTCATGGGGAACCTCGGTATTTCCAGCCCCCGCCCAGCCGACGGTTTGCACCGTTGTGCCGGGAGCCCACCAGGGTTCGACCTCATGGGTCTGTGTCACGCAATTATTGTCCAGACATTCGAAACCAGGCCCGCAATCTTCGGTTGTGGAGCAGACACGCCCAACACAACTGCCAGCCTCGCAAAAAAATCCAGAATCACATAGGCCGTCCTCGCCACAGGGGCCAATTCCGTTATCGCATATTTCAAGCGGATCTCCCCATTGGGGGTAGCCCGAGACTAAGACGCCGAGTCGCCCTTCATGGGCGGTGCCGTCCGGACAGGCGGCCAACTGGATGGCAAAGCCGGAGGTCCAATGATAGGAGCCTGTGTGGACGGTGGTCGTTCCCCAGGGGTCTCCGTGGCCCAGATAGTCGAAGCCGAACTCCACCATGCGCCGGTAGAACGCGTCGCTGTTCAAGGCGACTTCAACGGCGTTGTCGAGAAGGATCTCTCGTGCTTCGTCGTTGGGAGCGTCGAGGATTTCACGATATTGTTCCACGCTGGGGTGGGTCCCACCTAATGTGAGATGTACCCGCCGAAGGAGGCGACTCCAGCTCTGTCCGGTTGGGTCGGCGTGACTTGGGGCCGGGGGCACGAGCCATGCGGCCAGTAGGCCCAGGAGTATGAATATACGCCACTTCATTCGGCTTTCAGTCCGTTGAGCACACCGGGAGCACCGGCAATAAAGACCCCATCATTGATGCCCATCAGGTCCAGGGCGGATGTGATGATGTCTCCGCTGCGCGGGGGCCGCTGAATCTGGGCCCCGGTTTCATCGACAAGACCCACGGGTAGGCCCATGCAGCCGCTGGCCTCCGGTGGCCGGTTCTCGAAGTCGTATCCGCCGATCATTCGGTTTGGAACGATAGAATTGTTGGCGAAACAAACGCTCGTTGCGGCCCAATGGTCGCATCCGTGGGTGGGCCATGTTCGACCGAACTCACTGATAACGAGGACCAGGGTATCGTCCAGGAGTGTGCGGCCTCCACCGATTGGGGTGGCCTTCATTTCGGCGAGGAAGCGGCCGACCACCTCGTTGAATACCCGTAACCAGACGAAATGTTCTCGAGGGGCACCGTGGTGATCGAGGTGGTAGATGTTGAGGATCCTCGACACCTCCAGATTCACCGCGCTCGTCAGGTCGCTTTTCAAGAGCTTCAGGGCAAGATCGAAGGTCTGTCCGATATGGTCGCCAGGGTCCATGGAACATAGGCAGCCGCCCAATACAGATTTGTAGAACGACGAGTTGGTGGCCATGGGTACATAACTGGGGGCGGTCAGATAGTGCTCTTGCCCCGTCGTGTTCTGTAGAACCGAGACGACATCTTTGGCCATTTGATGGCTGACGTTCCGGTAGGTGTCGTATATGTGTTCCAGAAAGACATCGGTCGCATAGTTTGTGGTGCCGGCCAGTGCTCGTGTTCGCTGTAGCATGGCTTCGTCCATACTATTTGTTCCAATCGAGCTGCCCAGATCGCCTCCCCAAAAGTCGACTTCCGGGTGGTCCTGGCGGTTTCGTAGCCCTTCCCACGCCTTTTCCACATCGACGGGTGGCCAGGTGTCCAGATGGGAGGTCTCCGACATGGTGTAGCGGAGGGAGTTCTCGCTTGTGATGCGCGTGGGAGAAGCAATCGCCGGCAGATGTACGGACAACGGAGATGGGGCCGAGCCGATCACTACGGAGCCGAGCGGCCGATTCTCGCCATAGATCTGATGCATGGCGTAGGCCACCCAGGCGTGTAGTGCAGGGCTTTTGAAGGCCGTGCCGGGCACCCCGGAGAAGGCGCTGACCCGGGCACTTTGATGGGTTAGCGTGCCCTGGTCGACTCCATGGACGATCGAGCAGTTGTCGGCGAGATTGAAGTGCCTCCACGAGTAGCCCAGATGTGAGCCGACAGCCGTAAAGTCATTTATGCCCATATCGAGGGCGGCCTGATTCCATAGGGCCGGCACGCGGATACGGGGATTCCCATCGTCTCCAGGGGCATTGCCACTGCCGTCGAGGTTTTCCACTTCGTCCGGATTGAAATAGACGCGTTCGTTGGTATAGTTGACGAGGGGCGGCATGGAGGCCGTGATTTGATCGCTGGTAAAGGGACACCAGAGGTACCAGGGGACCCACCCCCCCGGTAGGTAGATGGTTAACAATTTGGTGGGGCCTGTCTGGGTACCCGGGGCGCTGGGGTTGGCATGGCTGGAGCGGATAAGTGGCAATCCCATACGTTCCAACAGGGCCAATTGTGCGGCGCCAAGGCTCAGCTTCAGGAAATTTCGTCGGGATGACTTCATAGGGGCTTGATGCTCAATAGGTGATACCCAGGGGGCTACGTAGGAGTGTGGAACAGATGGCAGTCCAGGCGGAGGTCGCCGCGGAGATCTGGCCCCAGTCGTCGTCAGCTGGCGTAAGAGCCTCGATCTCCACGAAGAGGTCGAATAGTTCTTTGAGCTGATCGTCCGAAGGCTCTTCACCCAGAAGGCGCAGATGCAGGTAGGCGATGTTGGTCCGGATGGCCGTTGGGTTGTTGGTCGTTGTATGGCCTAGAGATGCCTCGACCAGCAGTACATTGTCGCTGCTTTTGCTGATCCCCACCCTGCAATGGGCTTGTGTCAACGGCACGAGGGTCTGGAAGAAGAGATTGGACAGAGCCTGGTCGCGAGCAATGCGTCGGGCCCAGTCCGGGCCTCCCAGGCCAAGAAATCGCTCTGTGGCAAGCGGCCAGATATACGAGGTCTCGCACGATCCAGGGGGGGCATCGGGGCTTATCACTGGGAAGTTATCCAGGGGGCCTTCTTCCAGGCAGGGCCCGGCCTCGAAGAAATCGTCCGGACTGGTTCCCAACAGATCGTACAAACCCTCAACGATCTGCTCGGCGCGAAGACGGCGAAGCAGGACATGATCGGTGGGAGCTTTCACCAGAGACAAATCCGGTGGCTGAATCTGTTCGATCCAGGCCTCCAACTCTGCGATTGTAATCTGGGTTTGACCCGCAGCCTCCAAATCTACAAAGGTCTGGTTACCGAGGGGCATAGCTACGAAGCCGGGTTCCCCCTTGAGCATAGCGATCAAACCGCTCTGCGAGGGTGAGCCGGGCACCACCAGAAGTGCGTTGTATACGATCCCGCCGATGAACGATTCCAGATCGGCGAAAAACGGTAGTGATCCTTGAATATGGCAGCCCATGCAGGTCGGCTGTAGAAGAGTAAATACGGCCTCGGTGGACAGGGGGACAGGCGAGGTAGACCCCTGGAAGGTTGGACCGTCGGCAGATAGAGCGCCGAGACCATCTTCGGCTTGCACTTGTACCGAATAGCTTGTGTCCGGTTCCAGTCCCTCCGCCCAGGCCTGGGTCTCTTCCGTGCGAAGAACGTGGTTTCCATCGATCGAAAGATGGTATGCGACGACGCCGTCCTCGTCCTGGGCCTCGGTCCAGCTGAGCTGCAGGCTTGTTGTTGTCTTAGACAGAAGGCTGATGGAACTCTCGTCGTTCCATGTCGGAGGCGTTGGCAGTGGGGGCCCATCGTCGAGTGGTTGGGAAACGTCTGCATCCCCCAAATTTGTACCGGGATCCTCGACGACGGGCAGATCGGGGGATGTTTCGATGATATCCGGGGCGGGGGTGAAAGTGTCCGGAGAGGGGCTACCATCTGTCGGGTTTTCAACCGGAGATTTAGTTCCGCAACTGCATAAAAGCAGGACGAATACAGACAGGGTGGGGATCCACGGTCCCCATAACCCTTGAAGGAGTTTTGCCCAGACATGTCCTCCGGTTCTACTCATCTGTCACCGAGGATGGCTCAATAGTTTGATTCAACCTGTTCCCTGTTCCCATGTGGTTATCGAGACAAACACCGACGTGCATTATACGGTTGGAGCACTTGAATTGTAAACGCGGTGGGGAGCAGTCCGTCATTGAAATCGGGAACAGGCATCGGACTTGAACTCAAATCGGATTCGAGGGTTTCCATCGAGATGAAATCTCTCGTATGATGAGGCGCTCAACGGATCGGCTGGTAGGTTTTCAGGCCCAGTATCCATTATGATCGAGCCTCGTATGTGGATCAGACAATTAATATTCTGCGGTCTGGTTGCCGGAGCCCTCTTCGCCTGTGGTGGCTCGGCCGCACCGTCTGATGTCTCTACAAACGGTGAACTCGTTGATGTGGCCCCAGAGCCACGACCGAACCCGACAGGACTATTGCCGTTGCCCGAATATGGTTTTCAGATCACCGTTGGGCCCTTTACGGTGGGACCGGGCGAAGAAATGACCCGCTGTAGTTTTGTGACCCTTCCTTTGGAAGAGACGTCTGCCTTCTATCGGATCGAGACCGCGATGGCGACGGGCAGCCATCATATGAATATGTACCTCGCCTTTGCCCCCATCGATAAGGAAGGCACGACCGAATGCGGGAGCGACACCATGGGACAGCTCATCGCCTTCGGGGCCCAACTCCCCTATCACGATGTGGTCCTGCCGAATGGGATTGGTTATCCGGTCGCGAAAAACCAACAGATAATCCTCGAAGCGCATTACCTCAATCCGACCCTGGAACCGGTAGAAGGGCTCGGGGTTGTCAATATTCATATGGAAAAAGAAGGCCAGAAGATCGAAGACCTGGTCGGTATCATGGCCTTATTCCCCGATGAGATCTTTGTACCACCCAATGACTATGCGGTTTCCAAGACCCGATGTGTAGTTCCATTTGATGCGGAGCTCGTGATTTTGATGTCACATATGCATCGTTTTGGTCAGTACTTTGACGCCTACCTTGTCGATACCAGTACGACACCAGAGACCAAGGAGCTCATCTATCTGAACGAAGATTGGCATGTTCCGGATTATACGGTCTTCGACCCGGAGGTCTTCATCCCTGTAAAGAAGGGGGATGTTCTCGAATTCGCATGTCATTACGAAAACTTCACCGATCAGCCCG
>CAUZEG010000221.1:0-6002 GCA_963578775.1 Myxococcales bacterium
TCCACCAGTCTCCGGCGGCTGGGTCGCTCATGGATATTGAGACCGAAGTCGCGCTGGATGTCGCACAAACGAATTGGGTCAATTTCCTACCCACGGCCTTCCGACAAAGTGATCTCGAAAGCCCTGATTTTCTCCGAAACTTTCTCTTCATTTTCCAGCACCTCCACGCCCAGATGGAGATTCAGATCCAGGATCTCCACAAGATCTTCGATCCATTGGAAACCGACCCGGAATTCATCCCCTGGTTGGCCGGTTGGGTGGGGCTGGTCATGGCACCCGAGTGGGATGAAGATACGCGCAGACGCTGGGTCCGTGATGCTCCCAGACTGTACGCACGTCGCGGAACGCGTGACGCCCTGCTGGAACTTATTCAGGTCTTCACTGGCCTGGAAGCCAACATCGAAGAAAACCGCTGGCCCTACCCCGGCTTTCGGATCGGCGTTTGCGGGATGATCGGCATCGACTCGATCGTAACCCCGACCATTGCACGAGAACACGCATTCATCGTGCATATTCCTGTCCGCTACGAAGAGATTACAACACAGAAACTGCTCCGTCTTCACCAGGTGATCCAGATGGAAAAACCTGCCCATACCATCTACTTTGTCCAGTTCCAGAAAGATGAATATTATGAACGGCAACGTGCCTTTCTGGCGGTGGGCGAACAGGCGATCGGGGTCGAGGCGGATAGTGCCAATACCCCCAATTCTGACAACATCGACTCGAACAATGCTGGAGGTCAAACCCAATGACCGACCTGTCTAAAGCGTTCAAAAGAATAAACTTTTTCCGCGGCTTCCTGGCTACTGAAGAAGACTTCAACGACGCGACGGCCTATCACGTGGAAAAACACCGACTTCACAATCGCCTATGCCATGGGCTGGGGATTATCCCGGGATTCCTGGGGGATCTTCGCGTCCAGGCACGTGGCAAAGGTGAGTTGGCCGTCGAGGTGCTTCCCGGCATTGCCGTTGATGGAAATGGTAACGAGATTCTCATCTCGGATCCCGAGATCAAAGCCATCAATCCGCTCGATTATAAGCTGCCACAGACCATATATATAGTGGCTAAGCACGTCGAAGAGTTGACGGACTTTATTACCTATAAGGAAAACCTCGAATTCAAAGGACATCGACGGGTATCGGAGCTGTCCCGGATTGAAGCCCAAATCGTCGAACCCGATGCAGCGGACGGAATAGAGCTCGCCCGGGTCCAGCTCGCACCAGGGGTACGGCGCATTACCGATGCCAAAAATCCCGAAGCGCCCGGCGACAATGAGATCGACCTGCGCTTTTCACCAAAGGCCGGCGTTGTGGGAAGCCGACTTTTCACCACGTTCAGGAACGACTTGATAGACCTTACCCAGGAAATGCAGGAGATTTACGCATTTCTTTTCCAGGTCCAGGGGATATCGACCGCAGCCGACGTAGATCATGCTTTGATTACCCTACGTATGCTCTTCCATAGTCACCTCGTCGATGCCTGGAATCTATACCCCCTTCTGGGTGATATTCTTCGCCTTCAATGGACCTTCATCGAAGACGTAGAAGCCAATTATGGACAGTTCAGTAGCCGAAAGGAGTTTGTCTCGTTAAAGCGTCATATCGAGCTTCTGGAGAGCTATCGGAAAGAGGGCCGTCGTGACCAGGAGTTCCTGGACACCTTCCTGGCGTATGAACGAAAGGGAGTGGAGAATATGCGTGCCATCTTCTCCGAACGCCTTAAGAAAGTAGTCAAAGAAGCCGTTGCAGACACTCCATTGGCGCAGATCGCAGAGAAGCTCAAAGTCCATAGTAAGGCCTTCAAGAAAACAATGACTGTCGAAGGAGTGAAGCTGTCGCGCGTGGACGAAATCGATATTCTTGAACCAGAGAGCGAAAAAGCTCATTCATTCAAGATTATCGACGCCCGGGATAAATATCGAAGCCGACAAAAACTCAAGTACCCGGACGGGACTGTCGTCGAGGATGTCGGCGTAGCGTACGAAGGTGGACGGTGCGAGTTCAAGCTCACCAACGTGGTACCCGGTCATCCGATTATTCTGTTGGTTCGTATGGACTACGTCCGTGGTGATTGGGAGGCCGATATCGACGTGAACGGACGGAAAGCCGGAACCATGCGCTGCGCGGGTGAAGACGTAAAATACCGCTGGCGAAACTGGCCCTTCCTCATTGAAGGGGACTTCGTCAACGACGTGGAGTTGACCATTACCCAAACTCCGACTACCGAAGAACGCGACATCAATTTCTTTCATGTCTGGGCCTACCAACCCGCCGGCAAATGACCTCAGTCGGTCAAGTAGGGGCGAGATCATGGCTTGCATGCGAATCGGGGAACGTGCGAAGATCGAATTCTCTTTTTTCCCGTATGCGAGTTTGTCTATGCCAGATAGAAATGCCTTCAACCGGATGTATTTGAAGGTGATGGGATGAATCCATTGTCAGGCTTTAACCGCTGGTTTAAACAACTGGCGTTTGGACGCGTTCGCGGCGCGAAAGCGTCGACAAAGGGAAAGCTGATGGGAAAACAGGCCCGCGCGAAAGGGAAGGTAGCGGGTACATTCAATAAGGGTGTTGACGGAGCCGTCAAAGGAGCCAAGAATAAGACAGCAGGAAAAGGTAAAGGAAAGAAGAATAAACAGGACAGCGGCGGCGCAGGAAAGTCCAGAGCTGCTCCACGGAAACAGGAAAGCCGGAAACAGGAACAGAAAATGGGTATTTTCGGTCGAAAAAAAAATAAACCTCCGGAACACGATGAATCGGAGGTCGCATCATCCGACGAAAAGACTCAGATGGTGGACATGGGCGACGTCTCGGCACCGGTGGCCGAATGCGTGGGATGGGTGGTCATGTGGAATGGCCCGTTCAAGGGAAGAGATTTTCGACTGGAGCCCGGGAAAAACGAGATGGGGACGGATGCGGATTGTGCCGTGGTTCTTACCGATCCCTATTCATCTGGAAAACACTGCGTCATTCGCTTTGATGCGGAGGACCAGAGCTACACACTCATCGACCTCGATTCGACCAATGGTACCTTCGTGAATAATGAACGTGTGGTGAAATGTCGCCTGGTGGATAATGACAAGATTCGGATCGGGCGAACCGAGATGTTGTTCAAGGGAATCTACTAGGTGGGCTCATACATGAACACGCCAAGTCGAAGGGATGGATCTATGCGCGCTCTACTGAAGGTATGTCTGGTCGTCTTTCTCTTCGTACCGCTCACGGCCTATGCCGGGAAAGCAGCGGTCAAAGTCGAGTACGTCGACCAGTCACGCTTCAAGAAAGAAGGACTGTTTCGCATCTACATTGATGTAAAGGATTCCGAAGGTACGGTTCCCGAACTCGACCCCGAAGATGTCCAGATCATCATCGATCAAGTCACCGTTGAAGAAGGTGACGACGCCAAGAGCAGCATCAACATCCGGAAGGCAAGCGACTTCGACGACTATATGGGTATGGACGTCATCCTGGTGCTCCCGACAACGGAGAGCATCAAAGCGGAAGCCACTTTGATGGCGGAAATCCAACGCGGTGCCAGGGATTTCGTTGAAAGTCTCAGTGAAAGCGATCGCAGCGCAGTATGGACCTATGACGGCTGTGGGGTAAAAGAACGAAAAGACCTGAATACGCAGCACGAATCTGCATTAAAAGCCATCTCGCGCATCACTACCTTCGAATGTGATGTGACCGCGGGCGAGCCCAGATTACTGAAAGGTTACCTTACCAAGATCCTGGAAAAGGGGTTTACGGGGATAGAAGACGAACCCAACCGACGTACAGCACTTCTTCTTCTGTCCGACGGTCGTGATGACACAGCACAAAAGGAAAACAGTCGGGATAAGGCAGAATCCCAACGAGACGCTGTGACCGACTGTGCCCTACGCGTCAAGCGCTGTAATAAGGAAATTGAAGATGTGGCCACGCGCTTTTATGTGATCGGTCTCGAAGGCCTGGGAAACGAGCAAACAGGGGTGTTCGATCTACTAAAAACGACCGCCGAAAAAACAGGCGGAAGTATTATCGAGGTAGCCGGAGCCCGCGTAAATCCAGAGGAAGTGAGTAACGACTTCAAAAATATGGTGGACCGGATTCTGGGGCAGCAGATCATCGAGTGGAAACCGCGAAAGGTCCGCCAAGGCTCCGAACTACAAGTACGGTTGTCGAACCTGAAAATCACATCAAAGCTATACACGCCGGAGGACGGCTTCAAGACCCGTTCAAAGAGCGTCTGGTCTTCGATCTTCACGTTCTTCAAGTGGGTATTCATCATCGGCATCATCGTTCTTGTCATCATGTTGATCGTAAAAATGATCCGGAATCGCGGCGATAAGGAAGAATACATCGAAGCACCGGCCTATGATGCCGGGGCCCGGGCTATGCTTACGGTAGTCGGCGGACCCGATATGGGCATGGAGATACCCATTGTTGACGAAGTTACCTCATTTGGTCGCTCCGACGCCTGTGATATTCAATTCAGTGATGCTGCCATGAGCCGTCGCCATGCTGCGATCCGAATGGACAAGATGCGCTTTGAACTCTCGGACATTCAATCCTCGAGCGGTACCTTTGTAAACGGCCGTAAGGTGGAAAAGTGCTTCCTCCAGGACGGAGACAAGATCATGCTGGCCAAAACCGAGATGAGCTTCCGACTCGTTCGGTGAACCAGGGGCTAGTAGTTCAAGGACAGGTCAAGTCCAGCCTTTCCAACCCGGCTGCTGCCAGTGCCATAGGCGGTGAACGAGAATCGACCCACCCGTAGGGAAACCCCCACAACTCCGCGATGAATACTCCGTGTCGGGTTGGGTAATAAGCCTTCTACCGGATCCCCAACCGAAATGAAGCCACCGAGACCATTCGGCTGTTGCTCGAAGGCAACAACGCGGCGGGTCGATGCCTGCAGGAAAACGAACTGATAGCCAAAAAACGGTTCAATGCGTCCCCAACCTCGCAAGGGAAACCCCTTGGAGACGACCACTCGACCGTGCACCGTCATAAGATTGATGGCCTCCTCTCCGGCCGTTGCCATCGTCCCAATCGTAAGTTTTATATCCGGCAGAGAAGGCAACCCCTCCGTTACGGAATTGCTGAGTTCCAGACCAAACCCCCAGAGATTTGAACCGGGTATATGGCTGATCTGGCTTCCGAGTTCAAAGGCCCAGGGAAGACCTTTACGCAGTCGGATATCCATAAGACCAACGATGCTCTTGTTTTGACCATTGCCCCGAGCCCATGCATCAGAGTCCGATTTGATCAGCCCAACTCCCCCACCCGCCGAGAACCGCAATCCAAGACCGCCCAGGGTGCTACCGGCAGTGGCCGGGCCTGGCGTAAGCAGATCGGCCAGGTCCTGAACAAAAAAGCCAAAGGCGTCCTGATCGGTAAATGCCTGCCCCCCGTTTACGTCAACAAAGCCTTCCGGCTGGATATCCAAGGCATAGCCGAAGGTGGTGTTGAAGCCCAATAACGCCCAACATGCCAATATGGCCCCCAGGCCGCGGCGAGTCGTTGATGACAGAGCGGAGATCATTCTACCCTTTTTGAATCCATCTGATCCGAAAGGCGCTCCTCCAACTCAACCACCCGCTGTTCCAACACACGGATCCTCTCCGAGAGCTGAAGCTCCATGGGTATGGCATCGTCGGATCCCGTCGAATCGTCCTGGTCGACCCCATCGGTCTTCTTGCTGCCAACGCCAGAGGGAACGATCTGATTGTACCGCTCTTCGATCCGGGACTGGATCTCCTCCAGGCTCTGCTGGGTCTGCGTAAACAACTCGGTCAGCGCGTCGCGGACCTCGTCCAGATTCGCGCGCCCCTTGATGCTGCGGATCTTCTGTTCCGCATCGGACCGCAATCGCGTCATCCGCTCCTCAGCATCATCCCGAATGGTCTGTACCGGCTCTGCAATGCGGCGCTGCAGAAACATCCCACCCGATTGGACCAGCACCTTGAGCGATGAAATCGGTAGAAGTCGACGATTCTGCTTCTCGGCTTCGAGGAC
>CAUZEG010000222.1:0-5959 GCA_963578775.1 Myxococcales bacterium
TGGGGGTAGGACTTCAGAAGCGGGTCTCCATCGCACGGGCTCTTACCGTCGATCCAGAATACGTGATCTTTGACGAGCCCACCACGGGACTGGACCCCTTGGCGGCGACTCATGTTGATCAGATGATTCGGAGTCTGTCGGACGATCTCGGGGTTACGAGCATCGTTGTAAGTCACGATTTGAGGAGTATATTCACGGTCGCAGATCGAGTCGCAATGCTCTATAAGGGGAAAGTCCAGTTCGAGGGCACCCGTACGGAGCTACGGAACACGACCGACCCTATCGTTCGACAATTTATCGAAGGACGTCCTGAAGGGCCCCTCGAAATAAGAACTTTGTGATTGCCCAGGCATGTCGGTTGTTACCAATAGAGTCGGAGATCTTACGGTCATCACTATGGATGACGGCAAGGTCAATGCGATGAACCCAGCACTCATCCAGGAGCTTGACGAGGGGCTCGACGAGGCCATGCAAGGCCGAGGCGTTCTTTTGGTGGGACGAGAAAAGGTCTTTAGTGCTGGCCTGGATCTGAAACTTGTAGAGCAAGGAAACCTCGATGAGGCACGGGAGTTTTTGCGCCTCTTCAATGCTTTCTTGCGCCGTCTTATCTTGTATCCGCGCCCCATGGTAGCGGCCGTCAACGGTCACGCTATCGGGGCGGGGGCCATACTTGCATTGGCCTGTGACCTTCGAGTGGGGGTTCCCGAGGGCAGGATCGGCGTGACGGGTGTACGTCTGGGGTTGAATTTTCCCACCGGCGCGTTGGAGATAAGTCGTCTAGGTCTCGGAGCCCTGGCTGCGGAGCGTGCGATATTGGGTGGGGAGTTGGTGGATGGGAATACCCGCATTGAACAGGGCTTTCTCCATGAGGTGGTGCCGCCATCCAAACTCCGGGGCCGGGCCGAGGCTTGTTTACAAGCTATGACAACCGTCGATCTCGGGGTGTATGAGCGATCGAAACAACGTCTTCGTTCGTCCGTAATTGAACGAATTGATCGCACGGAAGCAGTCGACGATGCGTACTTTATGAAGGCGATTTCATCCGAGGACACACGTCGACGATTGGCGGCGATCCGGGATCGAAACGCCTCATCCGATGAAGGGTAATTTAACGGATTAGGAACCATGTTACAGACCATTTCCGATCGCCTGAACGTCGAGCTGTCTGGCCTGTCGTTTTCTCCTCCCGTTACCCATGTATACAACCCGTTGGAATATGCGAGCGCTCCCTACGCCATGTATTTGGACCGCTTTGGAGCCGGGCCCAAAGAATATGTTTTTCTGGGAATGAACCCGGGGCCCTTTGGGATGGCGCAGACTGGAATCCCATTCGGCGAGGTGCAGTTGGTGCGTGATTGGATGAAGATCAACGCTCCCGTGCGAAAGCCGCCACAGGAGCACCCCAAGCGTCCCGTTCTGGGGTTTGATTGCCCTCGAAGAGAAGTCAGCGGTCGGCGGTTGTGGACCTGGGTCTCCGATACGTTTGGTCGCCCCGAGAACTTCTTTAAGCGGGGGTTTGTTCTGAATTACTGCCCGTTGATGTTTCTCGAAGAGACGGGGCGAAATCGTACGCCAGATCGGCTCCCTGCGGCTGAAAAGCGGGCCGTGATGGAGCACTGTGACGAGGCCCTGCGGCAGACAATAGAAGTTCTACAGGCTCGTGTGGTCGTGGGTGTAGGAAAGTTTGCGGAAGAACGTGCCAGAGTGGCTCTGACCGGGCTTGATGTCCAGATCGGTCGAATCGCCCACCCGAGCCCAGCAAACCCTGCTGCAAACCGGGGATGGTCAGAGCTTGTGACAGCTCAGCTTACAGATTTGGGGTTCCCCTGAGGCACGTCTTCTTTTTGCAGCAGGACGTTGACATGCTCGTGGGTAAATTGGAGAGGGACAACATCCCGGTCGATCTCGATCCAACCGATTCCAGCCGTGGACGCAACCGTTTTCTGATTCCCCATTACAATCGCCTGCTTCAAGCCGGACTGGTCGACCATTCTCAAAAATTCTGGGGGTGGTGCAAGCGCCTTGGCTACAGCCAGGATCGACGAAGAGTAGGACTGGTTCTCCAGCCGTTCGCAGACGACGGATACATTGCTTAGGCCTAGAATTCGCTTGGCTTCGGAGAGGAAAGCGGCTCGGCGTTCTCTAGACTCGAGGAGCTCCATGGGGATGTGGGACCGCACGATGGCCATGGGTATTCCGGGAAATCCGGCTCCGGAACCAACATCGAGAGTGGGGCTTTGGGGGAGGTTCAATCGTAGAATAGCCAATGAATCGAGGATCTGAAGGGCGACGGCATCGTCGCGATCGTTTCCCACAAGCCGCGTCGCGCGGTTCCATTTCTGAATAAGTGTTCCGTAGCTGACCAGCTGATCGATATGCTCAGCCGTAAGATGGATTTCCAGCCGGCCCGCTCCCGTCGCAATTTTTTCGGCGAGTGTGGACATTGATAGCTCAGGAGTCCGAAGTTTGGTCTGCTCCGACCAGGCTGCGGTGGGGGAAGCGAATGAAGCCAGCCTGAACCAAAATGTAGGCCGGCCAGAGCAACTGAAATGTTGATGTTGCGCTAAGAGCTTGATTGGTGCGCGCTTTTTCCAGGGTGTCGTGGTTCATGAGCGTATTCACGACCATAGTCTCTGATTCGGACAGTCCCAACTGGTGAATGGAAAGAAGTGGATTTGCTATGACCTCGAACGTTTCCGACCAGTAATCGCGGAATAAGCGCTCTAGAAACGACGCTTCTACCTTGTATCGCAGGGCCCGCGTTACGGCCGATGAGGCTGGGATCGAAGCCGTGCTGGCTTGGGCCTCAAAATCCGTGCTGGCATGGAAGGAAAACCAACCGCCTTCCAAGGCTATGATCGTTCGAAATCGTACCCTTTGATGTTCCTTGACCAGGTAGCCCAGCTCTTCGGATTCCAGGAGACCGTTTGCTACCAGGATGTCACCGAGGCGATTCTCTTCCTTTTTTAGATACGACAACGCAATGCTGGCCTGCTCCGCCCGAATGATCTTGCGTTCAACCAGAAACGCGCCGAACAACTCCGTGGGGTCATTGGTGTGCACGGTGACGACCTTCCCCGCTTGAAAAAACACCTCTTTCAGCCACGCCTCATATTGTATACTGAGTATGCCGGACATCCGTTTTCCGGCGATCTGATACACGGCGTAGGGTAGGCTTAGAAGTGAAGCCGGACCTTCCAAGGTCGGTGTCTGGGCTTTGATCCCCGCGTTCCTGTTAAAGAACGGCCGCAGAAGAGGAACGTCTGGGACGGTCACCCAATCGTGCTTATCGCGTGATAGTTCATCACTGTGGGCAACTGCTCCGTGCTTAATCATGCGACATACATGGCCGTAACGGAGAGGACCAAGAACCGCTTCATTTTTTCTCCGAAGATAGAGTTCGGTCCGTTCCAGTTCCGTCAGAGTACATTCCACAAGGGGTACCGCAACAGGCTCACCGGTTTCGGAGCTCTCATCATCGGAAATCTTGATGATGGGGATTGTGATGGTATCGAATCGATGGGGTTCCACATACGAGGGTTCATCTCCCAACATCTCGTGCGTTGTCATGGGTGATTCAGGAAGGACCAGATCCTCGGCACCATGCGCCGTTCGAACAAAGCGTCCAAGAAGCTCTGGCCCCATCGGCGACTGAATACGGGTAAGGTATTCTTTGAGAGCCTGGCGCATGTCCCGGGCTGTTTCATATCTCTCCGAGGGGTTGACGGTAATCGATTTTCGGAGAATGTCTGCCAGATCATCCGGGATATAGGCGTGCTTCTTCAGCCGCGTGTCGATATCGCTTTCGCGAACGTTCATCAGGGTTTGAATATCGGTTTTTGCCAGAAATAGCCGTTTGAGCGTGAGGGTCTCGTAGAGGAGGATCCCCAGAGAAAAGATGTCCGCTCTATGGTCGAATGGGCGCCCTCCAACCTGTTCGGGGCTCATATATGCGAGTTTCCCTTTGGCGGAGTTTCCAGGAGAGGTGTTGTCGTAGGATTTTGCAGCTCGTGACACACCAAAATCACCGATCTTCACTTCACCTGTATAGGAGAGCATGATGTTGGCGGGGGTAATATCACGATGCACGATTCCCAGGTGTTCATCGTTCAGATCACGGGCCCGGTGTGCGTAGTCAAGCCCTCGGCCCGCCTCAGAGATCAGGTAGGCGGCCATGTCAAAGGGAACATAGGCCTTTTTGCGCGAGGTTTGAGCCAGGACACGTAGGAGATCGCTGCCATGGACATATTCAAGAGAGATATAATAGCGGCCATTGATTTCGCCGAGATCATAGGTCTGAACGATGTTTACATGCTGTAGGCTACTCGCGATCTTTGCCTCTTGAATGAGCATCTGTACGAAGGACTCATTATCTGCATAGGAGGGAAGAATACGCTTGACGACAACAAGCCGTTCAAAGCCCTCGGATCCCACCATCTTCGCCTTAAAAACCTCGGCCATCCCCCCTTGTCCGAGTCGCTCCAGGAGGCGAAATTGACCAAATTCTTCAGGTTGATTCATAGGTTCTGTCAGTTTATGCCATATGCGCGTGGATTGTCGTTCAGTTGCCAGACTTGAGTCCCCGCGCCATCCTCGTGGCTTGTTTACAAATTGGTTGTTCGTCTCCCGACGCGTTCTTACTGAAGCGGTTGGCGCGCAGACATTCGAGACTGCCTGGGCCATTAAACTCGCAGATTTTGTCTGCGAGTTTCTGACATTCACTGGCGCAGGAGAACAGGCCCATCAGCATGATCAGGCCAAGTATAACCGTAGTTGGTTTGAAGATTCGTACCATTCAGGTATCCACCACCATTACCGTAATATTATCAAAGCCACCGGTTTCGTTGGCCAGATCAATCAGGCTCTTGGCAACATCGTCGGGTGTTGTATCCTGACAGAAACATTCGCGGATTTCATCATCGGGAACCAGATCTGTAAGCCCATCGGTGCATAATAGATAGCGGTCTCCCTTGATCAATTCGGTCGTTATAGAATCCGACTTTACTTCATCGTTCAGGCCTAACGCGCGAAGAATCACATTCTTATATTGGAACTGATGAACATCCTCCTCACGGATCATATTGAGACGAAGGTATTCATTGGCCAGGGAATGGTCATAACTCAGCTGTTCGAATGCCTTTCCACGACTCCGGTATAAGCGGCTATCACCGACATACCCGAAATTAAGTTGGTTTTCGTCCAGCTTCATAACAACCAACGTCGTGCCCATGCTTCGATGATGACGATTGGCCTGGGCGGTATCGAAGATAGCCTGGTTTGAAGCCTCGATAGCGCGATTGATGATGAACGCATCGACGGACGGAAACGCCTGTCGTTGGGAAGAGTCTGCGTTGTTCCAGAGCTCCTGGAGTGTTTTCAGATACCTATCATCGCGAAAGAAGTGGAAGAGTGTTTCTACACAGATCCGACTAGCCAGGTCACCCGAAGTATGGCCGCCCATGCCGTCAGCTACTGCAAAGAGATTACGTTCCGGCATAACCAGGAAATTGTCCTCGTTGCGTTGGCGGATCTGTCCGACGTCGGACGCGACCGACCAGTGCATCCCATTTACCGATCCGCTTTCACAAAACATGGCGTGGTGCCTTCTCCGATCACCTTTATTGGTGATATGGGAGACGAGCGTGAAACGCAACCCGTTCCTTTCAGACGGAAGACATAAAAGACCGCTTTTCACAAATTTATCCACCATGCCTGTGACTAACTCAGCGGTCTGTTGACAGCCCGATCTGATTATGGTGATTCCAAGGTGTGATGGTTCCAATTTGTTTCACGTGAAACAGGTCGGGAATCCCGGGAGGCGACGTGGTATTTTCCATTGCGATTTCGAACCAGAAGGGCGGGGTCGGCAAGACGACGACAGCCGTAAATTTGTCCGCAGCACTCGCTTTGGCGGGCCAACGAGTTCTTCTCGTAGATATGGATCCGCAGGCCAATGCGA
>CAUZEG010000223.1:0-5889 GCA_963578775.1 Myxococcales bacterium
ATGCGGCGCCTGAATGCCAGTAGCAGTCAGGCGCCGCAAAGTATCGAGTTTGTCGTATGAGCTTGTGCCCCCCCCTACGCAGTCACTTCAAAGTGCCCGAAGGTTGTGTTCAGCTCAATCGACTACACGAGGATCAGATATGATCCACACCAAGCTTCTTTACGTTGGCCTTCTTGACCTGCGCGGGAAGCCAGCTCGGGCGATTAGCCGGAGCATTTACGGTCTCGACCCAGCCCTTGAAGACATGGACGCGATTGGTTCCACGTTCGCGAAGGCGAATGCTCTGATGACCACGGCTTGCAGCCTTGAGGGCCGCGCCACGAGGCTGAGCGCTCGAGAATACGTGATTGGTGTCATTGTTTCCGTTGTCGAGTAGTACAAAGTTTTTCTTCGGGCGCGATGCCATATTTCGTTCCTCCTAAAAGCTAGTTTAAGCTGCGCAGAATGTGCAGCTGCTCGGTTTCCTCAACCAATCTAGCAAGTGCAATTGTGGCGAGTCTAAACACCTGTTGATTTATTTATCAACCCAAAAAAAGGCCAACTGCGGGCCAATCCTGTTTTTTCGCCGTTTTTTGAGGGTTGAGATTTCGTAGATGCCTGAAATTACACGGGAAAAATCTTCGAAAAAAAATTAGGAATTGGCCGCCGGTGACGCGGTTAAACGAACCCGACTGGCACCTTTCTTACGCGGTGTACTATATATTAATTAGGGGAAGCGGATCGGACAAACCCGGTTTGGGCAGGATTTTTCCGCCGAATTGGTTTGATTCAGTCGGATGTTCCCAGCAGAGATTCGATCTCCTGGCTGATTTTTTCCGGCTCGGTGTTGGGCGCGAACCGAGAAATAACGGTGCCGTTTCGATCGACAAGGAACTTGGTGAAGTTCCATTTGATGCGTGTGCTTCCCAGCATTCCCGGCGCTTCATTCTTGATATGATCGAATAAGGGGTGGGTGTCTTTTCCGTTGACGTCGACCTTGACGTGTAGCGGAAAACTCACCCCAAAGCGGACGCGACAGAATTCACTGATCTGTTCATTGGTGCCCGGTTCCTGCCCCCCGAATTGATTACAGGGGAAGCCAAGAACGACCAGCCCGCGGTCCTTGTAGGTCTTATACAAGGCCTCAAGGCCATCGTATTGGGATGTAAAGCCGCATTCGCTGGCGGTATTAACGATGAGAAGGACTTTTCCCTGGTAGTCCGCCAGGGACTGGGAAGAGCCATCAATGCCATCTACCGAATAGTCGTATACTGTCGTCATGGTGCAGCATTGTAGACCAACGAATCGGGCACGTCGAATGGATGTATGGGGCCGGGATCCATCCTATGCAGCTAGTCCGTATCGCGCACGAAACCGTTGATATTGGTGGGACTGACGGGCTTCTGGGTTGCAGTTTTACGGTTTTGCGACCTAGTATGGCGCGCCTTATGTATGAGATCCGTAAAAGCATTGATATCGATTTTGGCCACCATATCCGTGGGCATTCGGGGGCGTGTATCAATTTTCATGGTCATACCTGGAAATTTGAGGTCGGCCTGGGAGCCGAGACCCTGACGATGGAAGGTTTCGTTATCGATTTCAAGCAGCTCAAAGAGCAGGTGCTTATGCCCTGCCATGCGCTTCTGGACCATTCCCTGGCGATGGGCGCCGAAGTGTATGAAATGATCGAAGCGGAACTTATCCAGATTGGCGGCAAGGTGCTTGCCACTCGTTCGGAGCTTCACGGTGCTAGCAAGACTCCACATCCGGCGGTGGTCGAGCTTTTCGCCGCTCGTAATTGCTACCCGGGTGGACTCAAGATCGCTGTCTTTCCGTTCAGCCCCACAAGCGAGCGTATGGCTCGCTGGCTGTATGACCTGGCGGATAAGGTACTCGGAGATGACCGGGTGAAAGTGCAGTACGCACGAATCTACGAAACCCTGCATCCGGTAGAAGCGGTGGCCGAATATCGGCCCTGATCCTCTACCGTTCGTATAGCCACCGACCGGCCAACGCTACGATGGGCGCAGCGGTGGGGTTCCCGTGTTGCCAATCCCCGTTTTCGACACCACTTCCACCGATATCGAGATGGGTATAGGCCAGGGGACGTTCGCCATCTCGACCATGTGCCGTAAGTCCGGCGGCAGTGATAAGAAAGGCCATCGGGAATTGATGTCCGCGCGGTGTCCCCGATGATGGCAGATTATTGCACGACAGGACATCGTCGGCGCGGGTACGGGGGGCCACGACGTCAAAGTCTTCGCGACGAAGGCGCGACAGGGCAAAGCAATCACCCCAGAGGTCGCCTTCCTTGAAGAGCGACTCGGCGATACCGGCTGCTCTTGCGGGGCCGTTGTCTATCGCGATGGAATAGGTGCCCACCGCAAGCCCGGCATGCCCTGTCAGGGTCGCTAGAGTGAACAGTCGCGGGTTTATAGCCTCGAGGGCCTCTTCCCGCAGATGAGATAGTAGATCGGCCAGAACCAGGCGACCCTCGGCGTCCGTATTTCCGATGCGTACCCGTGTGCCCGAATGGGCCGTAAGGATCTCATCGGTCACGAAGCTCTCCGCACCGATACTGTTTCGAACCGCCCCGATCTCGGCGACAATTCGCAATCCCTTTGGTTTCAGTAGACCGACGGTCAACAACAAGCCTGCTACGGCGGCTGCACCGCCCTTATCGCGGCTCATACCTGCCATATGACCGCCCGCCTTCAGGTCGGCTCCACCCGTATCGTAACTGACCCCTTTGCCCGCAAAGAACAGGGTCTCCTGGATGGGACCTTCGCCCTGGTATTCCAATCGAATGATCCGTGGGTGGTGTCGGGGGACCGGGATCGACGCACGTGCTACCGAGGCCAGCAGGGGATAATCCCTGCGAATGGCCGCTACGTCTTTATTGATGGTCACCTGGACATCCACGTTGGCGAAGGCCTCCTCACAGAGATCGGCCATCCGGATGGGTGCCATTCGTTCGGGTTCGGTTCCGGCCATATCCCGTGCCAGTCGGCGCCCCGCTTCCACGGCGGAGACCCAGCGAAGAATGCGCGCGTTGTCGAGTCCAGCTGGGAAGCTCACACCGATCTCTGTGATGGGCTCACAGCTGTCTTCGCCCAGATGCTCTCTTGCCTCGAGGGGTTCCCAGAGCCCGCCCAGAGCACCGAGGAGTCCTACCGGAACGGAATGCACATGCTCCCCATTCTGGGGTGTATTGATGAAGCGAAGGGCAGGGCGGCGTGCGCCTGCATCTCGGGCATGACGAAGTCCCGATCTGGCTGCGTCGGCGATACGGCGGACATCATCTTGATCTCTATCGAGCGGTCCGGTCGGGCTTACGATCAAGCGGCTTGCAGGGGCCAGGTCGGTGACCAGTACCTGGGTCGTTTTGTTGAATCCGGCATCAACGGATGCGACGCGGCGGAGATGGTCACCCAGGGGGCCATCCAGGTGATGGGGAATGTTGTTTCCCACGAGCACCAGGGCATCGTATCCACTATCCAGTTCGTCGTTAGGGCCGACGTCGATGAGTTTGGCGAGCATATTACGTCTCCGGCGGATGTTGTTTGCTTTGGGTCGTCTCGGAATAGGCCGCGTTGTGGATGCGACCTATTTCTTTTTGCCCTTTTTCTTGGCTTTTGGGCGACGGAACTTGGCACATTGAAGTTGCAGGCCCCGGATCCCCTGGATGCGGTCGAAATAGACTCGTGCACCGATGGCACCGCGTCCGGATTTACAGCGAACCCGATCGTGCCAGTTATAACAGTCGTCGGGAACCACTTCGGCGGTCTTTCGAATTCGTTTCAGGCCGCCGCTCTTTTTGATCTTTGCTCCCCAGGTACGAAGCCCACGAATCCGCCCCTCTGCGTTGGTGCAAATCTGTATTCTGTAGATCGTCCGGTAGGGTCCAAAACTGGTGGTTTGTTCCGTAGTGATATCCACGTTCTTGGGGTCCGGCATGGTAAGGGCTTCTTTTTTCTGGTCTCCCTTTCCGTTCACATCACTCTGCAGAGTGACCAGGCTCAACACCAGCCCCTCTTGTGGGAATTTGCCCTGGACAAAACTAAGCCCGTGGATGGTCGACGACTTTTCGACGGTGGTTTCCGCGAAGTCGCTGGTGGCATGCCCTGTGATGGCGGTCCAATGCTGTGTACCTTCGCGATGTTCCAGGGGAAGAAGGACTTTCTTCTTCTTTTTATCCTTGGCCACGGCCTGGCTGGCCATGAGTATGAGTACGATACCCATTACGATGGAACGAATGTTCACCGTCATCTCCCGGTTCAACTGGCTTGCACCCTACCACAGGGTTTCGTCAAAATCGATCTCTGAAAACAACCTTTATCGGCAGGGAAAGTTCCACAATTTTGCGGCCGCTTTCCAGGGCTCGACGGCTGATCTATCATAGGGCATATGCTCCGGTATTGGATGTGGGGCGAAACGCAGGAGGAATGATGTCCTATGAATGGCCACAGGGCTTTGTACGGATCCCTGAGGAAGACTGGGTAGAACTTCCCCTTGAGCGACTCGCGATGAAATACGACACCGTGGAAGAGCACGGTTGGTACGATAATCTGAACCCATCGGTGCAACAGATTCTGCAATACCATGGGGAAGGCGATCTCCTGCTCGATTATTCGGGTGGTACCGGGATCTTGACGAAACGTCTGTACGAGGCCGCAGGAGACCAGGGACCTGGGGTTTTGATCGTGGATTCCTCACCCAAGTTTTTGCGGCTCGCCCTCGAGAAATTCCGTGACGATCCCCGGGTTGGCTACCGCCTGATCCGCTATCTTCGAGAGGAACGCAGGCTACAACGGTTAGATGAAGTTCTCGCTGGTGGTATTCAGGAGGTCGACGCCATCGCATCCACCAACGCCGTACATCTATATTACGAGCTCCCGGCCACACTCCAATCCTGGTATGACATCCTGCGCCCCGGCGGCCGGGTCTTTGTGCAATCGGGCAATATACGGAATCCCGAAGCACCCGACGATTGTTGGATCATCGACGAGACGGTGGGCCATATTCATCGGATCGCCATGGATATTGTGGCCGATTCCTCCGCTTTCAATGACTTTCGTCCGGCTTTGACCGACACCGAATTCATGGCGGCACACGATAAATTACGGGCCAAGTACTTTCTTCCTGTGCGACATGTCGACCATTATAGAGAGGCCTTTGTTGCGGCGGGATTCTCTATCACCTCCTGTACGACGGAGCGGATTGAGGCCCGGGTGGCCGATTGGTTCTATTTCTTGAGCGTCTACCACGAAGGAGTTCTGGGCTGGGTTGGTGGGGCCCAGAAGATCACCGGTCATATACCGCCGGATACGGCGGTATCGGCTCGCCGAGAGCTTATGAAACTTGCGCTGGCGCGTATGTTCGACGGACGAGACTCTTTTGATGCGGTCTGGACCTATTTTATCTGTACCCGCTGACCGAGAGTCGTGTCTTGCGAGGGAGATTTACTCTTGGCCTATGGCCAGCCTTCCCCTACACTGAGTGGGCATGTTCCGAGGGAGTGAAATGCGGTTATATTGGATTGGTGTCGGGATAGTGACTCTGTTTCTCTGGGGCTGTACGTCGGAGACGGATTCGCAATCGAACCCGAACTCTGATCTGGGCCAGAGCGAGTCGACCGGTTTCGATCCCGGCCAGACGGATCCCGGCCAGACGGATCCCGGTGAGGGGGATCTAGGACAATCCGATCCGGGAACCGAAGATTCGAGTCCGGATACTGGAGCGAGCCCGGATGAGGGTACAAGCGGTTGTGAACCCGGGACCGGCTGTTTTGGTGAGCTCTGTGACAGCAATGGCGACTGCCTATCCCAGATTTGTCTTCCTCATCTTGGCGACACGGTATGTTCCAAGGCCTGCATCGAAGACTGTCCGCAGGGCTGGAAATGTCAGCCG
>CAUZEG010000224.1:0-5877 GCA_963578775.1 Myxococcales bacterium
TGGCTCACCGGCGGAGGATCGGGGCTGGGGCGAGAAATGGCGCTTGAGTTTGCTCGACAGGGGGCAACTGTGGCCGTATCGGGTCGGCGTGAAGATCGTCTCAAGGAGGTAGTCCAGGCCCTCGAAGAGCAAGGAGCGCGCGGGCTCGCCGTGCCCTGTGATGTGACGGACGAGCCGTCCGTACAGGCCGCTGTCGCCAGCGTTGTCGAAGCTTTTGGTCGGATCGATGTGGTGGTGGCCAACGCGGGTTTTGCCGTGAGCGGGCGGGTGGCCGAACTAAGCCATGAAGAATGGCGCCGCCAATTCGATGTCAACGTCCTGGGTCTTGTGTCGACGGTTCGGCATGCCATGCCGGAATTGCGTAAAACTTCGGGTCGGATAGGCCTGGTCGCGAGTGTCGCCTCCTATCTCAGCCCTCCTGGCAGTGGCGCCTATTGCGCATCCAAACATGCTGTCCGCTCGATTGGTACCTCCCTGTCGGCTGAACTGTCCGGGTCCGGGATCAGTTGTACAACGATTCATCCCGGCTATGTAGAGAGCGAGATCGGTCGGGTCGATAATGATGGGCAGTTCCAATCCGGGTCGCGGGATAAGCGTCCTTCCAAGCTACTCTGGCCGACGGACAAGGCCGCCCGAGTCATGGTGCGTGCGATACGTAAGCGGAAACGAGAGTATGTATTCACCTGGCATGGCTTGTTTGGCGTCTGGATGTCCCGTCATTTTCCGCGGCTTACCTTCTGGATTTTAAGCCGGAACCAGAAGCTATCTGCCCGCTGATCTGGAGGAGCTGCGTTCGAACCACTTCAGATGGGCCATTGCGGGCATGACGGTCAGGTCCAGCAGGACGGCGAGAGATAAGGTGGCGCAGAACATGATGCCCATAGACACCAGCGTCATATAGTCACCCACCAGGAGCACGGCAAAGCCGCCGACCAGGATGATAGATGTGCGCAGCATTCCGTAGCCCGACTCCATCATAGTCCTCTCTACGGCCGCTCCAATTTCGAGCCCACGGTCCCGCTCGATATGGTATCGGGCCAGGAAATGAATGGTGTCGTCCACGGCGATGCATACACAAACGGTGAGCATGGTGAGGCCGTCGGCGTCAATGGCGCCGGCCCAGAGGTAGGTGAACCAGACGGCGAAGGCCACTGGAAGCACATTGGGGATGATGCTCAGCAGGCCTACTCGTAGAGAGCCGAAGAGGACGGCCATCAGCAGGGCGATGATCAAAAGCGCGCTAGATAGACCCTTAATAGAATTGTCGAGTATCTCGGGACCCGTTACCGCACATAGGAGCCCGAAGCCATTGGGCTGGATTGTGACCGTCTCCGGCAGCAGCGGTTTGGCGATTACGTTGATCTTCCTGGCCAGGATCACCAGTTGCTCTGCCGACATATTGTGAACACGAACTACAATGCGGCCGTATCGGAGGGATCCGCCTACGAACATCTCCTTCCCATCGAAGTTTCCAAGAAAAAACTTGTACAGTTGTCCGCTGATCCTGCTGCCAGGCTCCGAATCGCTACAACTTCCATCGGGACTGGTTTTGTAACAACGTGTCTGGGGAGGAAGGGGTGGGGCTCCCCGGGCTTCCAAGCCCTTCAAATAGTCCGGTGTCTCATAGAGGGCATACACCAATTCCATCAGATCGACGATGGAGAGGCTGCCCTCGACATGCCGGCTTTTCTTAAGTTCCTTTTGCAGATTATACAGTCCATGGAGGACCTGGGGCTCAAGCAGTCCATGTTCCTTGCCGGAATCCACCAGGATCTCGAAATCCCCGCTGCTGCCAAAGTCGGATTGGATCTGTTCCAGGTCGTTGCGAATCGGATGGTCTTTATGAAGCTTATTGGTAAGCATATTCTCGACCGTGACGAACGGAATCAGGGATATGGACAGAATGGTGAGTACAATGCCCAGAGCCGCGGTCTTCTTCGAATGTTTTGCCACCACGCGGTTCATAAAACGTAAGACGTTCGAGAGTCGTTCGGTTCGTTTCCGTTCCCGGTCGTGGACTGCACCGCTGGTGAAGGAGAGGAGGATGGGAGTGAGCATGAAGGTCAAGAGGAAGGCGCATATCACGCCTGTGAAAGCATAGAGTGCCAGCTCACGCGTATAGGGCATCGGCTGGAAGAACATGGTCCCAAAGCCGATCAAGGTCGTCATACTGGTCAACATACAGGCCGTCCCGACGTTCATAAAGGCGGCCCGAATGGCGTCTGTACGATTGGCCCCACGTCCCATTTCATGACGGAATTGGGTCACCAGATGAACCACATTCGAGGTTCCAACGACCAGAATAATAATGGGCGCGGCGCTCGTCACAATGCTGATATGGCCGATGAACAGACCACCCAGACCGATGGACCAGAGCACAGCGGGAAAGATGCACAGGATCGGTAGGAAACTGTCCACCAACCGTCGAAAGAGGTAGAGAAGAAGGAGAAATAGAACCAGGATACAGAATGGGAAGAGCCGTTTAATATTTCGTTCGGTTTCTTGGAGCAGGCTTGTGATGAGCACCGGAAACCCTGTCATATGGATGTTCTTGTCGGGGTATCCGGCGTCTTTGGCCAACTGTTTGAAGTCCGATGATATCTCCTGCTTGATGGCATCAAAGAGGCTTAGCTGTCCGGCCTCGGTTCGCAACTTGGATGTTCCCTGATGCATATTTGCAGCTCGGCGTTTCAGTTCCTCCTGGAGTTTTCCCGTAAGAGAACGCGGATGGGTCGGTAGCAATCGAATTGTAATAAGGGCCGAACTACCGTCTGCACTTACGGTGATACGGCGGAAGAGAGGATCTACCAGGATAAGAGCTTTCAGCTGCTCTGGATTGAGATCATCCTGGTTGTAGGAGGTGGTAATGATCTCCTCCGGGTCGGACGGATTGCTCCGGACCGTGCCACCGTTCAGAAAAGACGTGGCGCGGTCTACAAATAGATGCTTGCCAAGGAGGTCGGTCAGGGTACGTAGGCGTTCGATACCCTGCTTCGTGAAGTGTTCGTCGCTTCGTACCGCCAGCACGATCAACTCGTCACCACCGAATCGATCCCGGGCCTCCGTATAACCACGGAACAGGGCGTTATCTTTTGTGATCAGGTCTGTGAGACTCGTCATCAGCGGCAGGTGATACACCACATATCCCATGGCGCCCGTCATGATCAATGTGATGGCGAGAACCATCGCCCGATATTTTAGAATCAAGTCTACCCAGCGGGATAACAGCGCCTGCCGGACTCGAATGGCGACTGCGGCGGGTGGTTGGTTCGGAGCGTCTTTGGCGCTTGGATCGGCCACTTGAACCCGGGGTTGCGGTCAGAGGAGCGGAATTGGCTTGGGGAAAATCACGCACGGAGCGCGACCCTGATTCTCCACGATCGGGCTAAAATTACAACTCCGGGCATTCGGGGCTTGGCGATTAGCCAGCCGGCTGAATCAGACCAGCATCTGAAATCGCCGCTCGGTTGGCTCTCGGGCGGCTTGTGTCTCACCCCTCTGGGCCTGTTTTAGGAGCTGCCAGATCTGGAGCCCCAGAACATCGACCTCGGTGGATGTGAACTGCTCGCCCCCGAAGAGCTCGATTGTATCGGCCTGCAACTTCAAGATTCGGACATCTTGTTTGATAATCCGTTTCGCAACCGACCGGAAAAAAGGCCAGAGAAGCCACGGAGGCACGCGACTCTTGAGGCTGAAGCAGGCGAAGACCCGGGTGGTTCGAGCATCGATGGGGGTCAGAAGATTGGTTCCCATCATATGGTAGGAGTCGCCCAGCCGATATTCTACCTGTGCCCACGAGGGCAGAATGAAACGGTCTACATGCATAACATCGCCCTTGCCGGGGGCGAGAATCCGCCCGACAACCCCAGCGGGCCGCTTTTCTCCCAGAAATTCCGCCTCCACGCGATCCGCCATGCGCCGAACGACCACGTCGATTCGGCTGCTACCGCCCTGCTTACGAAACAGCCCCCCGTGGAGATAGGCGGTGTGGGGTACGTCGAGGATGTTCTCGGCCACAGCATGAAGGGTGGCGTCCACATCGTAGGTGGCGCGACGGGTCATATATCCTTTCTGATCACAGCAGGCGATGGATTCGGGAGGGCCCGGGTCGGATACCTCGGGGTTCCCGTATATCCAGACAAAGCCGTCTTGCTCGTAGGTGGCGAAACGGGTCGCATTCTGCGTCCGCCGATAGTCTTCTGAACATAGGCCCGGAACGTGTACACAGATGCCCTGGTGGTCGAAACGCCAGCCATGGTATCCGCATTGGAGTTGGCCCTGCACGAGTCGACCCTCGGATAGGGGGGCGTTTCGATGCGGGCACCGGTCAAGAAGGGCAACGGGCTGGGAATCGGGCCCGCGAAACAGCACGATGGGTTGACCGAAAAGGCGTATAGGAAGAATCCTGGACTTCAGCTTTGTGGCGATGCTGGCCACATACCAGGCGTCCCGCACAAAGGCGACAGATAGATGCCCCGGTGGCTGGGGCTGTTCGATGTCGGATTCGGTAACAGCCATGTATTGAGCATACCAGGCAAGGCGGGGAAGACAACGCTGGTGTTTCTGGAGCCGGGTCGAAGTTGTGGTCGGTGCAATCTTTCGACGGGCATGATCGGTCAGGGAAAATTTTTGCGAAATCCGGCTTTGGGGCATAAAGCGCTAGGGAAGAGGGTTGCATTTCTTGGCCCGATCGGGCACCTCTTCCCCCAATAGTATCGTGTTTGTAGTTATGAGGACGGGTATGAAGCAGATGAGATTTGTCAGGATTCTGATTGTTGGACTTGTGCTGGTGTCGTGGGCCTGTGTCCCGAAGACCGGTGATAAGAAGACGGCTGCGAAAGCGGATGCACAGGCCGAAAAGGGCATCGCGGAGGCTCCACAGCCCACCGCATGTGACGGGGCCTGTACAAACGCCATGAAGATTCTTCGGGTGGAAGCCCAGAAGAGCATGGCGAAGATGGGTCCGGAGGGTATCGATGCCATGCTGACACGGGCGCACGGCCAATGTGTGACCAACTGCAGCAAGCAAAACGCGGCCTACGTCGGTTGCCTGGGAAAGGCGGTCACATCGGATGGCATCAAGGCCTGCACAAAGGCAGCCGAGACCAAGGCGGCTCCGGCTAAGGCCAAGGCACAACCGGAAGGACAGAAACCACCGGATCCCCGCTGCAGTGGAGCCTGCCAACATGCCATCGCTCTGCTGAAGCCGGAGATGGAGAAAACAGCCTCAGACCGTGACGATCCGACCCTGCTTCCCCGTATGATGGAGAAGGCACGCCAGATGTGTGTATACCAGTGCAGCCAGGCTCCAGAGGTCGCGGAATGCCTCGTAAATGCGAATACCCTGTCGGGTGTCCGGCAATGCAAACCCCATGCGCGGGCGGCGAATAAGACGAAGACCACGCCGAAGGGCCCCCTCAAGGTCAAAACCCTGAAGACCACTCCGATTGTGACGGCGAACACGAATAATCCCAGTCCCGCCCAATCAGCCAACGTAAAGCTCTGTCCCGGTGCCTGTGCAAACGCCATGAAGATTCAGGTCGATGAGTATCGGAAAAAGAATGGTCCGAAGGGCAAGAACCTGAACGAGACCCAACTCGTTAAGATGCTCAATACGGCGACCAAAACATGCGTCGAGCAATGTAAGAAGAACTCGTCCGCTGTGCACTGCAATCTGAAGGCCAAATCGATGGGAGATCTACGGAAGTGCGTCAAATAGCCACTTCGGTTGATCAGGGACAATCCGTCTCGATTCGAATCTCGTCCAGATAGACGCCTTCACCGAGGTTGAAGATCTCGTCTACACTGTCGAAGCGCATGATGACCTCGATGGTCGCTCCGGAGTAGGCAGCCAGATCGATGGTGATGGGATACCAT
>CAUZEG010000225.1:0-5761 GCA_963578775.1 Myxococcales bacterium
CAGACTGACAGCCCGGGCGGACGGAGGCTATGACCCACGACCCCATCGGAGAGAGGCGGAAGGTCCACAGCCTTGCAAGGTAGATATGTCCCCGCAACACTGCACTCTTCTTGCCGGTTCATAGCTTTCACCATCCGGGCCGATCCTTTGTACTTCTTCATCATTCTCACAGGATCGCTGACGTCCAGATCCATTGTGATGGTCCCGGCCTGAATTCTTTCCCATATCTCCGCAAAGATTGGATCAAAACAAGCATTGGTTGATTCCTGATCAGCCCGGGTGCAGGCACAGAATTGGTCCACCAATTTGATGTAGTTGTCGATCATCTTCTGCTTCTTCGACTTCCCGCAGGAGGACAGGCTCCATATAAAGAGCAGACCGACCATAAGAGACAACGCAATATGCCGTGGTTTCGTCATTGTCCCTCTCCCAATCTGTATTTCGTGCTGTCCAACGGGCCGTTGGCATTTTTCATTCCGATCGACAAACTATGGTCCCTCAATGCGCATGGTTCCGCCATCAATCCCGGGCCGGAGTAAGAACCCCTCTTTGCGCCAAACCCCAGGTAGGATAGAACAGTAGAGAAAGTTCGTCATCCAGATGGGACCCCGTATGTTCAATTTTCGAAAGAAGACCCAGCTACCCAGCGCCCGTGAGGCCCTGCCGGGCCGATCCGAGGTGATGCCCGTTCCCGATCAACACGCCGTCAATGGCCAACCCCTGGAGGGAGACTTTGACGGTCTCCACTATGCCATGTTTGGCATGGGATGTTTCTGGGGGGCGGAACGGAAGTTCTGGGTTCTACCCGGCGTGGTGAGCACGGCTGCGGGCTATGCTGCAGGCCTTACGCCCAATCCCACCTACGAGGAGATCTGTACCGGAATGACCGGCCATAACGAGGTGGTGCGGGTGGTCTACGATCCCCAGGCCACGAGCTTTGAACAGCTTCTGAAGGTCTTCTGGGAGAGCCATAATCCGACCCAGGGCATGCGCCAGGGTAACGACACAGGGACCCAGTATCGTTCGGGGATCTACAGCTACGATGCAGGCCAATACGAGGTCGCCCAGGCGTCGAAAAAACAATACCAGGAACAACTACGATCGGCCGGCTTCGGTGCCATCACTACCGAGATCATCGAAGCCCCACCCTTCTATTTTGCCGAGGCCTACCACCAGCAATACCTCCACAAGAACCCTGCCGGCTACTGCGGACTGGGTGGAACCGGAGTGAGCTGTCCCACAGGGCTGGAAACCGCGGAATAACGAACCTTCTGCGACGATCAATGACAGATGGCGTTGATGGGCAGACCGCCAGCCGTGGGATTACCCCCATCGGCTTCAAGCCATGGGGTCATCGACAGGGTGGGCTCGTAGCGGAACAGATGTAGCGAACCGGGATCTACCTCGTTGGAGACATCATACGAGCTTCCCACGTAGACCCGGTGGGTGCTGTCCACACAGGCGGCCTCGTCGCTGGCCTTATAGCCTACGACAGAGCCGTTTGCGTAGCCGCGATAAAAGCAGCCGAAGCCCTCGAAATCACCACAGGCAGGCACCGGCTGAAGGGCACTGGTCATCGGAACAACAATGGCGTGCTTGAAGGAGACATCGGCGGCCCAGGCGCTGGCTGAGAAGAAGATGGCGCCGAGCTGGCGGTCGATATGGGGACCAAAGGCGTCGAGAAGATTGGGGCGCGACTCGGGCGGTAGGTCCACATTAAAGAAGTCGGGGACTACCGTGGCCAGAGCCATATTGGTCAGATCGCCATATCGTTGGGTCGTAGTGGGTAAAGCACCAGGATAGTCGATGACGACCAGCTCCGAATTGGCCCCCTGCGCGCGGGCCCCGTAGAGGCGGTGCTGGTTCTCGTCCACGGTAAATCCCCGAAACGACATCGAGGTGTTGTTGGTCTGCGGGAACATGGAATTGAGATTCAGGGGCGCCCCGGGGACCTCGGCCATATTGGGCGATAACAGATCAAAAACATGCAGATAACGCGCATCCGTTGCCGACACCCTCTCGTAAAGGAAGAGGATCTGACGCAAGGGGTCAATCGCGACGGCCGTGGTTACAGGCACATTATAGGGTGCTGGGTTGCGTAATACCGGCTGCGAGGGGTTGCTCATATCGTATATGGAGAGATGAAATGTGGAGAGCAATTCACCGGCTCCTGTATCGGGTGCCATAAAGACGTATAGTCGGTTCAGCGCACGGTCATGACGCACCAGAAGAGGTATCTCGGCCAATAAGATATTCGCCAGGGGTACCGGTGCACTCACAGGAGCGGTGGGGCTACTGGGCCGAGACAGTTGGAGCACCTCCACACTCCGGCTGGCAAATTTGGCCACAAACAGCCGATCGTTGTCCGGGTCGAGGGCCAGATCGTCGCCGGGTACCCCGAGTTCATAGCTCGGCAAGGATACCGGGGTGACTCCGTCGATGCGGACAATTCGCAGATCGGAGGTGTGGTAATGGGAGACGTAGACCACACCAGCATGAGTCACGGCTGGCAGGGACGTGGGCAGAGCAGGATAATTCCCCGGCCCCACATCCACACCCGGTCCAAAATCCGGCGTCGTGCCCGGGTCGAAGGTTCCGCCATTGTCCGTGCTGGGTAGAATCGGAACGCCGTTATTGTCTCCTCCACACGCGCCCAACCCGAAGAGGAGGATCAACACAAGCGTAAGTACCGAACGACGAAACGTAATCATGGCGTACTCATAGTATAAGATTTCCGATTTGATTTGCGTCATCCTATGTCCAGAATGCGTTCTTCACAAGAGAGAGACGTCCGGGATGGACGAGAGGCAAGAAACGAGGTGGAATTGGAGGCCGTTTTCCAGTAGAACCGTAGACCCAACCGGCGGAACGGTGGGGACACCCGCGCGAGATGAATCGACATGGGCGAGACCTCGAAAAAACGCTCCGAAACCTATTGGAGTAAGACCAAAGGGCCGGCGGGCCCCTGGGATACGATTGTGATCGGCTCCGGAATGGGTGGGATGACAACAGCGGCCATATTGGCCAAGACGGGCCAGAAGGTACTGGTTCTTGAGCAACATTATGTGCCCGGTGGATTCACCCACGCCTTTCGTCGCGGCCCCTACCATTGGGATGTGGGAGTGCACGCCATCGGCGAGGTCACCCAGAAGGCCATGCTCGGCCGCCTCCTCCATACGCTCACCGACGGACAGTTACATTGGGAGAGCCTGGGCCCGGTCTACGACGAATTCTATTATCCCGGAATGCAGATCGACTTCCCGAACAGCGCCGAACAATACCGCGAAAATCTGCGGCTGGCCTTCCCCGAGGAGGAAGCGGCCATCGACGAGTACCTCAAGCGCATATACGCCGTCAGCCGGGGGATGAAAGGCTATCTCAAATCGCGGGCCCTGCCCCCGAACTGGTGGGGTCGCTTGCTGGGGCGATTTCTCGGCTGGGGTGCGCGAAAGGCCTTCACACAACGCCTCCAGGACGTTCTTGATGAGATCACTCCCAATAAGAAATTACAGAAGGTGATGACGGGCCAATGGGGCTACCATGGATCACCACCGAGTCGGGCCGCCTTCGCGGTGCAGGCCCTGGTAAGCCGACACTTCGTTCATGGGGCCTACTACCCGGTGGGAGGGGCGCCGGAGATCGGCCGCCATCTTCTGCGCACCGTCGCCGAGGCGGGCGGTTGGACCCGAATCCGATCGGATGTCGAAGAGATCTGCATTGAAGACGGCCGTGCCAGCGGTGTACGCCTCAGCACCGGTGAAGTGATCAAAGCCAATCGTGTGGTTTCGGCGGCTGGGGTGATGAGTACCGTCCGACGGCTTCTGCCCGAATCCGCTCGCGGTCCCTGGTGCGAGGAGATCTCCGCCCTGGCCCCCGCCCCGGCCCATCTTTGCCTATATCTCGGATTCAAAGGCGATATCGCCAGTGCCGGTGCCGGTCCAGCCAATAAATGGTTCTACGACACCTGGGATCTGGAAGCCGGCGAATGGGACGTTCGACCGGGGGAGCCGCCCCCCAATGCGCCGGTTTTGTATTGCAGTTTTCCCAGCCTGAAAAATCCGAGCCACGATGCGGGCCCCGAACAACATCATACCGGCGAGGTCGTTACCTTTGTTCCCTGGGATGTGTTCACACCCTGGCGGAATCAGGCCTGGCGCAATCGGGATCAGGAATACCAGGATTTCAAAGCGGCGATGACGGAGAAGCTTCTGGAACAGTTCTTTGCCCGACTACCGGACCTGAAACCCATGCTGGATTTTGCCGAGTTGGGAACTCCATTGTCGACGGATCACTTCTGTCGCCCCATGAAGGGGTCGATCTATGGGATCGAACCCACCATCGAACGCTACGCCTGTGACCATCTGCGCGCCCACTCCCCCATCAAAGACCTGTTCTTCTCAGGCTGCGAGGTCGGAGCGGTTGGGGTCATGGGAGCCATGGCCGGTGGCATGATCTGCGCCGTGGCCATGGAACCCCGCAAGGCGGGACGTCTGGTCGCCCAGGCCAGCCGGAAATAACCTCTGCATACGACAGGGATCAGGCTAGATCGGACGCGATCAGGCCGTGAAAATGATGCTTAGCCTGCTCCACCCGTGGGGCATAGGGCCCCGGCCGAAAATGCATCGAACGCATTCCTTCCTGCAGGGCATTGCACACTCCGATGTCCTCGTCCTGCACCTGCTCGCTCGCCACGATGCTCTCGGCGATAAAGGTCGAACTACAGCCGGCTTCAAAATACCAGTCAAAATCCACTCGACACGTCTGGGCGCCGGTGGGCACCACCACATTGACGTCCATCATGGGGCCGTAACGGTTGATCATCAGATTGGGATAGACCCAGGCATAAATCGCATCACCGATGCGCGAACTGGAACCCGAGGTGGCTCCCACCGTCTGGATGGAATAGCGTTCGAACAGTTCCGTTCGGTAGCTCTCCAGATCCAGGTCGGCGGCCAGGTCCTGGTGCAACGACGGCACATGGTAACCACCGTCCAGATAGTTATCGATGAAGACCTTCCAATTACACTTCAAATGGTAGCTGCGCCGTTCGACCCGTTTGAGCTTCTCCCAACCCGAGTCGTCGAGTTGGGTTGTCAGTACGGACAGATTCAGAGGTGTGCAATCCCCGGTAATGTTGAGCAGGATCAACGGTCCCACTTCACGTACCTGCAGGGGGCGCAGCCCAAAGTCCGCACGATCAAAATCCTTGATGCCCCCGATCCGCGGTGCTTTGGCGAGCCCGCCATCCAGATTATAACGCCAGCCATGATAGGGACATACAAACTGCGCAGCCTTCCCCCGCCCTTCGGCGACGGGAGTTCCGTTATGGCGACAGACATTGGAGAAGGCACGTAGGCCTCGTTCTTCGTCCCGCACAATCAACCAGGGCTCCGAAGCCGTACAACCGGCCAGATAACTGCCCGGCTCTATAAGCTCGTCCCCATGGGCCACCACCTGCCAGTTGGCGGCGAGAACAACACGCCGCTCTTGTTGGTCCCGTACCGCACTGCGATACCAGGAGGCTGGCGGCGTGCGCGCCGTCTCAACCGAGGCCGTCGCGTCGTATATCTGCATCGTCAGCCCGGTCCCCGACTCGGCGACCCGGCCGGATACCCAATCCTGGAGTCGCTGTGGATCCACACGCCAGGAGCCACCGATCTTGATCGCCCCCGCCAAAGCATCATCACGAGCCAGTTGATAGGCCGTGCGCTCGGAAATATTCAACCAGTCTGCCGCCTGCTGGACGGTCCAAAGTGGCTCT
>CAUZEG010000226.1:0-5729 GCA_963578775.1 Myxococcales bacterium
TTCTCCTGTCCCGTGCAGGGTATTCTCACCCCGCAAGATAGAGACGATTTGGCGCCCATTAATGGCGCATCGTATACCGGTCCATCCACCGACCCACAACAGTGGTCGCACCACGCAGCCAATTCTGCTCCGCTACATAGCCATCGCAAAATTGAATCCGTATCGTGCCTTCTTTCAAATCCAGGTCGGCAGACTCCAGCTGGCTCCAGTCCACAGAGAACTCCGCGCTCTCGGGCATCAGTAGTACGAGGCCTTGCGTTGTCCGGTATCGAAAAATAGCCAGAACCGTCGAAGGCTGGACCTCGTCGACCAGGGCAACGCCATCAAGATCAATTCTTGGAGTTGGACTCATCCGAATGCTTATAGAACAATCCGAACAACTTGGGTAGCGCCATCACATCCTATCCATTTGCGGACTGGTTTTCCCGGTGTTACACCAGATTCCAGGACTAGTACGGAGACGATCATTGGCAACCCTTGAGAAGCATCTGGACCGCCTTCATAATGCGGCCGTATTCAACGGATTGAGCAACAGCGACTTTGCATTACTGCTCGGTGCCATGCGTCATAGGGAGCTGCAGCCGGGCCAGGTCTTATTTGAGGAGGGGCGCTCTGGAGATTCCCTGGCCGTGGTCGCCAACGGAAACCTACGGGTGAGTGTTCAAAAGCCCCTCGGGGCACCATCATGGCTATCGGAAATCCGGGTTGGTGATGTGGTCGGAGAGATGTCCTGCATTGATCCCGCTCCCCGATCGGCCACTGTAAGTGCCGTCCAAAGCGCCGAGGTCTTCGAACTCAGTCGGATGATGCTCCAGGCTCTGCACACCAACGCTCCGAAGGTGGCCATCGCGTTGGTTCATGGGATCATCGAACAGGTCACCCTGCGGCTGCGAGATACAAACTCCCAGATCGAGCAAGCCCTTTCGTCTCTCGATGCCTCATTGGGGGAGTCCGGCCAGACCTCCCATTCCAGGGCTCCCGTCCCCGCCGATCCGTCGGCCCAGTCCAGCCACTATGGAGCCAATCTGGATCTGTCAGCTCTACCGAGCCTGGGCTCCTTGACCACGGAAGATCTCGCCCTTCTGCAGACGGTGGCGCCGCCCCGGATCTTTCCCGTCGGCATTGACCTCTGCACAGAAGGACAGTCGGGAGCCTCGTGTTTTCTGATCGCCCAGGGCCGGATTCAGGTGATCAAGGGTTTCCAGATCGAGGAGCGGTTTCTCGCTACGCTTGAGCCCGGCGCCCTTGTAGGACAAATGTCATTGGTGGATTCCGCCCCGCGTTCGGCCACTCTTCGTTCCGCTGGGGATGTGATCGCCCTGGAGCTCGGG
Organism: Myxococcales bacterium; assembly: GCA_963578775.1. GTDB lineage: Bacteria > Myxococcota_A > UBA9042 > UBA3505 > UBA3505 > UBA3505. The sequence goes on from CAUZEG010000226.1 coordinate 1,332, forward strand.
CGGGATGTCTTCGAGAAACTTCTACGAGCCAACAGCCCTCTGGCCGTTCGTTTTCAAAAGCAGATCGCGGTGGCAGGAATCCGCCAACTGCGGCAGGCAACACAACGATTTGCACAGGTCTCCGACGTCCCCCAGGGACCCCGTACAGGCTCCATACTGGGCACCGTACAGCGTTCGCGAAAACAACAGCAAGAGGAGTCGGACGAGGCCGCCATGCATTCGGTGCTCACCTATATGCATACCGCCCTGAATGAGTGGGGCTTGTCCATGGAAGACCTGGACCATATCAAGATCGCGAAGGAAGAAGGAAAGATGTCCAGCGCGGAACGAACAGCCCGGTCGCGTCGGCCCAAGTAAAAAAGCGAGCCGGATATCGACCGAAACATCGCCTTTGCTATCGCGCCTGTTGCGACCTGCCCTCAGCAAGGTTATAACACTGTGCTCGTAGACTCTTGCGACGGGACCAATATGAAACGCCGCTACTATTCGATTCTCTTCTTTCTCGCACTCCCGCTGGTACTGGCCTGCGGCGGCGCAGAAAAACAGGCAGACATCTCCCTTCTTAAAGACCTGAAAAACGCCGACTACAGCCTGTACGGTCGCCAATGTACGGCCCAGGGCCGGCAGTTCAAGTCCGATCTGAAGTTACAAAAGTACATCCCGCCTCGACTGAACGTAAACATCATGAAAGGCGTTCCCTCGCGACCAGGCGAGACATACGTACATGAGCGTGACCTGGTGAAGACCCTCATCGATGGTTCCACGAGAATGGTCCTGGTCGAGTCCGCCAGTGGTCTGGGTAAGACCAAGCTCATCGAAGCCATCCAGGCGCAGACCTGTCACGAAATGCCCGCCTTCCGCTTCGATCTAAAGTCCACGATTCTGCCCGCTCTAAAGGCCAAAGGGAGTAATGACCCGAACGCAAAGAACGCCGTCTTGAGCGAAATTGCGCGACTCACCGGTAAGGATGAATCGGCAAGCGAGATGCGGAGGCTCCATGCGGGACTTGCCAATGGTCCATGGCTTCTTCTCCTCGATGCTATGGACGAAGTCGCCTTTTCAGACCGAAACACGGTCGTTCGAGAGATCAATGCACTACGCGGACAATACGGAACCACAATGCGTATTGTCGTCTTCTCGCGACCGCCCATCTACACATCCGTATTTGGTCTCGGTCCGGTGGACACCTGGTTACAGATAGCTCCTCTTTCCTGCGTGCAGACCAAGGAGCGTATTCAAAAATATCTGGGACAGGATGCAAACCGCTTCTGGCTATTTGCAGCCGCCTTTGGTCTCGATCGTTCGGTCGAGAGGAATGGAGTCTGCCAATACACCTATATGTCGTCGTATCGTGATGTGAACGTAGCCACGTCGTTAGCAAAGGCCAACCTTTTCGACGCCAAACGCGCGGCAATGGTGGATTTGACCCAGGTCAACCGCGGTACCATGTATCAAAATTTCGTGCGTACAGAGATCCGTGACCTGGCCAATCGACTGAATTGGTCCTCGGAAGAGGTATTACACATCATTGACCGGATCATTGTTGATAAGAAACCCAAACCCGGCGTCCGTAGTGTTCGGTTCACCCTGGATGAATGTGCAAAGGCCACGAAGATCCCGGATAAGAGACAAGCAAGAAAGCTCTGTGACCAGCTATTTCGCAGCCCGTTGTTCAAACGCTTTGGTGAGACCTTCACCACCACACTGAAAAACCAATCCGTGATCGATTACTTCATCGCGCGTTGGCTGGATCGCGAGATCGACTGGGGCAAGGATATCAACTGCAACCATCTGATCGACCTGGCCCCCATCTTTGAATCGAGCGAGGTGGTCAGTTTTCTGGTTGGACTCGAACATGCCAGCCATTGTGTGCCTGGAGTTGTAGCGTCACTCTGTGGAGCCGGTGTTCATCCACAAGTCAGTATCGACTTCCTGGATAAGGGCCTACCCTCGGGGATCACCAGGGTCCAATACCTTCAGCAAGCCGAAAATCACGCGGACACAAAGATCCAGGGCTGTATCGAAACAGTCCTGCAGGCCTTGAAGCCGACTGAAGACCCCTGAGATCAGGCGAGGTCGAAGCGATCGAGATTCATGACCTTGTCCCAGGCAGCCACGAAGTCACGAACAAACGCCTGCTGCGAGTCGTCACATGCATAGACCTCCGCGATGGCTCGAAGCTGGGAGTTCGAACCGAAGACGAGGTCGACGGCGGTGCCGGTCCACTTGACCTCGCCCGTCCCGCGATCGCGTCCCTCGAACACACCTTCAGATGTGCCGGACGCCTGCCACGTCGTGCTCATGTCGAGCAGGTTCACGAAGAAATCATTGGTCAACGTCTCGGGCCGCCCAGTGAAGACGCCGAGTTCGGACTGCCCGACGTTGGCATTCAAGACGCGCATGCCGCCGACGAGTACCGTCATCTCAGGAGCGGTCAGCGCCAGCTTTTGCGCCCGATCCACCAGCAGCTCCTCCGCCGCTCTCTTGTGTCCGTTTGCGAAATAGTTGCGGAACCCGTCTGCGGTCGGTTCGAGCACGGCAAATGAGTCCACGTCGGTTTGCTCCTGCACCGCGTCCGAACGCCCCGGCGAGAAGGGAACCTGTACATCGTGCCCGGCGTTCTTCGCTGCTTGCTCGACGGCTGCGCACCCGCCTAGAACGATCACATCAGCGACCGAGACCATCTTTCCGTTGGACTGCGAGCTGTTGAAGTCGCTTTGGATCTCCTCCAGTGTCTGCAGCACATTTCCCAGTTGGGCCGGGTTGTTCACTTCCCAATTCCTCTGCGGCGCGAGGCGAATGCGCGCCCCGTTCGCCCCACCACGTTTGTCGGTGCCGCGGAACGTTGCCGCCGAGGCCCATGTGGTCGAGACCAGTTGGGAAATGGACAGTCCCGATGCGAGGATCTTGCCCTTGAGGGCAGCGATGTCTTGCTCCCCAATCAATTCATGAGTGACCTCGGGGACGGGGTCTTGCCACAACTGCGCCTCCGCAGGAACCAACGGGCCCAGACACCGCGTGCGGGGCCCCATGTCGCGAGACGTCAGCTTGTACCACGCCCTGGCGAAAGCGTCTGCGAAATCCTCCGGGTTCTCGTGGAAACGCTTCGAAATCGGCGCATAGATCGGGTCCATCCTCAGTGCGAGGTCCGTTGTGAGCATCGTGGGGGCGTGCCTCTTCGACGAATCGTGAGCATCCGGCACGGTGCCCGCTGCAGATGCATCCGTGGGGGTCCACTGCGTCGCACCGGCAGGACTCTTCACCTGCTCCCACTCGTAACCGAACAGGTTGTCAAAGAAGTTGTTGTCCCACTTCGCCGGATCGGTGGTCCATGCGCCCTCCAACCCGCTGCTGATCGTATCGCCGGCTTTGCCGCTACCATAGCTGCTCGTCCAGCCAAAGCCTTGCTCTTCGATGCTGGCACCCTCGGGTTCAGGACCTTTGTACTTTTCCTCGGCAGCACCATGGGTTTTGCCGAACGTATGTCCGCCGGCAATGAGCGCAACAGTTTCCTCGTCGTTCATCGCCATGCGACGGAACGTCTCTCGAATGTCCCTGCCTGCAGCGACCGGATCCGGATTACCATTTGGCCCCTCCGGATTCACGTAGATCAGGCCCATTTGAACGGCGCCGAGGGGAGTATCGAGTTCCCTGTCGCCGCTGTAGCGCTCGTCTTCGAGCCACGTGGTCTCCGGCCCCCAGTAAATGTCCTCTTCGGGCTCCCAGACATCCTCGCGCCCGCCGGCGAAACCGAGCGTCTTGAAGCCCATCGACTCCAGGGCGCAGTCGCCGGCAAAGATCATCAGATCAGCCCACGAGATCTTCCGGCCGTACTTTTGCTTGATCGGCCAGAGCAACCGGCGCGCCTTGTCGAGGTTCACGTTGTCGGGCCAACTGTTGAGGGGGGCAAAGCGTTGGGTGCCAGAGGCTCCGCCGCCGCGGCCGTCGCCGATGCGGTACGTACCTGCGCTGTGCCACGCCATCCGAATGAAGAACGGCCCATAATGGCCGTAGTCGGCAGGCCACCAGGCCTGCGATGTCGTCATCACCTTATCGATGTCCGTCTTCACGGCATCCAGGTTAAGTGTCTTGAACTCCGCAGCATAGTTGAACTCCTTGCCCATGGGGTCGGACAAGGGAGAATTCTGGTGGAGAACCTTCAGGTTCAACTGATTCGGCCACCAGTGTTGGTTCGACGTGGTCCCAACCGCCGTGTGTTTGTGAGATCCGCCCAACACCGGGCACTTGCTTATTTCGGTGTTCATATTCGCTCCAATCGTGTTCAGCATCTGAATAGTTTGAAATTTAGTTATAGTCAACTCGGAAAACGCGGCTTGCCAGTAACTCTCGAGGAAGGTAACCAGAGAACCTATCATCTGGTCTCCCACGGAGTGCATA
>CAUZEG010000227.1:0-5702 GCA_963578775.1 Myxococcales bacterium
CATACGTTGAAGTACCCCGATCCGACGACGTGATTCCTCCGTCAGAAAATCCTGGTCCGGGACCAGGAATGTACAAAATGCCTTTCGATGACTCCGGCCGATCCGCCCTCGAAGTTGATATAGCTGGGCGAGCCCAAATCGTTCGGCGTGATGGACGAACATGGTGTTTGCGTTTGGCACATCGATTCCACTTTCGATGATGGTGGTGGTCACCAGAATGTCGACTTCGCCATGAATGAAGCGGCGCATGACGTTTTCAAGTTGACGGGCAGGCATTTGACCATGGGCAGTTTCAATTACGAGGTCTTCAAAAATCTCTTGCAGGTCGTCCTGGATTTTTCGAATGCCCTGAATTCGGTTCGTCACGTAGTAGACCTGTCCACCACGTTCGAGCTCCGTACGAATCCCCTCGGCGATGGCTGGGCTTCGGAACGCGGCTACATGGGTTGTGATCGCCTGTCGGCCAACAGGGGCGGTGGTGATGGTACTCAGATCACGGATCCCCAACATGGCCATATTCAATGTTCGTGGAATGGGCGTAGCACTCAGGCTCAGCACATCCACGGATGCACGCCACTTCTTGAGTTGTTCTTTGTGTCGTACGCCGAAGCGATGTTCTTCGTCGATGACCAGGAGACCAAGATCGGAAAAGGACACATCGTTCTGGAGAAGTCGGTGGGTTCCGACCACGAGATCGACGCGTCCAGCCGTCATATCGCTTAGAATGGAACGCTGCTTTGCTACGGGGACGAACCGACTCAGTTGCTCAACGCGGATGCCGAAGCCGTGCAGACGTTCTTTCATTGTGAGGTAATGCTGCTCGGCCAGGATCGTCGTGGGTACAAGCACTACTACCTGTTTATTGTCTTCAATGGCCTTGAAGGCGGCCCGGAGGGCTACCTCGGTTTTTCCGTATCCCACATCCCCACATACAACCCGGTCCATGGGTTGGGACTTCTGCATATCCTTCAGTACGTCCGCGATAGCTCGTTCTTGATCCGGAGTTTCGCGGAAGGGGAAGTTGGCCTCGAACTGTGCATAGAGTTCGTCTGGTGCCGTGAATGGAAACCCGGTCGCAGTGATCCGTTTGGCGTAGAGATCCAGCAACTCGCTGGCCAGCTTTTCGGCAACCTCCCGGGCCTTCTTTTGGCTGGTCTTCCAGCGGGTACCACCGAGCTTATGCAGTGGTGGCTCGTAGTCATCTCTCCCACTACAGACGTAGCGTTGGAGTAGCCCAATCCGGGTAACGGGTAGAAAGAGCGTGGCCTTATCTGCGTATTCGAGTCGTAGAAAATCAGTGTCGATACCACCGGCCTGCAATCGCTCCAATGCCACGAACCGTCCGATCCCGTGATCTCGATGGACGATATAATCCCCGGAGTTGAGTTCCCGGAAGGTGCGGATAAGTTCTTCCGGAGCGATTTGTTGGGGGGAGTGGTGATGCGTTCTTGCCCCAAAGAGGTCGGACTCATCCACGAAGGCGACGCCCAGATCTGGGCATCGAAAACCGCGTGGAATACTCCCCTTCCAAAGGTAGATTCCCGACTCATGCTCGGAGAAATGTGAACCACTGCCTCGGGAGACGGATTGGTCATAGGAGGTGATCAGCTTCTCGATGCGCCGAAGTTGGGCTGCGCTATTTGCGAGAATATGAACAGTGAAGCCCTCGTTCACCCAGGTCTGGAGACGCTTCGCGACGGGACGGAATGGGTGTTCTACGTCGATCCGCGATTGCAGTAGGATGCGGAGATCTGCGATGGCCTCGATGTCGATGATCCAGTTATGTTCCTTCTCGGCCGCCGCGGAAGCCACTGTGATGCGATCGTTACGTGTTTTCAGCCATAGATTCAGACTGGTACCCGATGCGAACTGCTCCGGTCTGGACACCGGGTGATGTGCATCCACGGAGGCCTCGTAATCGGCCGATAGTCGCGTCAATGTTTCCGCTTCAATCTGTTGGAGTCGGATTGGATCATCGAGGATCAGACGCGCATCAGAGGCCACCAGATCCGGAAGTGGAACCAGCTCTCCGTGGACATCGGGTAGAAAACCAAGGGCCGACCAGCCCAGGCTGCCGGTGCGTACATCTTCAATATGCGCCGCAAGACGCAGGGAGGGGACATCACAATGATCGGCGACATTGCGCACTCGTTCTTCGACCGTTTCCACCTGGTCCCGTGGGAATACAAAGGCGGAGGAGGGTGGGCAGTGGAGCACCTCAAGTCGGCCACGCGAGCGCTGAGTCGAGGGATTGAATCCGGTGATCCGTTCGACTTCATCACCGAATAGATCGACTCGCCCCGGGCGTGTCTGGTGCGGCGGAAAGACATCGACGATACCACCTCGAACCGCGAATTGACCGGGCTCAACGACCAGTTCCGCGCGACGATATCCGGCCTGGATCAGGGCTTTGGCGAATTCGTCCCGATCGACCACATCGCCGATAGAGATGGTCGTTGTGAGATCCTCGAATAGATGGCTCGGAAGGGTCCGAGTGCTCAGTGTAGAGGCGTCTGTGACCACGATTCGGGGCGGACTTTTGTACAGACGATATAGGGTCGCCAGATGCCGCGTCACGCGGACTTCATGATCGCCAAACTCCTGATAGGGGTTCCAGGCCAGAGGAGGAAGCCAACATATGTCCGGGATCATAGGGGCCGGAGTGGAACGTCCGGTGGTCAGGGATGTGGTCAGCTCCCTGGCCTCGTCCATCGTTCCGGTCACGATCCAGGTCATGCGGTCGTCTGTGCGGGCTGATATCCCTGCGAATAAGGGAATTATGAGGTCCGGAACGTGGGCAACCACGGTTCGACGGTCGCGCCGGGCCAGAAAGTCTTCTAGAGCTGGAAACCCCTGCCTATGCCGAGCCGGCGTCATTCAGAACTATAGACTCGCTTCGGTTCCCAGGGCTGGTCGTAGGCCTGCACCCATACTTCCCGTACGCCCGGCAACTCCTTCACGTCTTCAAGGATGTCGTCGGCTGTACAGGTGATCGCGATCACCAGATTGTCGGGGGAGACATGCGCCTCTAATGCCGATCCAACCTGGTCAGTAGTGACCCCGGAGGTCCGTTCGATATGTCCGATTACCCAATCGGCGGGACGATCCAGATAGCGGGCGTTCATGAGCAACGCCAGACGTTTGGGATGGGTTTCCAGGCTGAAGGGGTAGGCGTTTACACGGTATGACCGGGCAAATTCGAGCTCCTCTTCGGGGAGACCTTCTTCGGTCAGGGTTTGAATAAGGTCCAGGACCAGCTTGAGCGCCGGGACCGTATCTTCGGTCTTCGGATAGAAGTTCACATGATATGTGCTGAGTTCCCGTCCAACGGAGAACCCACTATAGGCCCCGTAGGACCAACCGCGTTTTACACGAACTTCCTGCATAAGCCGTGATGTGAACGTTCCGCCAAAGGCGGTGTTGCTCACGGTCAGAGGCACCATATCGGAATGCCCTGCTGGAACTGTGGTATGCCCCAATAGGACCTGCGTTTGGCTACGTTCCGGCTTGTCCATCAAGATTATGGTCTGCCCCGACAGGGTACGAGGAGCAGGTAGGCTGACCTTGGGCCGGATCGAGGAGAATGTATGGTCTGCAAACTGGCTCTCGACCAGTTCTTCAAACCGCTGGACGCTGATGTCGCCGCTCACTCCAATGTTCGCGTAGGCTGGTCGAAAACATGTCTCATAGAAGGAGACGATATCGTCCAGGCATAGATTCTGAACGGTCTCTTCGGTTCCCATGGTCGGCCGTGCCCAGGGATGATCCTGAAAGACCATACGACTAAAGCCACGGCGTGCGAGGGCTGAATCGTCGTCAGAAATCGATCGGATTTCACTTGCAGTCTGGCGTTTGAGCTTTTCAAACTCCGTTTCCGGGAAGGTGGGACGAAAGAGGATCTCGGAGATGAGTCCCACAAAGGTATCAAGATGCTCCGACGCGACATCGCCCTGGAGAGTCATCATATTCTTACGAATTCGTACTCGAAGGCTACAGCCGATCGCGTCGAGTGCTTCGGCGAGCTGTTCCCGGTCATAGGCTTGGGTGCCACGGAAGAGCATTTCACCTACAAGATAGGCGAGTCCCTCTTTGTTCGGTGGATCATGGATGCTTCCGCAGTGGACCTCTATTACGAAGGCGATATGGGGAACTTCGGGCGCTTCTACAAGGATACAGTCGAGCCCATTAAGGGTACGTGTCGAACCTCCGAGGGCCTCGAGGTCTGAAGCAGGCTCGACCGGAGCTGCCAGTTCCGGTCGATGGAATAGGGGACCACGTGCGCTGGGTTGAGCCGCCGGTCCGTCGGTCCGGGCGCCCGAACCTTCATCCGGCAGACCGATAATAATCGCTCGGTTGCGGGGCTCCAGATAGGCTCGGGCCACGCGTAGTATATCTGTGGCCGATATCTTTACCACCCGTTCCATGTACTGGAACAGATTCTGGAAATCACCGGAGGTGGTCTCATAGAATCCCAGTTGATACGCCCGACTATGGGCGGCCAGCATTGACCGCAGCATCGACATCTTAATTTTATTGATGGCCCGTTGGACTTCGCTCTCTTTTACGCCTGTCGTTCGCAGTTCTTCGAGTAGGTTGTCCAGAAGTTGGAGGGCCTCCTCGGCTTTTTTTCCTGTTTGGCAGTTGAGGGTCATCTGCATCAGGCTCGGATCCTGGAAGGGGCCAACCCAGCCGGATACATCAAGGGCCGTTTCCGTCTCGTGTACGAGCACCTTTTCGGCTCGTGAACTGTCGGAGTTGAAGATGATCTCACAGAGGACATCCAGGGCCGGCAGATCGTCGTGATTCAAGCCGGGAACATGGTAGCCGATCAGGGCACGTTCATGAGCCAACGGCAGCGACAAGGTTTTTCGGCGTTCTGCCTGTTGCGGTGGATCGTAGGTTCGCGTCGGGATCTGAACGTCTTGCGAAGGAATTGGACCAAAGTGTTCTGCGATGGTCTCCAGCACAAACTGCCGGTCCACATCCCCGACAATCACCATCGTGGCTCGGTTTGGAGCATAGAAATTCTTGTAGAACTTCTGTGCATCCTCCAGATTCATGCGATCGAGATGTTTCATCCAGCCGATGGTGGGCCAATGGTAGGGATGTTCGTCGTAGGCCAGTGCCCACAATTCTTCATCCATTCGCCCCTCGGGGTCGTTGTCTACTCGCAGGAGTCGTTCGTTCTTGACCACCTCAAGTTCGGAACGGAACGGACCTTCCTCGACCCGAAGATGTTGCATTCGGTCGGCTTCAAATTCGGCGACCGTGGCGAAATTGTCCCGCCCTCGATCGACGACAGTCCCGTCCGCGTCGGGCACCAGACCAGCGGGGAGATTTTCGTAATAAAAGGTCCAATCCAGCCACGTTCCGGCATTGGTCTGGGCGCCGCGGCGTTCCATGAGGCGGTCGAATTCTCCCTCGGGGTGTTTTTCAGTGCCTTTGAACATCAGATGCTCAAAGAAATGCGCCAGGCCCGTTTTCGAGGCATGTTCATGGGAGGAGCCGACTTTATACCACATCTGAAAGCTGAAGACCGGGGCACTATGGTCTTCAACAAAGATCAGAGTAAGGCCATTGGAGAGGCGATAGCGATCGGCGCTTTGATCACCACTTCCAAACGGAACACTCGTGTCGTGCTCGATACCGGCCGGTATCGAGCCTGTGGCTTGGCTGTGCTTATTTGTCATCCCAGGTTCCTT
>CAUZEG010000228.1:0-5596 GCA_963578775.1 Myxococcales bacterium
GCCCCCTACATCGGGTCAACCATGCGATGAGCCGGGCCGCAAATACGCGGATCCGGTTCTTTTTTCGGGGAACGGGTCCCGTTGAATACAGAGAGATTGCCGAATCCTTTAATGAGATCGTACGCACCCAGGAACAGATTCATGATCGATTCCAGTATCGTCTTGAACAACTGGAACGGATACATGGTGAGTTGTCCGACGCTCGAGATACTCTGGTCCGGTCGGAGCAGCTCGCACAGGCCGGTGTGATGGCCGCTGGAATTGCCCATGAGGTCGGTAATCCTCTTGGGATTGTCTCGGGTTATCTCGACTTGTTGAATTCTCCAGATGTGACGCCGGAGGAGCAGAGCCAATACATCGCGCGGGTCCAGAAGAGTCTGGCCCGAATCAACCAGACTCTTCGCAATCTATTGGATTTTTCTCGTCACGAGGGTGAACTGTCCCCGCCCAACGCAGATGTTTCAGCGGTAATGGTTCAGATCCTGGAGCTTGTTCGACCTCAGCTCCGATTTGAGAGCATCAATATCGAAACAGACATCGAGAACAACCTGCCCCGAGTCAACATCGCCGCTGGGCATCTTGAGCAGGTTCTGTTGAATTTACTTATCAACGCTGGTGATTCCATCGACGGTGCCGGTCAGGTGACTCTGGCGGCGGTAAAAGATGGTGAAATGGTTCGATTGATGGTCACCGATGATGGTTCCGGTATTTCCGTCGATGTCGCTGAACGAATCTTCGATCCCTTTGTGACGACCAAGCCTCCCGGAAAGGGCACCGGATTGGGGCTTTTCGTGTGCAGGAATCTGATCACGTCGTACGGGGGAGAAATACGCCTCATACATCAGACCGGTGGAGCGTGTTTTGAGATCATGCTCTGGGCGTGGGACGGGTCGCCAGTGCAGACCGACCTAACGTAGGATCTGGCTGTATTTGACCAGGTGTGCACCTGCTTGAAGGCGCTCAAATGCTTCGGCACGAGCTTCCCAAAGACGTGCCTGGCTCAAATAGTTGAGCGCTTCCTGTGCTTTGGGGGCATAGGTAGACACAGCATGCAGGGTCGAATCGATCTGTTCGACGAGGCGTGGACAGGCCGACTCTCCCGTACAGTCTGGGCCCATGGCCGGTAGACCGACTCGCTCAAAGAACTGTTCCCGCCTGGGTAGTTGGAGTCGTTCGATGGGCGCCCGGACATCATGGTAGAAAAATACCGTGGCCTGCACATGGGCACCATTTGATGCCATTTTGACCGTTCGAAGTAATACGAGCCGTTCCACCCGCTCCTTGAGGGCGCGACAGAAGAGCTCGACTTTGTCGAGATTGAGAGGAGAGAGGCGAAACGAAATAGAGACTTTTCCAATGAGTTGACCTTCCTCGAAATCGAAGGGACCCGGCCCATCGAATTCGGCGGGAAGCGGAGTCTCGGCGGATTCATCAGGGGTTGATACAAAATCTTCGATCTGGAGACCGAATGTTTGACTATGTTGTGCAAGCTGTTTTTTCAGTGATGGGATATCGGGTCCTAAGGGGATGGACAGAAAGATGCCGATGGCCTGGAAATTTCGGCGGTGTTTTTCCAGGATTTTGGGGTAGGAATCCGCGTTTCTAGCCAAAATCTCCAGGGCGTGCACGGTTGTCTTTACATCGCGCCAGGCGGCCGCCAGGTTTTCTGCGGTCGTGGTTGCGTAGGTAGGCAGTGCGTCGAGTTGTCCTGGTGCCTTGCCCTTTGTCTGGCAGGCCGATCCTACGATCAGCAATCCGGCGAGTAGTAGGGATCGGATCCGATTTGTGGAGGGGCTGGACTTCAAGGCTGCGGGATATAGCAGGCTTTGGTCACGCCCATACCGGAATCACCACATTCGATTGTATCGGGGATTTCGCAGGTTGCATATGCGGGTCCAAAAGCGCTGTCACAATCACCCAAAGAGACACATTCGGGGATACAAATTCCCTCGGCGGCCTCCTCTCCGAAGCTCTCTGTCAAACAGCTATGTTTCTTCTTTGCACAGGTGTAGGCAGGACCACCATCTTCGTCGAAGTCCGAACAATACGCGGAAGATGGGCTACAACCGCTGCAGGCGATGGTGCAAAATCCGGTTCCTCCTGCCCAGCCCAGATACCAACCCTGATAACAATATCCCGTGGCACATTCTTCGTGAATCGCACAGGGGGCGCCAATGATCTTGGTTCCTGGTGTGGACTCTTGATTTGCTCCACAAGCGATGGCCGCCTCTGTTGGGCTGACGGTTGTATCTTCACCCTGTTGCCCATCAGGCGTAGTACCAGGGTCGGACGTATTTCCGATATCTGGAGATGTTCCGGGGTCCGTATTGGAGTTACCCGTGTCAATCAGCGGGCCTGTTGTTCCACCATCTCCGGTGGCACAGCTGAATGCCCCTAACAGTAAAACGGTAACGACAAGATGGATAATCTTAGGATGTCTCTGCGGCATAGTTGTTGCCTCCAATCTGGCTGGGCTCCGAATGACAAACTGTAGGATACCCGTTCTCATTCGGCAAGGTTGCTCGGGATGGGGTGACCGTACCTAACTTCGTTGCAGGATGGCCCCGAAGAAAGCATCCGTATTGTGTTTGTGGGGAGTGACGCGAAGCACGGTGCCATCTCCGATAGATCGAGCCCGTTCGGGATCAATGTGTTCCGATAAGGGAATCTGGCGATAATTATCATGCCGTTGCAGAAATGCTTGGATAATATCTTCATTCTCGGCCGAGAAAAGACTACAGGTCGCGTAGACGATATGCCCGCCTTTACGGGTCCATTTGGTGGCGTTATCCAGGATTTCACTCTGAATTTCCGTCAACCGCTCTACGTCGTCAGAGGACATCGTATTCCGCTTTTCGGGGGATCGTCTAAGCGTTCCACTACCTGAGCAGGGGGCGTCAACCAGGACCACGTCCGCGTTACGTTTCCACTGTTTGGGAATAGGCTGATCAGGGAAATGAATGGAAACATTCTGTATCGATGCTCGTCGCAGCCTGGGAATCATCCGTTTGAGCCGACGTCCGCTCACATCCGTTGCGAGAATAGTTCCCGTATTCTGCATCATTGCGGCAAGGGCGAGAGTTTTTCCGCCCGCCCCGGCACAGAGATCAATGACACGTCCGTTTTGTCCGGGATTGGCGATCAGAGCGATAAGCTGCGAGCCTTCATCCTGGGTTTCGAACAGGCCTCGCCGGAAGGCGTGTAGCCCCCGAACATTGATGCGTTTCTTAAACTGTAGCCCCCACGGTGTCAGGGCACAGGGTTCGGCCTGAACATCCTCCTGAAGGAGAGTCTTCATCAGCTCTGAAGGGGTGGTCTTCAAAGTATTGGCCCGGATCGTCAAGGGAGCGCGGGTATTCATAGCCCGCAAGATCAGACCCGCCTCGTCCGCGCCCAGATCGGCGCTGATTTGTTCGGCCAGCCAGTCTGGTACCGAGGCATCCATTGCTAGTTGTCGGGTTGGTTCACCGATCGCTTTGATCCGGGCCGACGGATCGCCAAGGCTCAACGCCAACCGGGCAACGGTCTCGGGAACATTCCCTGTTGCAACTTCATAGGGGTGTACTTCTTCGTTCACGATCAATGCGAAGAAATAGCGAGCTAATAGAAAATCATCGGCGGGGAGCATCATGGGCTGAATCCCTGCTTCGGCAGCAGCAATACCGAGGAGATATTTGACCTTGCGATCCGTACGTATCAAGCCGTAGGAGGCATCGGCGATGATACGTCTTCGTTTCGCAGACAGGTTTTTTCGGGCACGAAGCTCTTGCTGGATTATGTCCGAGAACAGGGCGTCGGGTCGGGTACTGATCCGTAGGATATCCAACAGAGCCTTGCGGACATGGTGGTCATTTAGCAGCAGTTGTTTTCGTTCTTCGGATTCCATGGGTACCTCAGCGTTGTCCATCGGGCGGAAAACGCCGGTAGGCGGTGATGCATCCTGCCACGGAGCCGAGGGCATCGGCCAGGGCATCTGCTATGGTGGAATGTCGTCCTGGGACCCAGCTCTGGTGCCATTCGTCGATCATCCCAAAAACTGCACCCAGAACGGCCACGATGCACAGAAGTCCCAGCCCGGGCCGAAGGCCACGAATCCAGGTGAAGCCAAGGACTGCGAAAAGGAGGAAGTGAACGATTTTGTCGGCACCGACAAAGGGCGGTCTTGAAAGGCCGCTAGCGGGCAAACTGGAGAGTAGCCAGATCAGGGTTGCCCAGATTACGCCAACCCCGACCCAGATGTACTCAATACGGCGCGCACGCTTGTTTTTCATGACTCAGAGGGGGACTAATCGGTTGGCCCGCGAGTGAGTGTTTGCGCGCTTTTGTTATCTCTACTGGTAGCAGAGTGCCCACGAGCTCCCACGGTTTTTTCATATCTTCGCCGACATCAACGTTCACGATGACATTGCTTTCCGTTCGGCCCTTGAGCTGCAATGCACTTCCACCGGGCGCCGGACGATCTCCGAATCCCTCGACCAGGATCTCTACTGTGCGCCCGAGATAACTGGTCAGACTATCCTGTGTGATTTGGTTCTGGATCTCCAAGACTCGTTCAAGACGGTCCTGCTTTACAGCCGGAGGTACGTCATCTTCGATTTCTGCCGCTGTGGTGCCAGGACGGACGGAATACTTGAAGATAAATAACGAGTCGAATCGGATGGCTTGGATGGCGTCTAAAGTCTTTTGGAAATCGGCTTCTGTCTCGCCGGGGAAACCAACGATGATATCCGATGAAAGGGCAATATCTGGCCGGTAGAAGCGGAGTCGGGTTACCAGCTCCCGGTAGGTTTCCAGGGTGTACCCGCGTTTCATTTGCTCCAAGACAGTATCGGATCCCGATTGCAGCGGCAGATGGAGGTATGGGCATACCTTTGGAAGGTCCCGAAAGGCACGTGCCAGAGCCTCGGTAGCATCCCAGGGATGGCTGGTAGTGAAGCGGATTCGGTACAGGCCGTCTACATCGTTAACCTGCGCCAACAAATCCGCAAAGGTCACATCTTTCCCCGTACGTTGGAGGTCATGTCCATAGGAGTTTACGTTCTGACCAAGAAGCATAACCTCTCGTACGCCGGCTCCAACCAGGGCCGTTGTTTCTTCTACCACCTGTTGCGGTGGTTTGGAGACTTCGCGCCCGCGGGTGGTGGGTACGATGCAAAACGAACAGAACTTATTGCATCCCTTCATTACCGTGACCATCGACGCCACCCGGTTATCCGTCGGAGGGACCGCCGTAGGAAACTCGTATTGGCTGCGTGGAAGAAAGCGCACACTCTGGGCACGCGCTCCGCGACGAGCGCTTACATCTCGCACCAATGAGGGAAGCTCGGCAATATTGTCCGGACCAAAGACGATGTCCAGGGGTAGGCCACGCTTGAAGAGTTTTTCTTTCATACGCGTTGCCATGCAGCCACCGAGACCCAGGATCAAGTCGGGGTTGTTCTCACGGAGAAGAGCGTATTTTCCAAGCATCGAAAAGGCTTTGTCTTCAGCCTTTTCCCGCACGCTACAGGTATTCAGTAAGATGACATCGGCTCGTTCAGGGCTATCCGTCGGGGTGTAATCGATAGATCCCATGACTTCTAGCATCCGTTCGGTG
>CAUZEG010000229.1:0-5491 GCA_963578775.1 Myxococcales bacterium
TTTTCGCTCACGTTCTTTGGCTAGAGCTTCGTCACGAAGTTGCTTGGCGGCGCGTTGTTTGAGCTTCTTGTCGATCAGCTCGCCCAGTTCTCGTACGTACGGTGAGTAGGCGTTGATCTCTTTGATGCGCTCCAGCTTCCGTTTGGCGTCTCGGATATCACCATCGTTCATAGATGTTTTTGCCTTATCGAAATACTCCTGGGCCGCATTTTCGCGGGCTGCATCGCGCGCCTTCACGTATCGACTGTGCAGGGGGGACTCATCGGCGATGTCTAGCTCGCGCTCCAAAGCGGTGACGAATCGTCCTTCCTTGACCAACGCTTCGAGCTCTTGAACCTGTTTGTCCTGGCGGAACTCTTGGCGCAACTCCTCGGCCGCTTTGAGGGTATTCGGGTTTTCACTAGCCATGTCCACGGCCTGCATGGCCGCTTCGTGATCTCCATTTTCCCATGCGCTTCGGGCTCGACTGAGATGATTGGCCTGGTCCGTGTAGGAAGAGGCGTTTGTGCTCTCTCCCGAACCCGATGTCCCCTTTTTGTCGACCGTCTGGGCTGCCTCTTTGTCGGCTTGGGTAGCGGTTTTGGGATCGCCGTCCGATTTGAACACGGTCATAAACAAAATGGCCACGAGTATTGCCGCCGAAACGAGCACACCAAT
Organism: Myxococcales bacterium; assembly: GCA_963578775.1. Taxonomy (GTDB): domain Bacteria; phylum Myxococcota_A; class UBA9042; order UBA3505; family UBA3505; genus UBA3505. The sequence continues at coordinate 658 of CAUZEG010000229.1, forward strand.
TATGATCAGCAGATTTTTGTTTTGGCGCGGAAGTTCTTCGAAGTCATCCTCACCGACAACGGGTAGAACCTCCGTTTCCCATTTGGATGCGTCGGCGATCCCGACCATGAACTGGATGTGGACAGCGCCCACACCGATATCGTCGCCGGGGCTCAGAATTACTTGACGATAGGGCTCTCCATTAACGAGAACCCCATTCCCCGTAAGGTCGGACAATACAAATTGTTTCTTTTCATAGGAAACCTGGAGGTGCCGGTCGGCCAGGTCCCTATGCTTTACAATACAGTCATTCGTTGATCCGGACCCAATGAAGATAGGCGTGGTCGTCATCGGGTGTTCCAGGTCGACCCCCGGTCCGTTGACGTGGAGTAGAGCTCGTGCATGTTCCGGCAGGTTGAGACGGGTCCCATCACCACTATCTGTAGCCGACATATCCAGAGGAGACGTGCGCTGTCGCGAGGATATCGGCCTACCTGCGGCGAGTTCTTGGCGATAACGAATCTTGTAGTCGCCAACCTGTACCGTGTCTTGCGCCTTCAAGGGGATGGGCTCGGTGATTCGAATGCCGTTTACGCGGGTTCCGTAGGATGACCGTATATCTTCGACATAGAGAACTTTATCTTCCCGGTACACTCGAGCATGAAAACGGGACACATTGCGTTCGGTCAGTTGGATAGTGTTCTGGTCGTTGCGGCCGATCGTGATCGTATCCGTCGTGACAGGGACAACCGTAGTGTTGCCCTCATCATCCTGAATGTGAAGCTTATGCATCAGGACTCCGCAATGATCCCACCATGCTACAAAGCATAGCAGGGATTCTCTTCTGAACACAATGTTCCGTGAGAGCGCAACATTCCCGATTTCTTGAATCACAGGTTGGCTGGTTTCTGGTGACAGCCTGTCGCAGTTTCTACCGGCGATCTTGACACATTGTCGGAGGTTCTTGGCGTAGATGTGATGCTGTGGCCGAAAAAAAATCGAATAGATTCGTTTCAACTACGTCCTTAGATACGCGTAGGGCGCACTGTTGGTGGTTTAGATCGTTCGTCCACCTGATGCGTCCTTTCTATGGTGGCATTTACCCCATTCTTCTCGGCACGGTTTGTGCAATCCCTTTCCCTTACAGAGTCTTTTGACCCCGGCATCTATTAAAGTGAGGTTTGAAATATGGTCAGCAAGAAAGAGAAGCACAATCTTCACAAACGTTTTGAATCGGAGGCCTTTGTATACCTCAACGAATTGTACGGTGCTGCACTGCGATTGACTCGAAACCCCGGTGATGCCGAAGATCTGGTACAGGAGACCTTTATGAAGGGGTACTCCAATTTTCATCAGTATGAGCAGGGCACGAATTGTCGAGCCTGGTTATTTCGGATTCTGATGAATACCTTTATCAATCGATATCGTCGTCGTTGTAAAGAAGCGGAGATCCTGCGTCGTAAGGTGGAAGGCTGTATCCCCAATCAGTTGGTTTCCCTCGTGGGGCACGAACGGAATTCCAATCCAGAGAAGCGTAGTGAGAAAGCGGGATTGTCGCGTATTGTTCAAGAAGCTCTCGATGAGTTGCCGGTGGAGTTTAAGACGGTCGTTGTATTGGCCGATCTTCATGACTTTCCCTATAAGAATATTGCGCAGATTATGGACACTCCGATTGGCACAGTCATGAGCCGTCTATACCGTGGCAGACGAATGTTGCGTAAGCGTCTTGTGGAATATGCTCGTGCGGAAGGCCATCTGGCGGATGGCCTTTCCCTTGTCACCGTTGGTGGTGGCCGGAAATAGTGATTGCCCCTCATTCCTGTGATTGACATCAGCCTGGATTTTCACGATTCCAGATCACAGTTTGAAGGTTAGCGAGAATGTACATAGGATCTCAAGATTCCTACTGAGTCTGGATAATCGTATGTGGAAATCGGACCGTAGATCGTTGGTTGTGGCAATACTTGCTGTCCTTTTGTTCATCGGCTGTGGGGGGTCGTCGGGCGACAGCAGTGGCACCCCATGACGTTGGAGGAGTGCATGGAAGGTTGCGAGGCCGCTGGGGCGCCAGCCGACGCCTGCACGGAACGATGCGGGACGCTCTAACCCTCGGCTCCCTCTAAGGATCTATCCGCTTTGTCCGGCACGCTGGCCAGGTTTGTGTCTTCGGTCAGCTCGCGGGCGAGGGAAACCAGCCCGGTGAGATGTGATGCGTCGGCCCCCAGGTTGGGCAAGACGCAGGTCCACGCTTTGCCGTCCGACTCAGCAGCTACCTGTTGAGCGAGGGCAAAGTGCGCTCGACTCTTCTCCTGCTCTATTCGAGCGAAGGGTTGAAGTTTTTGCAGCCCAGACGCCAGCGCATCCCTCGCGGTCGGGTCCTCTGGGAAGCTCCGGTCCGCGTCGCAAGCCAGGTTTCGATTCAGCACAAATCCGCTCAGGTGCAGGTTCAGGTCATCCACTGCCCGTCGGGCAAAGAACCGGGCTTCATTCACCGCTTCGGAGGCAGGTGACGTAACGAGCACAAAGCCCACTTCGTCACCAGCGAAGAAGGCTTTCATCTCAGCCTGATTTCGATTCAGGTACCCAAAGAGTCGGCCAAAGAGGCGCATGAACTGCTGGAGCTCCAGGCGGCTTGGCTGGCCAAAGATGATGTCCAGCACCTTTTCCACGAAGAGAGTCGCCACCCGCCGTATGACGCTGCCTTCACCGGGAATGAATAGATTGAAGATCCGCTTGTCGAGGAAGGCGTTGGCGCGGTCTGGCGCATCGAGGAAGCGTAGGGCGTCACGGGAAGGCGGGGTGTCCAGGATGATGAGATCGTAGGCTTCGTTGGCGACGAAGCCATAGAGCGCCTCCACCGCCGTATATTCCTGCATACCGGCCACCATGGCGGTCACGTTCTTGTAGATCCGATTTTGCAGGAGCTGAGCGGCTTCGCCAGGGTTGTCGGAGAATGTTTTGACCACCCGGTCCGCCACGAGTTGGGGATCCAGCATCCAGGCTGATAATTGGCCCGTGATGCCGGCTGAATCGAGTCGGTCCTGAGAGATGGGAGCTGGGTCCGTCTGATTTCGGTCCACACCGAGGGTCTCGGCGAGGCGCTTGCTGGGATCGATGGTGACGACCAGAACGCTGCGCCCTTGTCTGGCCGCTGCCAAAGCGAGGGCGGCGGAGACTGTGGTCTTTCCAACCCCGCCCGCGCCGCAACAGACGATGACCCGCTTGGAGTTCAGGAGCTTCGCGATCTTATTCACGACGCTTGCTCCTTCATAAATTCACCGAAGTGATCGACGAGTGCGCGGGCTGGCTCCGCCGCCGTTGCGACGTCTGGCAGGGCCAGGATTGTGCAGCTGACATGCTCATTAAGTCTGGCCATCGCCACTTTTGCGTTGTCGATCCGGTTCAGGCTGAGCTCTCCGAAATAATGACCACCCGCCACAAAGTCGTCGAGCGCGGCCCGCTCCGCCGCTGTAAAGGGGTCTTCCGGCATTCGATTTACGAGGATCCCGCCCACATGGACATGGGTCTCCACCAGGCCGTCCACAAGCTCGCAAGCCTCGGTTACCGGGAGCTGCTCGGGGAGCGTAACGACCCACGCTTCCGCCTGCTTCGGATCATTGAGGATCTTCTGTCCGTCCCGTAGAGCCGCCGCCACCGGACCGCCCGGGATCAGGCGGAGCAGGATTTCCGGGAGGCTGGTCAACGCGAGGGTGTGGCCCGTGGCGGGCATGTCGATGACGACCATCTCGTATTTTGCCCCGCCTGCCTGCGTTTTTTCCCCCAGCAAGACCATGAGGTGGTAGAAGATGCCCATCTCGTGCATGGAAGGCGCCGCCACCAGAAACTTCTCCATCACCCGGGAACTGAGCGCCGCACGAATGAGCACCGCCCCGGGCAATATGGTGCGGAGAAAAGCCTCATGCCCCTTGCGAGCCCGCAGATTGCAGACAAGAAGATTGGGGCTGATCTGGATGGGCTTATCGCTGAGTCGGGACTGCCCAAAATGCTGACCGAGCGCAGATTGAACCCCGTCTTCGTAGGCGATCTCCAGGAGCAGCGTCCGCCGGCCCGCCTTTGCGGCAGCGCGAGCCATGGCGACGGCGGTCGTCGTTCGTCCGACGCCGCCTTTGCCGCTCACGAGAATTATCCTTTGATCAAGAAAATGCACGTATAGTTCGCCCAGGGGATTCGGCGCAGAGTATACCCCTCGACCGTCATCAGGACCACCGGCACCCACGTCGCGGCCTCGCGACCGTGATTCAGTGACGAGCTTGATAACACCTGTCAACGCTACGAACAGGCTGGGTCACCGGGTTATTGTGGGAGCAGCTCCGGCTTGAAGCAGGCCGAAACGCCAGCCAGCTGTTCTCCGTGTTCGGCCGTATAGCTGAAGCAGGTTTCCCCTTCGGGGCAACTACTCGGCGCCGCCGGGTCGCATTGCGAGGAGCAGACGAATGTTGCGTAAGCGTCTTGTGGAATATGCTCGTACGGAAGGCTATCTGGCGGATGGCCTTTCCCTTGTCACCGTTGGTGGTGGCCGGAAATAGTGATTACCCCTAATTCCTGTGATTGACATCAGCCTGGATTTTCACGATTCCAGATCACAGGTTGAAGGTTAGCGAGAATGTACATAGGATCTCGGTGTTCCTACTGAGGCTGGATAATCGTATGTGGAAATCGGACCGTAGATTGTTGGTTGTGGCAATACTTGTTTTCCTTTTGTTCATCGGCTGTGGGGGGTCGTCGGGCGACAGCAGTGGCAGCGATACTGCCGATTCCCAGACATCCGATGCAGTTGGTGACGGCGCCTGTGTAACGGGCACAGCCTGTGATGACGGCAACCCCTGTACGCAAA
>CAUZEG010000230.1:0-5315 GCA_963578775.1 Myxococcales bacterium
TGTCGGTGGATGTGACGGCGAAGGTGCCTGTTCCTCTGGCTCCTCCCAAAGTGAGGACCAGGATGTCGATTGTGGAAACTGCGGTTCGCAGGATCAAACAAGAAGCCGCTCATGTTCCGGATCTTGTAGCTGGGGCGGATGGGGCGGATGGAGCAATGTCGGTGGCTGTAGTGGCTCTGGGGAATGTGCCGTTTCGACCACCCAGAGTCAGAACCAGGATGTCGATTGTGGAAACTGCGGCTCGCAGGAGCAAACAAGAAGCCGCTCATGTTCCGGATCTTGTAGCTGGGGCGGATGGGGTGGTTGGTCGAACGTGGGCGGCTGCTCGGGCTCGGGCGTCTGCTACGGTGGCCAGACGCAAAGTGAGAGCCGGAGTTGTGAAGGTTGCGGCACGCAGACACGTACTCAAACCTGCGGCTTCTGGTGTGCCTGGATGGGATGGAGCGACTGGAGCGCCTGCAACAATCCCTATCCAGATTGTTGTCCCTGGGAGATAGACTACGACTGCTTCACCTTGTCATGCCCCTTCTTTGAAAACATGTGGCGCCAGTGTAACGGGAATGGCACCTGGGGACCGTGCCTGTGTGGTGAGATACCATAGATCGCCGGGGCGAACCCGGCTGATAAAAGCGCTACCAAGTAAAGCACCGGCATAAAGATAGTCAGCACCCCAGTCTGGCGCTCATCCTCCGTTGAAGAAAATATCCCAGCGTGGAGCGGCGCGACTTGTCCGCTTTTGGGTTGCCTTTCCAGGTCATGATCGGGTACACCGCCCGCGCTTGCTTTGGAATCCCATCATGGAGGATATATTTTGTCTCGATTCTCATTGTATTTTTGTATTGTATTTTTCACGCTTTTGATTGGTTGTAGTAGCGACACCTCAAACGACGCTGGGCCGGTTGATAGTTCGGCTGACACCTCTTTGGACGCTTCATCGGACGATCTGGCAACCAGTCCGGACACTACCGAAGATTCTGCTTCCGCCCCGGATGAGGGCGAGACGACCGACACAACAACTCCACCAGAAGATGTCGATCCATGTGCCGGCCCCGAGATCTGTGATGGGGTAGATAATGATTGCGACGGAGAAACCGACGAAGGCTACCCGGGATTGGGAAACCCCTGTGATGGGCCCGACGACGACTTCTGTTTCAGCGGTGTTTTCGTCTGTAACGCAGATCCCACGAACCCGGTACTGGACTGCACCGACGGATTCGGCGATCCCATCGACGAGTTCTGTGACGGAGAGGATAACGACTGTGACGACACCTTCGACGAGGACTTTCCGGAGCTGGGACAGGCCTGCGATGGAGACGACGACGATCTCTGTGCCACCGGCGTATTTGTATGTACAGCCGATCTTCGCGCCACGACCTGCGAGGAAGATCCCGAGTCGAACACCGAAGAGATCTGCAACGGGCTAGACGACGACTGCGACAGTGAAATTGATGAGGGCGAGGTTTGCGAAGGAGGACCCAATACGCAGGAAGCCGTACTGGTGCTCGATGGATTGACTGGCGACCTCTATCGTTCCACCGACAAGGGAGAAAACTGGGCCCCGCATTCCACAATTCCTGGAACCTGGCCAAGCCATGTGAATATGTCTCGTAGCGGGACCAAGATTATCTACGTGCGCAATGGGCTACAGAATATTCTTCGCTCCGATGACGCGGGCGCGACCTGGACCACAATGGGGATCTGGGCCACAGAGGCGTCGAATCGCGCCATCTGCACCCCACCCATCGACGACAAAGTCTTCGCTACGGATGATACCGGGGCTGTCTATCTTTCCACCAATCAAGCCACCGATTTTGTACTACAGGGTACCTGGCCGAACCCGTCTGGGACCCTGGGCTGTGCGGTAGGGCCGGACGGTGTGCTGGTCATGATGGGAGCGGCCTACCTGCAAGAACCAACCTGGGTTTCCTTCGATGAGGGACAGACCTTTGAAGAACGCGCCGTATATGGGGTAGCCGGGGGTGGTGCGAAAGCCGTACTGACGATCGGAAGCTCTGGCACCTTCTACGCGGTGGAAGGTGATGGCGTCGTCTTACGCAGTACCGACCAGGCCGTAACCTGGGATGAGATAAGTACGATCGCTACAACAGGACCGGGCGTCATGGGTATTACTGTTGGCAACGACGGGACCCTATACGCTGTGACCCCGAACGCCGGGGACCAGGGTGGCCATATGTACATATCTACAGACCAGGGGGTTAGCTGGACTCCGACAACCGACTGGAAGGGTACCTCGAACTCGTCAGGTTGGACGACTGTCGTTACAGCCTACGTTCCAATCGTCGAGTAGCCCCTTACTAGAGCGACATCGACATGGGAAACACGCTGGGCTAGGTTGCCCGTATGGGAACCCGATCCAAGCGTGCCCAACGATGTGGTGCGTGTCGCATGCATATCGACGATTGCGTGTGCGCGCTCATCCCACGCCTTGAACTCAAGACCCGGATCGTCGTGGTGATGCATCACCGCGAATGGAAAAAAACCACCGCGACCGCCCCCCTCTTCGCCCTGACGACCCCCAACTGTGAGATCCGCCTACGGGGACAGAAAGACGCCCCCCTGGATACCAGCGGCATCGTCGTTCCGGAACGGCGAGCACTGCTCCTCTATCCAGGTGAAAACGCCACGTTGCTCAGCCCAGACCTGATCGCACAGGACTCCAGACCGATTACCCTGGTAGTACCGGACGGGAGCTGGCGACAAGCCGCGAAGAGTGCCCAACGGGAGCCCGCCTTCGCCGATCTCGACCAGGTGGTCCTACCCGATATGGGGCCATCCCTATACCAGCTGCGCAACGAACCAAAGGATGGTGGTCTGGCTACATTTGAGGCCATCGCGCGGGCCCTTCGAATTATTGAAGGCGAAGACGTCTACTCAGATCTGATCCGACTCTTCACCACGATGGTGGAGCGAACCATGGCCACACGCGGATAACTAGCTCTCGATTCGTATGAAGGCCCGCCCGCCTACTCGCATACAGAGTCGGGATTCACCTCACTTCCATTGGCCAGGCATACCTCTTCGAAGACGAACTCGGGTCCATTTCCGAAGGGGTTCTTACAACAGACCTGGCATTCCTGGATATCCGTGGTGGTGCCACCTTGTTCCGTACAATCCGTATCCTGGATATAACTGGCCTCTTCACCGAGCTGACAACAAACCATCGCTGGCGGATTACAGACCTCGTCGGCCACGATGGTTCCCTGTCCAGCCAGGCAGAACTCGGTTGGATCCATGCCCACGCCACCACCGGGGTATTCGCAACATACGACACACGCGGAAGGAGTCACATTACCAGCCAGCTCCACACATTCCGATTGTGGAATGTAGGCTTCGTCGTCGTTTGTTACACAACATACCATCGGGTCTTCGTTGGGATCGCAGAACAGCGGATCTATGGGCGTTCCACCACTGGTTTCACACTCTTCGTCGGTTCCTTCAAAGAAATTCCCGTCACCTGTTGAGCAGCATATTGTATTGTCGCAGGCGGGATCCGGCAGAACATTGTCTGGCAAACACTCCGATTCCGGAAGCATCTCCGGAAGTGATGACGTCGCACAACAAACCATCGGCTCGTCACACGCTCCGGTCCAGTTTATGCTGAGGAACGGACATTCCAGGAAGGGTAGCATCTGGAATCCATCTTCCGTCTCACAGCAGAATTGCTGATCGCAGTATTCCTGGACCGTAATAATGCCTCCCTCTTCGGCACAATCCGATGGGGTGGCCATGACCACATTTCCCGTATCCACGCCAAAGGAGATCTTGCAGCATTGTTCTTCTTCGGGAGGAGTGCATTCGTCGGTCGCAAGCAACTGCAAGAAGGTGCATTCCATATAGGGCATGATCTGCGGACCATCGCCCGTATCGCAGCATAGCTCCTGGGTGCAGTATTCAGGATCCATAACGGCCCCATTCTGGGATACGCAATCCTCGGGCGTGGCCATGAAGGCATTCCCCAACCCCGGTCCAATCATGATCTTGCAGCACTTTTCTTCTTGCGGTGGATCACAATCCGAAGTGGCAAGAAGTTGCAGGAATGTACATTGTTCGTAGGGGATCAGCTGCGGACCATCGTCCGTATTGCAGCAGAGCACCTGGGAACAGAACTCCGCAGGAACATAGGCGCCGCCCTGTCCGGCACAATCGGATGGAGTGGCCAAAAAGGCATTCCCTGCGCCGGGCCCGTCCATGATCTTACAGCAAGCTTCATCCTGCACCGGATCACAGTCCGAGGTCTGCGTCAGCTGTAGGAATGTACAATCCACATAGGGAACCAGTTGCGGTCCGGTCTCGGTTTCGCAACAGATTGTCTGTTCACAATAGCCTTCGTACACGACGCTGCCGCCTGCAGCGACACAGTCGGGCCAGGAAAGCATCAGCGCGTTTCCGGCATCGGGCCCATCCATGATCTTGCAGCAATACGGCCGTTCACAAAGATCCTCATTAAGCACATTTCCGGGCAGACAATCGTCAACCGGAACCCAGGCAATACCCGCCTCGGTCTTGCAACAGGTCTTTTCCTCAACCGGCTCACAATCCTCGTCTGGCAACACGGTTCCATTGAGCATCGTACAGGCTCCCGCCAACATGGTGGCAGCCGGCTGATCGGGTACGGAACAACAGACGTCTTCACAGTTTTCGGGCGTTGTCTGTGCTCCCGCGTCCGTCTCACATGTCGCAGCCGAAGTTAGACCAAATGTCCCATCTTCGTAGCGGCAGCAGATGTCTTCCTGGGGCTCACATACTTCATTGGCAACCTCGGTTCCGCCCTGGGACGCACAATTGCCCTGAAGCAGATACGAAGGCACCTGGCCCTCGATATCACAGCAGACCTCTGCGCAATGAGCAGGAAACGACGAAAGGCCCCCATTTCCCATACAGTCGGCCGGTGCAAGCCAGGCGTAGACATCACCCTCTTGATGACAACAAATCGATTCGCATTGCGAGATTGGCACCGCGGTTCCTGACGCTTCATTGCATGCAATATTGGAGGTGTACTCGGTCCCGTCCTCTGTCTCGCAGCATACAGATTCGACGATGTCGTCGGCTGGTGGGGGAGTTTCCGGACCACACCCAGTTGCGACCAATAAACAAAATGGACCAATGAAAACGGAAAGCCGGAGCTTCCTGCTCACGTTCTGCATGCTTTTCTCCTACGTTACACCAGTCGAATTAAACCATACCGTTTTAGGTTTGACGAATGATTCGCGGAACGTGTTCGTGAAGGCGACGTTTTCGGTCCAGACATCTGCGCCGCATGCGGTGATGCACATTCTTGTAAATTGATTTATTCT
>CAUZEG010000231.1:0-5294 GCA_963578775.1 Myxococcales bacterium
GGATAATCTTGAACCGGCGAAGGGTCGGGTATTACTCGTCGCACAACCAGGAACATCGGTGCTTCACCGGCTTCGTCGTAAGGTTTCCACTCCCAGTGGCACCGTATATATCTGTAAAGGAGACCGGACCCGCGGGTCGGACCTGCCGGTCTACCGAGACGCGATCCTGGGTATTCTCGAACATATGGAACCGACGCCGGCTACCGACACAAAGTAGTATACGGCCCAGGCGCAACTTCAAGCCCAAGCCTTTACCGTACGGTCCCTTATTTTTTGACAGCGCCCGAGCCAAGTCTATTCTGAGACATGGACCTCTCTGTATCGGTGCCATGCTGAATTTCATTACACGATCGGTTATTCTTCTCGTTCCTGCTCTCTGGATCCTCGTCGGATGTGGACCTACGAACCAGCAGCTACTCGTAGATCAGCAACTGCTTCAGCTTAATAAGCAGATGCAGGATGTGCGTCGCAATACGTCTACCGTGGAAAATGAAGTGGAAGCGCTTCAGGGCCAGATCGTCCTGCTCGAAGACCGCATGCGCCTGGCTGCCAAAAAAGCACGCTCGCAACCGATGTCGCGTCCCGCTCGGGTAGAGGTCAAACACCCAATGAAGAGTGAGCAATACGGTCTGCCGGTTGTGGAGCTCAATCCCAACGTGCCGCTTCCATCCGCACCCCCGCAAGAGGTCATCTACCAGAAACTTACATCGACCGGCGATCTATTATCCGCCGATGGGGTCATCACGCCTGCAGGTCCCGCACCCACCGCGGTCGAAACACCGGACCGCCCAGAACAAACGGCGCGAAGTTCGGCAGAAAAAGGTTACGATGCCGCCTTCGCGCACTTCCGAAACGGCGACCTTGCAGCAGCGGAAACGGGGTTTGAAGCCTTTGTAATGGAGTTTCCCCGCCATCAACTCACAGATAACTCGCTCTATTGGTGGGGGGAATGCCGCTACCATAGGAAAGACTATGTGAAAGCGTTACGCCTATTTCAACGGATTCTTGAAGAGCATCCCAGCGGCAACAAATCTCCGGACGCAATGGTCAAGATGGGGCTCAGCCTCGTCAACCTTGGGCAAAAGACGGAAGGCCTGCAGATTCTGGAACAGGTCGGGCATATCTACCCGAATAGCGCCAGTGCCCGAGTCGCAAAACGTAAGTTGGCAGCTATCCGAGGTAAGTCTCCATGAAGCTCTGTAGCAAGATACTTATGCTCTTTACACTCCTCGGCGCCTTCAGCGTAGCCGGTGTGCAATCCGTCCAGGCCGAAGAAGATCGGTTCGGACCGGATATCATTCCAGCCGGGCAAGCCGTTGGATCGCAACGAGTCTACGTGGTCGAAGAGGGAGACACTCTCTGGGATATCGCCATTCTAGTCTCGGACGACCCGTGGGATTGGCCGCTGCTCTGGTCTTATAACCCGCAGATCACCAATCCTCACTGGATCTTCCCGGGCGATACGGTTTTCCTCGATCCTCCCCGGCTACAGATAAAGAGAAAGCGTTTCAAATTGGAGGGGAGTCGTTACGATCTTCAGCCCAAGAATGTGCGCGTTCTTGCCGATCGGCGCAGCTTTATTCCGGAAGAACTTCTGCAGGTCAGCGGAATCATCCGAGGCTCTCGAGAAGAACGGCATATGTTAGCCAAGTACGACGAAATCTATGTGGAGTTCTCCATACCCAAGAAGATTCGCGCCAACGACCGATACACCATCTTCCGAGAAAACCGGGACAAGCCGATCAAGCATCCGTGGACCGGCCGCTTTCTCGGATATCCGATCGAGTTTCTCGGCGAACTGAAAGTTCTCGGCAAAGAAGCCCGCTACACCCGTGGAATCATTCTTGAGGCCATGGATGTCATAGAGCGCGGTGATCGCGTAATACTTCGAGAAGCCCTGCATATTTATCGTGAACCGACTTCTAACGCCCTTCAGGTCGACGGAGTTGTCAGTGCTCTCATCGGTGAGGCTACTGTAACGGCACAGCACGAATATGTGATGATCGACCGCGGTACCCGCCAGGGCGTGCAGATTGGAAATAGATTTGTGATCCTGGAGCGGGGTGATGGGATACGTAAGGTGTCCAAGCGGGAATTGCGCCGCTATCCCTTTGAGAACATCGGCGAAGCGATGGTCATCTTTGCCTACGGAAATCACTGCATCGCAGTAATTACGCGCTCCATCCATGAACTGGAGAATGGAGCACGCGTGCGTATGATCAAAGGCTATTAGACGGCCCCAATCGTATACCGTTACGTGCCGAAAGTATGGGTGCACCCGTTCGACGATCATGCTAGATTCGCCAAATGCGAATTCAACGGAATCGGAAGACATCCCGTAATCGGTACAAGACTATGGCGTGGGCCCTCGTTCTGACAGGGATCTGTGCCTGCCTGCCCGATACAAGCCTTCCACCGCTTCAGAACGCCGAGACCCTCTACCCGGAACGGACCGATGGACCCTTCTGTGTGCCGGAGGATTTCACAACAATTGATCCCGACACCTTTCTGGCGCATTTTATCGATGTGGGACAGGGAGACGCGATCTGGCTTCAACTGCCGAGTGGGGATCCCGCCGATCCTGTGGACATCCTGATCGATGCAGGGAACGCTCCGGCCTTCTCCGGTGGTGATGGAGCCGATGGGGGTGCCGTTGTACGGAATTATCTTACCGCCCATAATATGAACCCGGGCGAGGTCATCGAATGGGTTGTCGTCACCCATGGGGATAGCGATCATTTCGGGGGCATCCCCACAGTGCTTGATGCCTATAATGTGGGCGGGTTCATAGGGTCCGGTAATACAAATACATCCAACTCCTGGCCATCCGTACGGTCCCAGATCAGCGCGGCCGTCTCCGAAAACGCCGGCATATTTGCGGCGCCTCCCTACCCGGGACTGGTGCAGAACCCGGGTGATGTGGCTATCTCCACGCCGTATAGCGAAGTACAGATCCTGTGGCCCCATAGCCAGACGAATGCCGGACGATCCACCAACGAACAAGGCCTGGTGTTACGAGTCACTGTGCACGGGGTTTCGTTGCTACTGACGGCTGATATCGGAGAAAGCACCGAACTCGATCTGGTCAGTATGCACGATAACGGGCAGATATCTCTTGCGAGTGAGCTGTTAAAGGTTCCCCATCATGGCAGCTCCAACTCAAATACCGACGCCTTCCTGCAACGCGTATATTCCACCATCCCCCTCGAAGAGCGCCGCGCTGTCATCATGTCCGGGGTCAAGTCCTTCGGTGGAGTCACGCTTCCGACGACAGAGGTCCTCGACAAGATACATAGTATGGTCGGCTTTGGGCGCCAGTTGTCCACCCAACACGAGGACGAATCGAAGGAATTTGGAACGGAGCATGATGATGATCATATCATCTATACGGTATCGCCAACCGGAGTAACCCGTTTGTGCTACCACCCCAGTGGTGCACTGCCGCGTATCGACCAGAATAACGACGACGAATGAAATCTTCAGGAGCCAGGTATGCGCCGATTTGCACGGGCCGCTAAAGGGCGTTTCTTCCGACTGATGTCGCCGCTTCGCAGGAAGGCCGCCGAAGCCGAACGTGAGGCTCGACAAGGCCGCACCACCCGTGCCGCTCTACTCATATGCCTTGTACTGTTCGCTGGAACCTATGGCTACTACGAGCTGACCGATCACACGATCTCCCTTCTCGATTGCCTTTATGCGACCGTTCTGACCGTATCGACTGTGGGCTTTCAGGAGGTCATTCCGATCCGCGAATCGGATGCGCTTATCTGGTTCACCATCGGATTGATAACTTTTGGTGGCGGAAGTCTGCTGTACTTCGTAACGTCGATTACCGCGATGGTGATCGAAGGTGATCTACTTTATCGCTTCTGGAGACGACGAATGCTTCGTAGAATCGACAACCTCAACCATCACATCGTCGTTTGTGGAGCCGGGCGAAGCGGAATGCATACCATCCGTGAACTTCGTAGTGAGGGGACTTCCCTGGTGGTCATCGATATGGATCCGACCCGCATCGAGATCGTATTGCAGGAATTTGGCGACATCCTCCCCCATCTGGTCGGGGATGCCCTGGAAGAGCAGGTATTGCGCGCCGCAGGAATTGATCGTGCCGATGGACTGATCGCCGCCCTTCATGACGATCGAGACAATCTCTATCTGAGTTTGTCGGCGCGGCAACTCAACGCCGACCTACGGATCGTGGCCAAGGTGGACGAGGCCTTCGGCGCCGATAAATTCCGCCGCGTGGGCGTAGACGGTATCGTCTCACCGGCCCTGATGGGTGGGCGCCGAATGGCCAGTGAAATGGTACGGCCCGAGGTGGCATCCTTTGTGGGTTCTCTGCACGCCGCCACCGACAACTCCTTGAGCCTGGCGGAGATCAACATTCCCTATGACGGGCCGTATGCGAACATCTCCCTTCGCGAGGCCGATCTGCGTAGCCAGGCCAACTGTCTCGTAGTTGGAGCGCGTAGCAAAGTGTCGGGACCGTATGTCTACAATCCCCTGCCCGACGAACGGCTACACCCTGGCGGTAGTATTCTGGCTCTCGGTGATCCCGAAGGGCTGGCGCACCTTCGTGCCCTGCTGGAATCGTCCAATCACACATAAACGACTGTAGACTCGTACGGCGTTACTCTTCCCGCGTTGCCGCAACACGGGCTGGAGAGTATTCTAAGGGCATCTCTATCGAGGAGGGTGGAATGGCTCGGCTTCTTTCTATCGGTCTTTCAAGTCTACTGATTCTGGGGATTTCGCTGACTAGTGGCTGCGGTGGCGACGGCTCCTGCGCCGGTGGTAGCGCCCCTGTCCAATGCATGAACGACTGGACCGAAGATGAATGTCGGGACTTCAATATCCAACAGGTCAATGGCGGCGATTGGACCTTCTCTACCTCGAGCTGTGACTCCCGTGGCTTCACGAAGTTCTGTTCGTATTACCAGGTGTACGTGCTGCCCTCGACCAGCTGTAATTAAGGGCAGCCAGCCCCGGGTACCTTCCCGTTGAGGTGACCACAACAACTATCCCCGTTATTCGTGCTCCTGGTGCCATCCGGACAGGTTGTATGCCGCCAGACCACACCGCGCAGATCGGCCCCGGTCAGATCGGCACCAGTCAGAATGACATGACCCATGCGAGCACCGCTCAGATCGGTGCCTGTCAGATTTGCGCCCCGAAGCGACACTTCAAAGAGGTCGGTTCCCTGCAGATTCGCCTCGGTCAAATCCGCGTCGGTCAGCTGTAATTTCGTCAAGCTCATATCATTCAGCTTTGCTTTTCGAAGATCGGCGTTC
>CAUZEG010000232.1:0-5165 GCA_963578775.1 Myxococcales bacterium
ATTTTGCGTTCGATGGCGTGGCGCAACGGAGGGGGGCTGGCCGATACAAAATAGAGCGGGCGATGCTCCGTTTCTCCAGGACCTCTACGCAGGGATCGAAGGAGTTCCACCGTACCGGGAACAGCCTTCTTATCCCGGGCGAACTCAAACGGAATTTTTGCCAGGCCCTTCAGGCTGGAGAAATGGGTGTCTAGATAGGTCTTGTCTACATCCCAGATAAAGACCGGTCCCTGATAATCGGGATCCAGCTTCCGATGGGTCAGGCGAACCATGGGGTAGGGCTGACTACGACGTGTATGATGGGTCAACGGGCTCATACAGTCCCCGAATAGCAGACGATCCCCAACGAAGCGTGGTTCAGGCTGAACGGGCCTGATTGAGCACAGGCATCAGGGGGTTATGGAGCAGTTTTCGCCGGTCGCTTCTGGTGGGCAGACATCACAGGCCCCGCCCATCCACGCGTTGGCGCAGGTATCGCAATTATTGCCCGCAAAGTTGTCCGGGCATACATCGCATGAATCACCTTCCCAACCTTCGGCGCAGACATCGCAATGGTTGCCCTGGAAATTGGCCGGGCAGACTTCACAGTTGTCTCCCTCCCAACCATCCGCGCAGGTATCACAAGTATCGCCGGTATAATTGCTGGGGCAGGTTTCACAGGAGGGACCGCTCCAGGCATTGGCGCAGGTATCGCAATCGTCGCCGGTCACATTTACTGGACAGGTGTCGCAGGCCTCGCCTGACCAGGCATTGGCGCAGGTATTGCAGTCATCACCCGTGAAGTTAGTGGGACATACGTCGCAAGCATCGCCGGACCAGCCGTCGTTACAGGTGTCGCAGTCCGGCCCGGAGAAATTCGCCGGGCATGTTTCGCAATTATCGCCCGACCAGGCATTGGAGCAGCTATCGCAGTTGTCGCCGGTATAATTAATGGGACAGCCACCACAGTTGGCACCTTCCCAGGCATTGGCGCATTGATCGCAGTTATCGCCCGTGAAGTTTGCAGGGCATACGTCGCAAGCATCGCCTTCCCAGTTCTTCGCGCATTCTGTGCAGTCCGCACCAGTGAAGTTGGCATTTTCACAGGCACAGACTCCTTCCCCCTCTACGGAGACGCAATAGCCAAGGGGGCATTGTTCTTCGTGCTCACAGCTATCGCCGGTATCGCAGGCCAGCTTCTCCGCGTCGTTGTCGTCGCAATCAAATACTTCGGACAGTCCGTCGTTGTCGTTGTCCACGACAGGTTCGTCTCCGGAGGTGTCACCGCAACCAAATCCAATTAGCAGAACAGTAAGCAGAAGGTATTGAAGTCGCATTTTCTGGTCCCCTCCCAGGCGTAATTTACGGCGATTATAGGCATTGCGTTCCGGCTTGACCAGACCCAAATAATTTTACCACAACCTATGCCTACGAACGGTCAACGAAGCGCCTGATCGATATCCTGTCGGGCCGCGAGAGTCATGAAGTAGGCCACAGCCTCGGTGGGATCGAGAGTTCCTTCAATTACCTGGTACATCCCATCCAATAATGGAGCGTCGATCTTGCGCTCTTCGATGATCTGGTGAACGACGCGTGTAGTGGAGACCCCCTCGGCGACCATACCGAGGTCCTGGATGATGGCGTCGAGTTTCTTTCCCTGGGCCAGGGCCACGCCAACCCGGTGGTTTCGGGAATGAGGGCTCATACAGGTGACGATAAGATCACCTGCACCGGCTACTCCCGAAAAGGTCAGCGGGTCGGCGCCGAGGGAAACGCCTACGCGAGCAATCTCCGACAACCCCCGTGTAATGAGAAGGGCACGTGCGTTCTCCCCGAGGTCGAACGCGGTACATAGGCCCGACGCGATAGCGACAATATTTTTCAGAGCTCCGGCCAGCTCGACGCCTAGAACATCGTCATTATTGTAGATCCGGAATCGGTCGGAGACGAGGGCGTCCTGGCTGGCTTTTACGACCCGTGGGAAGCGGGAGGCGATTACGGCCCCGGCCGGTTTTCCGGCGATGATCTCCGTGGCAATATTGGGGCCGGCCAGGACCCCGTATTGGCGGATGCAGGTTTCTTGTTCGATGACCTCGGACATGCGGCAGAAGGTCTCGGCTTCGATCCCCTTGGAGCCATGCACCACATATTGTTCTGGCGCAAAGAGCGGCGCGGCTTGACTACAGACGGAGCGGAAGGACTTGACCGGTACGATCATAAATACCAGGGGCACGTCGTACAGGACCGATTCCAGATCAGTTGTAGCTTGCACACCTTCATGGAGTGGGAAATCTCCGAGATATCGCGCATTCGTATGTTTCGAGTTGATCTCATCGGCCTGATCCGCTCGTCGACACCAGAGCTGAACCGGATGGCCGTTCTGGGCGATAAGATGCGCGACCGTACAACCCCAACTGCCGGCCCCGAGGACAGTAATACGGCCAGTCATGCGATTGTATCTCCTTCCAGCAGGTTCGGAGCCCCGAGAAGCCCGTAGCCTTCGAGGCGGTTACGATAATAGAAGAGCAGATTGGTGTCTCCCAGATGGATGCGAACCCCACGACGTTCCAATACAGCAGTCGTATGGTAGGTCCCGAAGCTGCGTAATCCCCGCCGTATAATGGTGTCTACATCCCCCTCCCGTATGGCGTCCGCACAACGGATCTGGCCGGCCGCTTCAAGGGTCTGCAACTCGTCGGTTAATTGTTCGAGTACTTGTTCTACTTCTTCCATATTAAGGCTCATCTCGGGACCGAGGGACCGGAGGAAGCGGTACAGATCGCTCTCCGCTGCGTTGCGGCGATAAAGCTCCAGGCAGGCAAAGGCCAGGGCGTGGGTTTCCAGGGCCACATTGTTTTGACGATATCGCGCCACCAGTCGGCTGGATGCCATACGCGTATATTCCATATCCCGTTTCGTGTCGGTGGCGGGCTTGCCATCCACATAGAGATAGCGGGCGGGATCAATGACCCGTCCGGTGGGGTCGAGGGATTCCCCATTTTCGTTCAGATCGTTTCCGAAAGGATCCAGGGCGGCTCCAAAGGTGACATGAATTCGGGCATCCATGGAGACAAGACCGCGCATGAAGTCAAACCATCGGCGGGCGCGACTGAATTCGTCATCCACAATAATATAGCGGGCCCGGCCCGAGCGTTTGAGGTGTTCACGAATGAGGGTTGCGGCCTCAAGTACCAGTGGGAACGATAGATTGACGGGGATAATAAAGATTCGACCCTTGTCGGCACCGGCCGTGATTTGATTTCGATAGGCACCGATGGAGGTCCCGAGAAGCCCTTTCTTAAGTTGGGTCTCCACGGCTCCATTACGGCATCGGGTGCCGCCGGGGAAGAAGAGGTTGTTATAGCCCATCTCCAAGGTAGCTGTGGCGTATTCCTTGAGGCAGCGTTTGTATAGGGGGGCGGTCTTTCGACGGTCTACCGTATAGGCACCCAGATTGCGCATGAAGTAGCCCACCAGGCGGTTGGTGAACAGGTTGAGTCCTGCGCCATAGATCGCCGGAGGCAGGTCCATGCGGTGAAAGGTATAGCCCAGAATGATGGAATCCAGATTCGAGACATGGGTTGGCGCAAAGACCAGGGTTCCCAGTTCGTTGAGGCGATGCACCTGTTCCACGTCGCCGTCGATGACCACATGCCGGTCGAGGGATCCCTGGACATCCAGGCCGTCCAGTAGTCGACCGGGTGAAAGGCCTGTGAGGAGTCCACCCAGGGCCAGGGGCATAAAGCGTGTAGAGGCCCGGTAGACGCGTTCATCGAAGTTCCCGCAGATTTCACTGACAAAGCGGTCCAACAGTGTTCGCAGCATCGTTTGCTGTTGGCTGTCACTGGCATGGGGGAGCTTGCGCCGGAGATCCATATAGAAGGATTTGTCCGCCCCCGGATCTCCATCGCAATCACCGCGACGTAAACGCTCCAATTCGTGATAGAGATTGTCGTTGATCACCTCGGCGAGGCGATGGTGGTCACCGCTCTTTGTCTGCTCCAGAACACGATCGAAGAGTCGACCGCTGACTTCGGAGCGTATTCTGGGTTGGTCTTCGGGGCGCATACGGTTGAGCATACGCGAGCTTTTCAAGGCTGAAAAGTCGCCCGACCCGGCTCAGGGCAGGTCGTATTCGACGGTGTATCCAGACTCTTTGAGTTCTGTAAGGAGATCCGATAGGCCCGTCTTGGCTCCACCGAGCTGTCTCTGTATGAACGCGTCCACCAGATCTACTGTCACCAGCTGGGCCGGATCGGGTTCTTCAGTCGGGGTTTCGAGCATCTCCGAATGGCCTGTATCTGGCAGGCCCACGAGCACCCGTGGTGGCGTGATCGTCTGGTACAGATTCGAACTGAATGAGAAGGCTACACCGGGATCGGCCATGCCGTGGATCAACAAAGTTGGTGGCCCATCGGTCTGGATCTCGGATTCGTGGAAGGCCATCTCCATCAGATATGTCGGGGTGGAGATCAGAATAGAGGCTTTCGGAGTCGTATCTGCACAACAAACCGAGCGGGTGAGTGCCAGAACTGTTGCCGCCCCCATGGAATGGCCGAGCACAACCAGTTGATTGGGATCGAATCGTTGGAAGAGGGGACTCTCGGAGCTATTCGCCTGTTCCTCCAACCAGGAAAAAACAAAGGCCATATCTCCCGGTTGGTTTTCAAGATCGCCAAGCGCGCCAATGCTCAAGCCCACCTGTTCGTTGGAAAGGGGAAAGGCGAGGGCGGCCACAACGATCCGCCGTGAAGCCACAGCGCGGGCAAAATGGTCGAACTTTTCCGGGCCGCCGTCGACCCCATGGGCGAGGACCAGGATAGGCGTATCGGCGGCCGATGGTGGTATCCAAAGGACGAGACGGATCGTGCGACTATCGGCCTCCAGATCGGCCTGGATAGGCGGAGTAGGGCGCGTTGAATCCACGATCGTAAACTCATGATGGACGATCTCCGAATTGGGCGGAATATCACTCGGAACACCGTCCGGGATATCATTCGGCGGATTGGTCGATCGCGGGCTACAAGTCCAAAGCAGACAGGAGAAAAAAGTCGTCAACCATACACGTCTGCAAGCGGAGATCCACAAGACCTCACCCCATCTGGTTCTGTCGGTCGGACGCTAATAGTTGAGGCATTCGCGGACTGATATTGTGAGATTGGCCGATAAGGGGAAGGTCCCGACCA
>CAUZEG010000233.1:0-5057 GCA_963578775.1 Myxococcales bacterium
TCCGGCGGAGAAAAAGCCCTCTCCGAAGGTCAGGGTGGATGCGCTTTTGGTGATCGCGGAGATAGACGGGAAAGCCGCTTCCATGAAGAGAGCGCAGGCATCGTTGGCCATAACCATCTCCACGGCCGGTACCCCGCCCAGGGAGTAGCCGTAGGAGATCATACGGTTGGCGTCGGGTACCGTAGTCTGGGCCCAGGCCCAGACCTGACGTGCGTCGCTGAGGAACTCGTTGGGCGGCGGGTCCTGGTCGGGCAGGCTTTTGCCGTAGCCACGATAATCCCAGACCACCAGGTTGTAGCCGGCGTCGTGAAGAAAGCGGTAGCGTGGAATATAATGTTCGATGCTCGCGAAGTTACCGTTGTTGTAGACGATGGTTGTGTCGCTCAGAGCGGCATTTTCGCCGTGCGACGGGATGAAGTAGACGAACAGGGTTCCGTCTCCGACCTCGGTGGCAAGCTCCTCTGCGACGATGGTGCTCAGGTTGAACTCACGCAGGATCTGCTCCGGCTCCAGGGTGCCATCCATCCATTCGTAATCGCGATTGAAGTCGTAGTCGTCCCCGCAGGCGGTACAGAGGCGATCCCAGTATAGATCGTCGTTACAGGTGGCTTCGGTGACCACCGAACAATGCCGGCGATTGTGGATGTTCGCGTCCAGATCGGCACAGGCGGATAGGAGGCCGAGAAGAAGTAGTATCTGTGTTGCGATTTTGTTCATTCGTTTCTCCCGGGATCCTAGAACAGATACGAAAAGCCGAAGCTCAAACCATAGGCGCCCCGGTCGGCCGGGATCCATTCAATGGCCTCGGTTTCAGGCTCCTCGTTGACGGCGAACCAGCGCCATTCCAGCTGGAAGCGGAACCCATCCTTTGCGAAGGGGTCGAGGGATAGACCCACGACGGGCGTCAGTCGGATCATGCGCTCCTGCCAGGTGGCAAGTTCCACGTAGTTCCCGATGCCCACATATAGAAGTTGCTGGCCGAAGAGCCAGCTGGCCAATAGCTCCTCCTGTTTGGCGGACCAGAAGGTCTCGGCGTCTGTGGCCAGGAAAAGGCGTCCGGTCCCGGTTATCGCCGGTCGCCACCCCGCCTGTTTGACGAGCTGCCACGAGACCCCCACATGGGTTTGGCCAATTCCGAACGCCGCCGCAGTAAGATTGAATCCGTAGTCGATCTCGAAGGGCCGGTTCCAAAGAGGCTTTAGTCCGGAGCGGAAACTTACGATGGCGTTGGGGGTCGGAATGGGTGCGCCGCCCAGCTTTAGCAGGGGGCCACCCAATACAAGCCCGGCCTCATGTTGTTGGGGCCCGAGGGGCCGTGCACCATTCAATGTGGAGCAGCCCCAGAACAGGAGGACAAAGAGGGCAAATACAATCTTCCGCATACGATTTTCCGTGGTGGTGGTTCTGCGCGCGGCCGAGTCTATGTTCGGGAATCTAAATTGGCGAGTTCGGAGTTCGCGCATTTGACCGAGAAAGCCGGGGAGTGAGACATTGGGGTGCTCGGTATACCGATTTGGAAAGGGAATGGAACGATGCGGGTAGATGCGGCACGACCAGACAGGACGGCGATCAGGCGAACTTTTCTCCGGGGATTGCGCTGGTCTGGTTTGCTATGCCTGCTGGCGATGACGGCCTGCATTACCCCCCCCGTTGTGTCCAAAGATATATCGATCGAGTTGAAGCCGCGGTTCTGGAACGCTACCTATCTGTCCAAACAGGACTCCAAAAAGTTTCATCGCAAATATCCGCACGCGACCTATCTCGGTTCGGTTACCCTCAAGGCGCGAGTGAACAACACCACCGCCTGGCTGATAGACCCCATCTCGGATTCCGATCTCGCGGACGCGGGCTCCGACTATGGAGCCGAGTATGTCTCGCGGGGGTTCCACTATGATGGAAAAGAGAGGGGAATCGGTTATTTCGGTCGCCCTGGGGCCGTCTATACCCGAACCATCCAGATAAATTATCGGAGAGTTTCCGCACATTTGTACTCAACCGATCGCAATCTGCATCTGGTTGCCCATCTATCCAGACATACGAAACCGAAGTTGAAGAAGATTCTCGCTGGGATCCGCAGTGGCAAGTTGCGACGATTGAGCCTGCCGATGAAATCTCGAGAGGCTCGGGAGGATCTTTTCTCGCGAGCGGTGGATGAAGCCTATTTGGCGGCACGCCGTGATTTCGAGCGCACTCGGATGATCGCGGAGATCGAATACGCCTGGGCGGGAGTGGATCACCGCAAGGACATCCGGGGCCAGATGGCTCGCTACCAGAAGAAAGCGGCCGATATGGCTGCGGCGAAGGCTAAGAAAGAAGCGTGGGAGAAAGAGAAAATTAAGAGGAAAAAGGCGGAGGAGCTTTTCGATAAGCAGAAGTGGCTGGCTCTGGTTGTCACCGAGGGATTTGATCACCGATTGAAATTACCTCCGAAATGGGAGTCTCTTGCGGATCATAAGTTGGCTGCCCTGGATGAAGGACGCCAGGTGTCCAGATATGTACGCATGGGCAAACCGACGAAGTTCACCAAACCGCAGATCTGGCTTGACGCGGTTGCGGTGAATGCAGCTCTCAAAGTACATGCCAGAGCCCTCTTTAAGGATCCGAACCGTAGTTGCAATCACAGGGATCCTTTTCAGATCGACAAGCGCCCGGACGGGACGACCCTGTTGTCGGTAGCCCATCGTTCCACGTTGCCCGGCGGTCGAACGAGCGTAGGACGGTGCTATCTGATTCTTCGGCCGGGGGCTCGCAAACGTCTATTCGTAAAGACACATTGGCAAGCGGCGGGCTATGAGTCGTCGGAACTTCGGCCGATGTTTGAAGCCATCGTTGCGACCATCGAAGTCGAGCCGCAAAGAACGGCTGCAGAAAAGGACGCGTTGCACCAGAAAAACCTGGCTCGAATGCAGGAAATAGCCGCCAGAATCAGGCGTCTTCAAGCCGCCAAAAAGAAAGCTGCAGCGGAGTCGTCGTCGGAAACCAGAAAGCGTGCCGAGAGCTCCACAAAACCCGTTCAACCTGAGAGCAGTCTAAAGCAAGGCCATCGACGACAAAACCAATTAGGTAAACTCTGTAGAGTAAGTTGTGAACGTGCAAAACAATGTGCTGGTATCAAGGCCGATTGTGATGTGGTGTGTAAAGACGCTTTAGAACGTGGAGAGGCAATCGGTTCGAACCCATTGTCTGGTCCATTGATTGTTCGTGACAAGTTCGAAGGTTGCCTGGCCCATATTCGAACGTTGAGTTGTCCGGATACCGCGCGACTTGCGAAAAACGATCCGTTCGTATGGGCCAATCAATGCCCGGGCGAGTCGCCATCGGAACGAAGGAGGCTTGCTGTCCTGCAAGACCAAGCGCGAGCTAGACAGCCGCTGGTTTCTCATGATCATGCCTATTTCACCATACAGATCCCGGCTACCTGGGCGCAGAGCCCCACCGATCAAAGTCCATACATAACGTATGTGAACCGCGCATCCAGATATGAGTTCATGGAGAGTGGCTCAATGATAAAATATCAATTGGGCTCGACCAACGCCGAATTCTATATCGCCGGGAAAACGGATGGCTTCCCAGATCATCGACAACATATCACCGTATGGAAGTTACCAGCGAATGGAACGGTGAAGGAGCAGGCGAAGGAACACTTCAAGGCGTCACCCCGAAAACGTCAGGGTACTGTGCCCAAGAAAGGAACAATCCGCCATGAAACCTGGTCGAATGGCATGGAGGTCTCCTCGTATTTTTACGAGTACAGACTTATTAAAATGCCGCATCTGGGGATTCTTTCTGTGGGGCGATACTATCTCATTGGCCTTCCTGGAAAAGACTTCCGGTTGGTGGTCAAGTCGAATCGCGATCCGGACGAGAAAGACTCCAGCACAGTGGCTCGACTGGACCAGATCGTGGAGAGCATACGCTTCAAATAAGCGGCCCGGGGTCGGGAGCACTATTTCTGCGGCCGCTTGTCTTAGAGGATATCGGGGCCGACATCATGGAGCAGGCAGTCGGTGGGATCGCCCCAGTTGAAGGGGTAGAGCAGGCCGTCTGGAATATAGGTCATAGGCACGGGCGCTCCGTCCAGATCCAGATCGAAATATTCGATATCCCAGTTCAGATAGGTAATGGCGTTCCACCAGCCCTGCACCTTGAAGGTGGGCAGAAACTCGTCAATCGTCAGATCGGGGTAGAAAGCACTTCCCAGCATCGGCGCAAAGATCTTGTCTCTGGCCGCGCGAACCCAGTCCGGGTTGAAGATCGCCAGGGACATCTCCCCTTCGTATAGCAGTCCACGATTATTGTGATTGGTCGATCCGGCCAGCAGGAAGACATCGTCGATCAGGACCAATTTGGAGTGGATGAAAATGGGTTCGAAATAGGCGTCGACCTCGTCAATACAGACAATGCATTCGGAGTCGACCCAATCGAAGGCCTGCAGGTAGAAAATTGCGAAGCGGTTCGGGACGAAGATGTCGAATAGTTGCACTTCCAAGTAGGTCTGCCAGCAGCCCGGATCGACCCACTCATCGATGGCATTGGTGACGATGATCAAGATGATATCCGGTTTTTCCAACATCCGGGATACGATGGCATCCGCCAGGATCGTGGAGCGCAGGTACTGGTCTTCGATGAAGATATAGTGTTCCGCTCGGGAGATGGCGCGAAGCAGGGTTTCCAAAATGGAGAAGTCGTTCCATGGGCTGAGCATTGTCGTGACGAGCTGTGCCTGGATCCCATCGTCCAACGGGGCCGGATAGGGCTTCAAAGGCTCGATCATTGTGGATGTGTCCGCAAATTCGACGCCGGAGAAGAGCTGATAGATCCAGCGCTGGTCAAAGATCCGCACCACATCACCTACGAGAGGACCTTCAATGCGAAAGCCATAATCCTTCCGCGGGACGAAGTCCGAATGACGCCATTTATTGAAGACATCGAGCCGGGTATCTGCGCTGGCCTCGAACTCCATTCGGCGATGTTCGAAGACCTTTTGACCGACGGTGTCCCAATCTTCGCCTTTCACATTAAACCCGCCTACGAACGCCAGCCTCTGGTCGACCGTG
>CAUZEG010000234.1:0-5025 GCA_963578775.1 Myxococcales bacterium
ACTTTGACTGGGATACCTTTGGCTTCGTGGTCTACTCCCTCAACGATCCCACCGTGGTTCGGTTGGTCGATGGTCGCTATCGAATGTATGTGACGGCAAGCATTTGTGAGAGCCAGACTCCTTCGGATTGTGGCACCGATGGACCAGGAAATTTCCGCCAGGTACTCGTAAGCGCCACAGCAACCCCCTGACCCGCATGCTCGATCCACTACATATCACCGAAAGCATAATCATCCCGGGATCGGATCTCTCGGTGGAGTTGAGTCGATCCGGTGGGCCCGGTGGCCAGCATGTGAACAAGACCGAGACACGGGTTCGCCTTCGCTTCAACCTCAAGGATTGTGAGGTCCTCTTTGAGGATGTGAAGGAGCGGATTCGTCAGGCCCACCCCAGTCAGATCACCGCCGAGGGGGAGTTACTCGTCGTCTGTGCCTCCCATCGGTCCCAACTTCGTAACCACGAGCTGGCCCGCGAGCGATTGGCGGAAATCATTCGGGCCGCCCTCAAACGCCCCAAGAAACGAAGAAAAACGAAACCGACCCGGGCCAGCAAAGAGCGCCGTCTGGAATCGAAGCGACAACGTGCCAATGTGAAGAAAGGCCGTCAGAAAGTGCGTAGAGGATCCCATGACTGAAACAAAGGTCCAGCCATGAAAATGATTCACCTCACCGATACGCATTTCGTCCCCAAAGGGAAGACGTTGTATGGCGGTGATCCTCGGGCCAACCTGGAGCGTTGTATTCAGGATATCAACGAGAACCACGCCGACGCCGATCTATGCGTGGTGACGGGGGATCTGACCCATTGGGGTGAGGCCAAGGCCTTCGCGAGTTTGAAGGAGTGCCTGGATGAGTTGAAGCCCCCATTGCAACTACTGGTTGGAAATCACGACGCACGGTCCGCCTTCTCGAAGTGTTTTCCCGACCAACCGGTGGATGAGAACGGTTTTATCCAGTCGAGCCGGGACTACCCTGCGGGACGTTTCCTATTTCTGGACAGCAATAAGTCCGGCCAGGCCGCGGGCGTGTATTGCAAGACTCGACAAGCCTGGCTGGAGCGGGAACTGAACCAGGCGGAAGACAGGCCCATCTATCTCTTTATGCATCATCCCCCCTTCCATATCGGGCTACCGTCGTTGGATCGGATCGCCCTGGTCGACCAGGAAGCCTTTGCGGATGTGATCCGGCCCCATGCCCAGCAGATCCGCCATCTGTTCTTTGGACATATTCACCGTCCCCTATCCGGCAATTGGCTGGGGATCTCCTTCTCGACCCTTCGCTCTATGAATCACCAGGTATGGCTCGATTTCAAAGCGAAGAAAGAGATCCCGGGAAGTTTCGAACCTCCCGCCTACGCGGTGGTTCTCTTCTACCCCGATCGGCTCGTCATCCATTCCCACGACTTCATGGATACAAGCCAGAAGTTCAGTCTCTCCAAGAGCCCGGTCAATGATTGGGCGAAACGGTCCTGGTGGTCCCGCTAGCGACGTCCACCAATGGCTTTATAAAGCTCCGAAGCCGCAAAGTTTATGTTGCGCTGTAGTCAATAGTTTCCGTATTATTGATTCACTACAAGAAACAATAAGGGTGTTCGAAATGGAGCTGACCGATCTTCGTTACTTCTATAATGTGGCGTCTGTGCGGAGCTTTTCGCAGGGGGCGAAGCTGTCCTTTGTATCACCTCCGGCCATAAGCAAAGCCATCAAGAAACTCGAGACGGAACTGAAAGCGCAGTTATTGGTCCGCACGACTCGAAGCGTGCAGCTCACCGATAGGGGGGAGATCCTGTTGGATCATTGCCGGACACTCTTTCGCCAGATTGACGATTTGCGACGCGATCTCGATGAAGCCGACGAGAGTATTCGCGGCCAGATCAAGATCGGTACGGATGAGATTTTCTCGACCTACCTGCTGCCGCATGCTCTCGCGAAGGTAGTCCGCAACCATCCCGGTTTATCACCACGGTCCTATCAGATGGTTCCCAGCCAGATCGTCCATGGGCTCAAAGACGGGGTGCTGGACGTGGGATTCACCATCGGTCAGGAGGGGCTTCAGGATGTGGATGTTATCCCGGTGGCCACCTCTTTTGGGGTTCTCGTTTGTGGGATGGATCATCCCTTATATGAGAATGGGGTGGTGACCCGCGAAGACCTCCTCACCTATCCATCGGTGGTTCCCGAGTTCTTCCGAAGGGAGTACCTTCCGAACCTGGACCAGTTTCCCAATGAACGCCTGCCACGCCGTATTGGTGCCACCATCGAACTGATGCAGATGGCCATTCAGATGGTCTTCGACGGCGCCTATCTGGGCTACTTCCCGGAAGTGTCCATCCGTTGCCAGTTGCGCCATCAGGAGCTCAAGCCACTCCAGGGGCTGGATACGGACGTACCCTTTCCGTTGAATGCGGTGATCCGCAAGGGAGCCAAGCCGCGGGCCGCGGTTCAGCTGCTGATCGACACTCTGCAAAAGGCCTTTATAGAATCAGCCCAGGCGACCTGCGCTATCGATCTGGCAGTCGGTTAGAGGGTTACGCTCTAGTCGCAGTAGTCAGGGACGCAGGCGCTGCCGGCGGACTCTGTCGCGCAATGGGCACCGGTTCCACACTCGCTATCATCCTGGCAGAGGATCTTGGTGCAGTAATTATGCGAGCTGAAGGCTGCGATGCAGAAGTTGGCCACGCCATTGTCGGCGCATTCATTGCCATCTGCGGTGCAATACAGGCCGATACCCAGCTCGTTTCCCAGATCGTCGGGTTGCCCGCAGCCGTCGGTGGCCTCTCCTGTGATCAGGACCGGGTGCTCGTTGAAGGTATCACAGATCATAAAGCCAGCCGCGGGTGAGTAATAACTGAAGGCCACACACATCTCCTCCGGCCAGCCCAGGGCGTGGTCGGTTGTATTGGTCCAGCGACATGTGATCCGAAGCTGATCGCCCGGCATCAGATGAAGGGGGGGATCGTAGGTGGTAATGGCCGGGTTGTCCCGCAGGGTTGGTCCATCCGTGGCGAAGTACAACTCTTCGGTTGCACCACCGGCGCGAATTAGTTCGGCGCGAAACAGGACTCCGTAGTCGTGGGTATGGCCAAGGAGAAGATGCAGATCGATCTCCTGATCGAGTGTACAGGTCTTTACTCGTTCGTAGTCTTCGGCGCCGGCGGGAACCTCGAATTCCGAGTCGATCACGGCGAGGGAGTCGGCGATCACCAGATCGTCGTCGTCGCTGACCAGGCTGAGATCGATCGCGTCCATGACCACCTGGGGTTCCAGAGTCGTGTTGATATAATGGCTTTGGACGATGATCTGCTGGCCTTTGGAGATCCGTAGGGCCACACCATCGGGTACCGTTAGCTCCTGGCCACCCGCACCTCCGGCACCGGTTACAAAGCGCATGGCACCCATATCGATCTGGTCGCATTCGATGGGCTCAAAGTCATTAGACGCGGCCATCGACACATATACCGCCGCATGATGACCACCGCTCATCTGCAAGCCTTTGGCCCGGCTGAGGAGCAGGTCGTCTTCGATATCTATGTCGATACGAGAGCAGAACAGATGTTCGGTTCCCGGTTGCAGATGAAGGGCTGGGGTATAGATTCGTAGCCGGTCTTCACCCGCCGGGGCTGGGAAGCAGGCGCGGAGCTCGTCCTCGGTCGTTCCGTCACACGAGACGTAGTTGTCTACCTCGGAGTTGGCCTCATCCACCTCGAAGTCCGCACCGTCCATTGGTGCTCCTGCATCAATCCACTGACGAATGGCCTCCAGGGATTTGGGGCCCGGGGCGGGGAAGGATGCCATCGGCATGGCCGCACCGTAGCCGTGGGTGTTCAACTGGTCGCTATTCCAGGCGAGCTTTCGTACGAGAAACGAGCCTTCCGAATTCCCCGGAGCCACGCGTTTGAGTCCATCCTTCTGGGCGAGGCTATTGGTGGGGGCGATGTCTATAAGTGCCGCATAGGATGATTCCAGGCCTTCGAATGATAACCCCCCGATCCCAAGCTCTCCGCCGTGGCAGGCGCTGTTGGCGCAGTTGGGGGCGAAGATGGCTTCGTGCAGTTGTTTATACCCCGGGGCAGAGCCAGACGTACCGGCGCCCTCTGTGGCGCAGGCCATAAGAGTTGGGATGAATAAGGCCAGAACCAGACGTCGCATCATTGAGCAGAACTCCGGACCGCATGGTGAGGAAGGAGGTCTGGTGGATAGCGGACCAACCAGCCAATTTCAAGTTTCTTTTTTCGTCCTCGGGGCCTGCGCTTTACAATCCGTCCATAGGGGCGTATTTTTTCCGGGACAGGGCTTGGGTTGTCGGGTTTTTTCAACTGCGTTCAGGGCCGTTCTGATCGGTCATTTCGTACGGGACGAGAGAGCTGGTAATTCCAGACCTGTGAACCTCAAACGCGGGAAGGGAGAGAACTATGCGAACGTTCGTTGTCGGTGGAATGATACTCGGATTGGTCATCAGTGGTTTGATTGTGGGGGTCTCGTGTATACCGCTCAAGAGTTTGGGTGGAGGGAGCATTACAGGGAAGGATGCCAATGGATACCAGTACACCCGAAAGGGATTAACCGTGGGGCTGGCCAACACCACGATAGACCAATGCAGTGCCTTCGTAACGAACCATAAAGAGGAGCTTACCGATCGCGACCTGCAACAAGCCGCCACGCGCATCAAGAGCCTCATGATCAAGGAACAAAAAGAAGCGGCGGCGGCTCGGAAGGCTGCGGAATCCCCGGCCCGACGGACCAAGGTCGTGAAGAAAAAGGCGCGCAAAACTATTAGCAACCACTCCGGTACTGATGCTTGGGCCACGCACGGCAAGCTACAGATGATATCGGAGCAGGTTGGGGCGGCAATAGCTTTCAAGGAGAGATTTGGGGCCGAGTGTACCAGCCCAGAATTTGAATATGTGGCAGGCGTCGGTTGTAGCCATGGCCTGCTGCGCTATATCGAGCGAACAATACGACCCAAATCGGGCATGTCCTATAAGGAAAAGCAGGCTGCTGAAAGAGATTTCAGGAAAAAAAAGCAG
>CAUZEG010000235.1:0-4990 GCA_963578775.1 Myxococcales bacterium
TCATCCGGCGGACCCAGACGGAGCTACCGGCCGGGATCCACGGTCGCATGCTCCCCCCATATGCGACAAAGCGCCCCCGTCCATGGGTCTGGAGGGCGTGGGCGAACGCTTCCTCATCTGCGTTCAAGGCGATGTCGTGCCGTTCGAGAGGGCGGCGTGCACAAAGTTCCGTCCTCCGCCAGGATGCCTTCGTTGGGACCAGATCGACTCCCAGAAGCTTCTGAGATGTGGCTCGAGCATGGAACCAGTGGCGTACCCTGCCGGGTAGCCGTGACTCGGGGAGCGGGCGGATGATCAGGAGACCACCTGGCTTCAAAAGGCGTGCGATTTCAGCAAAAAGCCAGGACGGGTTAAAGGAGGTGTCCAGACAGATTTCCCTAAAAGATCGGTCCGAATAGGGAAGGCGATCAGATTCCTCTAAACGGAGTATGCGGCTTGTCCCGGGTTGGGTGGAAACTACGACATCGGTCGTCGTAGTCAGGGCGGGAGCCACAAGCTGAATACTGAGGTTGGTCATTTCAGGGAGGGCGTTCACGAACAGCTCGGACAGGCGTGGTTGGTTCCGGTGCAATCGGGTTCTTCGGCCAGGATCGCCTCAAGCTCCTTCGCCCGCTCGGCATTTGTTTTTTGCTTGGCGATCGGGAAAAAGACGCGCCGATCCGAACCGCCCAGATGCAATTGTTTTTGCGCCATGGCGCGGGCCTGTGCTGTCCGGCAAAGGGCTTCGGCCGGACTCGTGGCGCTGCCCGTTTCGATGTAGGCCATACCCGGACAATAACTGCAGCCCTGTCGATAGGAACAGCCATGACAGCCTTTCCGATCGCTTTGTCGCAATTGTTTGATCTGTTCGAGTTCTCTGCTTTTTTCCCAGATCTCCGATATCGACTGTTCCCCGATATTTCCGAGTGTCATGGGCCAGGAGACGCAGGGAGTCACATTGCCATCGGGATCGACGTAGAGGTTGAAATTCCCGGCCCCACATTGAATCGCCTCATTATGGGGTTGTGGGGTGAACTTCTGTGTCACCTCGGCGGGGGTATCCGCCTTATGGTCTTCCAGTTGGTCGGCCTCAATCTTGATCAGGTCGGATAGGCAAAGGCCGACCGAATACACCTCGGTACCCCCGCCCTGAAAACCCCGGATCATACCCGTGTAACTCGATAACACACCCTTTTTTAGCATCTCCGCATGGAGTTCTCGATGGCCATCCCGGTTGGCTTCCATCACCACATTATTGACGCGGACATCAATTCCCGCGCCCAGAAGGTGGTCGATGGCTGCGCGTGTGCGAACCTGGGCGCCTTTTCTACGAACGATCTCGTCGTGGGGACCGGGCTCGAGACTGTACAGACTCAGGTCGACTCCATGTACCGCATGATCCCGGAGTTTTTGTGCAAACTCCGCATCGATTTTCATCCCATGGGTTTTAAGTCGCACATAAAACCGATGGGATTTAAGACGTTTGAGGAGTGTCCAGATGTCTTTGCGGAGAAAGACCTCACCACCCGATAGAGTGATACCGAACACCCCCATTCGAGCGAGATCATCGATGACATCCAACCAGACCTGGGTGCTGGGGCCGGGCCGAGTTCGATCATCGAGATAACAATGGATGCAGTTCAGATCACAGCGGTAGGTCAGATCCAGATGTACGGACGCGAGACGACCGGCCTCAAAAAAGCGACGACTGACTTTCAGATATGGATTGTTCGCCATGGATCAACTTGCCTTTCGAAGGGTCGACGTTGCTTGGATCAGAGTTGCGGAGAGTTCTGAAGAGGATGTGTTCGGGTGATAGCGTAGGGTAATTACGGGCACTGCATCCACAAGTCTCAACACATGTTTCAGATTCTGCGCGAAGGTATCTGGAGCGTCGTCAATACAGATCAGATGCTCCAACAACGCCTGGGTCGCGTCGCTTCGAGAGAGTCGGGTACAGACGGGTGGGAGTCCTGGCTCGCCGTGTACTGGAATGGCAATGAGGTCCAGGGGACTGCGACCCACCTGAGTAGGTCGTTGCTCCCGACCAGTAAAGGGCACTCCAACCAACCATGGGCTTCCATTCCAGCTCACCATTCCATGATCGTCGGAATAGCGGGATTGTACCCAGCTACCCGATGCAAACGTTGTTTTACCGGCGCCCCTTGGTCCGACCACGAGGACACCGAGAGTAGGTGCCATGGAGATTGCCGCCGCATGAAAGACGAGGGTTTCGTCTCTGCGGAGGAGTTCCGTTGCCAGGGAGCGCAATAGGGAACAGGTCCATTCAGCCACATCTTCGGGGTTACCAGAGTCAAGTACTGTGCCGTGGATCAGGCCTTGTTTTAACTGGGATTGGGCTCGAAAGGTGCTGAATTCCAGGTGGAACTCTTCGCCCTGCCATTGAAGACGTGGTCTGGGATCAAAATGGTGATTGTGTCGCACCACTTCGATCTGAAGAGTCCAGTCCACGGGTGCTACCTGTTGAAACGTCTTTAGACGTTCTCGTACCAATGGCAGCCAGGGCCCCTCTTCAAGAAATTGCAGTCCAAAAACCCGAGAGCCAATGCCGACCGCGAACGTACGGGGATTGGAAGTCGTCATGATGGCAGACAGTTACCGAAGGGTTGCGGAATGGTTTCCGGGTTTGTTGCGCAACTCGCCAGCGCCAGCTTTTCGTAGGCAGGACGACTATGCACTTGGGGTTTTACGTACGCCTTCTTTCCCGATGTTTTACTGTCGGCTGGCAGTTCGTTGCCTTCGTTTTTTTTCTTTTGTTCCGACATGAAGTTCTCCTAATTTGGAAACGAGTTTCATTCGTTCCTTTCTTAATACATAAGTACCATGCCCGCTGGGGAGTAGACCGGTACGAGGATGTCTGGGAAGTTGTCACCATTGAAATCAGGAATGCCGAGGATCCCGGACAGACCAAAGAAGGAATAGCCTGGATCGTCGGGGTCGTCGATGACGACGGATTGCCACGGGAAATCGCCTATCTCCCAACCGGTCGGCGCGTCGGATAGATTCAGACGTGCATAGACCTGGCCCGATTCGAAGGTGTTATTGGGATTGTACTTGCGGTAGGCAATGTCCCAGGTGGCAGGGCTCCCATTGACGTCATCAAGGGGCGGGATGAAGACCGGAGCAAGGATGTCTCCACCGATAATGGTGCCGTTATCGCCACGATAGACAGCATCTCCCACCGGGGCCGGATCGGTCGGATCGACATACACATTTGTGTCGAACTGGCCGTCCAATGTGGCACCGTCAAAGATGGCCACCGAGTAGGATGGAACACCTTTGGCGTGGCCTACAACGATATCTGGCGTTCCGTCTCCTGTGACGTCACGGCCACCCTGCAAGGCCGAGGTACCGAAGTTGTTCGATCCAGACTGGCTTCGCAGGCGTACGACCGTATTATCGTCCTCGGTATTTCCTCCGTACGAGGACAACTGGATGATGGAAGGGATCGCCCGGCCCTGGATAACGATTACCTGTGGGGGATCGCGATTTGTAATAGCCGCAATATCTTCGTACTGCGTCGCTCCGGCATCCGTTAGCAGATTGCCAACTCCGGTCACGCGGCGTCCGAACTCGGCGGGAGCGCCTGCGTCCGGAATCTCAATGGTGATCACGCCGAGAGCCGTCTTGGTTGCACTATCCTGGAGGTCATAGGCCGTGGCGGAGGCTGGGGGCCAGCTGATATTGCCTGGAATGACATATACGCGGTTCTCACTGAAGGATCCGACAATGATGTCTTGCACACCGTCACCATTGAAGTCGGCGTGGGATACCGAGGTTACCCCCGAGGTGTTGTTCTGTTGGATACCGGTGAAGCTCATCGCGGAGGTTCCCTGGAGGCTTCCGTCTTCCTGGCCAAAGTAGATAAAGAGCTCTGCGGCGGGCGATCCGCTAGCCCCACTGGAGCCGGCAGAGATGTCGTCGAAGCCATCCTGGTTGATGTCTCCAAGATTGACCACGGTTTCCCCAAGGTGACCACCCGCGGCTCCCGTGAAACATTGGGCATTGGCATCGCCACCATCCGTAACCGATACCGTGGTTGTGCCGGTGGTGAAACTTCGTCCGTATACGACACAGAACTCATGTACGTTGAATCCACCCATAGCCACATCGCCGAGGCCGTCGCCATCCAGATCGCCCAGGCTGTAGGCCTTATAATGGAAGAAGCCATTGCCACCGCTATGGGAGACTCGAGCGAAGTGAAATACCAGTTCGTTGGTATTGACCATAGCGGATGCCGATAGATCGGAGGCATTCCCCACATCATCGAGAGCCCGTACTGCCACGTACCAGTCCTGGGCCGTTGTTGATGTTGCGAAATGACAATTAGCCTCGGTGAGCGGATCGCGTGGATCAGGGCCGGCAATCGTATAGATGCTGGACAATCCCGGGGCTGAGGGTACTGCTTCGAAGGTCGTTCCCGGCAGGAGATCGGCCGAGCAGGCGCTATCAAAGTTTGCGGCCGTGATCGGGAGCTTGGAATACCGGACATCGTAAGAGGAGACCGAATCACCCGTACTGCCGTCGTCGGCCGTTGCAGTCCAGCTGAGATCAATCAGCGGCATGCGACGATCGATCAGATCGATTGCAACCGTGGGTGCATCGGGGGCAATGGTATCGACATCGGCTGTGAATGAGGTCGTTGCGGTATTACCCGCACCGTCCGCGACTTCCACGACAACAGCCTGGCCATTTCCGTGGCTCAGGGTAACGCCGTAGACAACCTCATTGGACGGTAGAACTGCAACACTATGCGGTAGGCTTGGGCTTAAGTTCGTTGGAGCGCTGGCCACGCCATCAATCGTCACAGAATTGATCGTCGCGGAACCCGACGAGTCATCGATATCGATGGCGACAGGAATCTGAACTCCGGCAGATAACGGAGCCTGGTCGTCTGCCAATCCCACCAGAATGGTCCCGCCCGTAGCGGCGGTCGTGAAGCCGCCGACATCCTGGCTTACGAAACTTATCGTCGGATCGGCCAGATCGA
>CAUZEG010000236.1:0-4946 GCA_963578775.1 Myxococcales bacterium
TGGCGACACGACTGCCGCGTGCCCCGAGAACGAAGGTTGTGCCTGGCTCAATCAGGAATGTGAAACCAGAACGGCGGTGCTTGAGATATTTGCTATGGATGCCTGGGCGCAGGCCCTGAAAGGTCACAGTGTTACGATCGAGGGGCCAGGACCAGAGTCGCTGACGGTACATGACACCATGCAGGTCGAACTGCCTCTGTGCTCAGCAGGAACTTTCACTATCAAGGTGGAGGCGCAAGATCACATTCCGTTTGAAGTCCTATTGACCTACGCAGGAAGCGGAGAGGCGCAAGACGTGAATGTGGAGATTACCGGGGAAGAGACGGGTCTGGCGCTAACCACAGATCTTCGGACAATAGAAGAGACTACGACTCGTCATTATCTGGTCTTTGCAGGGCTGGTACACAAATGGTTTGCTGCCAGTGGACCTCCTGCCCGCCGAGGGAACACACTGACCTTGATGCGCAGCGGTGAAGAGGCGTGGTCTACGGTAGCCCTTGAGTTGGCCCTTGCGGAGACTCAGGTCACGGCCGCTTCCTGGTGGTGGAAAAGCGAACTGGAGCTGATACGCGATCCGGAAACACACGCATTCCTGAACTCTGATGAACGTTGGTCGAACACCATGCTGGGACATCTCCAGACACTCGGGGCCCAGGGAGTGACAAGCAAGATCCTGGTGAATCAGTTCTTCAA
Organism: Myxococcales bacterium; assembly: GCA_963578775.1. Taxonomy (GTDB): domain Bacteria; phylum Myxococcota_A; class UBA9042; order UBA3505; family UBA3505; genus UBA3505. Next base: position 694 of record CAUZEG010000236.1, read on the forward strand.
TGAAGAGGGCCCCGCTCCGAACATCACAGTCGATGCGCCCCTTCTCGAAGCCGCAGCCAACCCAAGCGACGGCATTCAATTCATGGGGCAAGGCAATTCCGCTGGAGGCGATTTTACCGTCACGATGGAGAAGGTCTCTTTTTCGGAGAGAGTACTCTCAAACTGGGACCTACCTGACGCATCTGAGGTCTTGCAGGGGACTGACATTACACCACCCCTGGGTCCGTATCTGGTGCATACAAGCGATATGCCCGGAGGACTCCACGACATCTACATCGCCAGTTGGCACCAGAAGTTTTTGACCATTGATCATGAGGTTGCCTTTGTTGGCGGCATGAACATCAAGACAACAGATTGGGACACCACAGAACACGCGGTGTTTGACCATCGGCGCATGGAATTCGACGCCACGATCCAGGAACGCCTCGATGTCATGAACTTCGACGATCTGCCAGATTTCGGTCCGCGCAAAGATTATATGATGCAGCTCAAAGGCCCCATTGTCTTCGACGCGGAGGTCGTGTTCGGCCGGCGTTGGGACACGCTCATCGACTGGGGTACCGATTTTTCGGATCTGGCTACGCCAATGGAGGTGGGGCCCATGCCTGAACCTCTGCCCGAGGGTATCCAGGCTCAAATCGTTACAACAATGCCCCCACCATGGGAGAAGCTCGAAATCGCCGACACTCTACTCCGAGCTATAGGGCAGGCGGAGCACTACATCTACATTGAGGACCAGTACTTCCGAGCACCTATCCTGGCCACCGCAATTTTGAACAGGATGTCCGAAAAAGAAGACCTTGTACTGATCGTTATCACGAAACCCATTGACGAATGGCTCGATCCCGGCTGTTGGCACACCTATACCGAGGCTGAGTACTTCCAGAGTCTTTACCCGGACCGTTTTAGACTTTACCAGCTACGCAGTTTCGCTGCCTACGATGATGCATGCCCTATTTGTTTCCATGATGTCACGGCCCAGTTCCAGAACATCGACCTCCACTCCAAAATCATGATCATTGATGACGTCTATATGCAGGTTGGTTCCTGCAACCACAACAACAGAGGTCTTCTCTTTGAAGGTGAGATGGGTGTCGCCGTATTTGACAACAACTGGGTGGCCGAAGAGCGCCAGAAGATCTTTGGTCATCTTCTTGGCCCGACCTTCGCCGAGCCTATACTCGCGGTACCTGACTTCATCGAGAGATTTGATACTGCATCCAGCTGGAATCAGACTGTATTTGAATCTTGGGATGCCCTGGGCTTCGACCTTGAACTTTCAGAAGAGTCATTACCCTCAGGGCTCGTACCATCGGGGTTGCTGTATCCTCTTGAGATGGGGGTACCCTCGGACTGTTTCCTGGAGAACGTAAGTCCAGACCTGACCCTTCGCATGCAGAGAGCCGTGAAGGGTGGCAGCTAAAGCCCACGGCTTACGAATCAGGTGGTCGATTCTTCCCGATCGGTGGGGACCTCGACTTCGATAGGTTCCGGGACGACTTTCAGCTCAGGCTCTGTGGGGCTGCTCTCATCGAAGCCGGCCGGCAACTCGATAAGCGGATCGGCCTCGTCGTTGCTGAGCTGCTCCACACCACGAAGCTTGCGCTCCATCGCCCGTGTTCGCACCTGCGTCTGCTCGATGGTCTTCGACGCGGTCTGCAGCTGCCTGTAGACCTTCTCCAGGACCCCTTCGAACTTTTCGAACTCGGTCTTCACCGTAGCCAGCACCTTCCAGACTTCGCTGGAGCGCTTCTCGATAGCCAGGGTCTGGAACCCCATCCGAAGAGAGCTCAGAATAGCTGTCAGGGTGGTGGGACCGGCCACCACGATTCGATGGCTTGATTGGAGCGTCTCGACCAGTCCGGGTTGGCGCAGCACCTCGGCGTAGAGTCCCTCGGTGGGCAGGAACATGATCGCGAAGTCCGTGGTATTCGGCGGATGCACGTATTTCGTCTGGATCTCCTTGGCGGAGTTCTTGATGGACCGAATCAGCGCATTGGACGCCTTCTGTACGGCGTCTGTGTCGGCCCGGTCGGCCGCGTCCTGCAATCGAAGATAGTCCTCCTGGGGGAACTTGGAGTCGATGGGTAACCAGATATGGCTATCCCGGTCGGTCCCTCGTCCCGGCAACCGGATGGCGAACTCGACATGTTCCCGGCTGCCGTCCTGGGTGACCACATTCTTCTCGTACTGCTCGGCGATGAGGATCTGTTCAAGGAGCGCTCCGAGCTGCACCTCGCCCCAGGTTCCACGGGCCTTTACATTGCCCAGCATCTTCTTGAGATCGCCCACTCCAGTCGCCAGGCTCTTCATCTCTCCGAGTCCCTTCTGCACGGCCAGGAGGTGCTCGCTGACCAGCTTGAAGGACTGTGTGAGTCGTTTCTCGAGAGTCCCCTGAAGCTTCTCATCGACGGTCTTTCGCATCTCGTCGAGCTTCTTTTCGTTCTCGTCGCGAAGAGTTTTCAGCTGCTTGTCTACGGTGCCACGCAGTTCCTGAAGACTCTTCTGATTCATCTTCATGATCTCGTGGAGCTGCTTGGTCACGGCTTCGAGCTGGGTTCCCTGTCCCTTGCCAAGCTCCCCGATGGTCTTGACCAGGGTCTCGTTATTTTCCTTCATCCCCTTACGCACATCGTCTCGTAGCCGCTGGCTGGCCTCACCGGCTTCGTGGCGGTTGGCGCGGAACTCGTCGCGGATAACGGGCGAGGCGTCCGATCCCGTCGATCTCTGCCGGAGAAGGATCACCGCGAGCCCCAGATTTACGACCAATAACAGGCTCGTGATAACGATCAGGGCGGTGACCATGGGGCTCCCGAAAATGCGCGCCGTCTGACGGGGTTTCGGACCCAGTCTACGCCCAGGTTTCAAGCCAAGTCAAAGCCTTCGTAGGTTGCCCCCAGCCTAGAGGTCAAAGGCTACCGGACGGCCTATAGCGCGGTTCTGTAGTTCGTCTTCGCGCATGACAATTTTGCCGCGAACGATGGTGGCGATAGGCCAGCCTGTCACTTCCGTTCCATGGAAGGGGGTCCAGCCGCAGCGGCTCTTGCTCTGCTCGTTCAAGATCGTCCGTTTTGCGTTGCGATCGACGATCGTTAAATCGCCATCGAAACCCGGTTTCAGATGCCCTTTCCGCTGGGCCTGGTACACCTCGGCCGGCCCATGACATAATAGCTGCACCAGACGTTCCATGGACAGTCGTCCCTGATGGACATGGTCGAGCATAACGGGGACCAGGGTTTGCACTCCCGGCATTCCGGAGGGGCTATTGGGGTAGGGCCGCTCTTTTTCTTCGCGCGTATGAGGTGCGTGGTCGGTGGCAATATTGGTCAGCAATCCCGACTGCAGGGCTTGCCAGAGTGCCGCCCGATGTTCCGCCGTACGAATGGGTGGATTCATCTGGGCGTAGGAACCAAGCCGCTCATAACAGTCTGGAGCGGTAAAGGTCAGATGCTGGGGAGTGGTCTCAAAGGTTGCCACATCCCGGTATTCTTCCAGCAGGGCGACTTCCTCCGCTGTCGTGACATGCAAAACCTGTACGCGACGACCCGCCTTTCGTGCCAGGGTCACAAGCCGTTTGGTCGCCAATAATGCTGTCTCCGTGTCCCGCCATTCGGGATGCATCAGAACACTGGTATCGGCTCCTTCGACCAGGGCTCGACGGGTATTAAGCCGGATTTCGTCTTCGCAATGGACGGCCACACGTCGGCTACCGTGACGTAGGATGGTCTCGATGGTCTCGTCATCATCTACGAGGAGGGTTCCGGTGGAACTCCCCATGAAGATCTTGACTCCACAACATCCCTCCAGTCGTTCCAGCTCGCCAAGTTGGAGCGCGTTCTCGTGGGTGGCTCCCACAAAGAAGGCAAAATCTACCCAGGCTCGTCCCGTCGCTCGTTGGATCTTGTCGTTGATTCGTTCTTCACTGTCTGTGTTGGGACGGGTATTGGGCATCTCGAAGATGGAGGTAACTCCACCCATCGCGGCCGCAGCCGTGCCGGTCTCAAGATCTTCCTTATGCTCCATGCCGGGTTCGCGGAAGTGGACCTGGACGTCCATGACGCCGGGCAGAATATGAAGCCCTCGTGCATCGAAGACAACGCCCGCCGGTGCGTTGGCCAGCTGGCCGATCTTGGCAATACGGCCATCGACAATACCGACGTCGGCTTCCACAGAGCCCTCGGCTGTCACACAGGTTCCACCTTGGACCAATAGATCGAATGTCAACGTGGTCACGACTCTTCCTCCAACCCTTT
>CAUZEG010000237.1:0-4865 GCA_963578775.1 Myxococcales bacterium
CCAGTCGCTAGCCAAACCATCACGACAAATAAAATGCCGACCTGAACTCGGTAGCTACGAAAATGCATGGGACCCCTGTAAAACTAGAGACGGCATTGTAGGAGGCTCACTCCACGAGTCAAACCAAAGTTATATAGAGGGGCCGTAACAAGAAAGGACATATAAAAGTGCCCAACCCGTCTCGTTACCAGCCATTCCACCGGCGTTAGTGGAAAATACTTGCGAAGATGCACAGCGCATGAACATATGTTCAGTGTAGCTCGCCTCTGCTATGCATGTTAGGTGAATCGAAGCGGTAACGAGCTGTTGCCCAATTCTACATCGTTTCTTCTGAGGAAAAAATGTCCGAACGTATCGAAGACGTCATCTTGTATCAGGCCGCCGAAGAGCGGTATCTGAATTATGCGTTGAGCGTCATTACATCCCGTGCATTACCCGATGTGCGAGATGGATTAAAGCCCGTACAGCGACGAATTTTGTACGCCATGTTCCAGTCCTTGAAGCTCGGGCCCGAAGCAAAACACCGGAAAAGCGCCGCCGTTATTGGCGAGGTGATGGCGAAGTACCACCCGCACGGCGACCAGTCCATATACGACGCCATGGTCCGTATGGCCCAGGACTTCAGCCTTCGCTATCCCCTCGTTGATGGCCAGGGCAATTTTGGCTCCCTGGACGGGGACGGTGCTGCTGCCATGCGGTATACCGAGACCCGGCTTCGACATGTGGCTATGGAGATCTTGACGGAACTTCAGAAGAATACCGTAGATTTCCGCCAGAATTACGACGGGACCCTGCAGGAACCCACGGTACTTCCGGCTCAGATCCCAAATCTGTTGATCAACGGTGCGAGTGGGATTGCCGTTGGTATGGCAACGAATATACCACCGCATAATGTGAAAGAAGTGATTAACGCGGTGATCGCCCTTATCGACAACCCCGATCTGCCCCTGGAGAAGATCGTCGGTCGGATCATCAAAGCCCCGGACTTTCCCACCGGCGGAGAGATCCTCAACACACGCCAGGACCTCCTCGAAATCTACAGTAAGGGCAAAGGGAGCATCGATGTTCGCGGGCGCTACACTGTGGAAACCGAGGGACGAAAGAAACATATTATCGTCACTGCAATCCCCTATGGTGTGAATAAGGCCACCCTCATTGGTGATATCGCCGAACATATTCGCCAGGGGCGCGTCCCACAGATCATCGACATTCGTGACGAGTCCACCGAGGACATTCGCGTTGTCATCGAGTTGAAGCGGGGATCAGATCCCGAAGCCGCCATGGCCTTCCTTTTCAAACGGACCAACCTTCAAAACCGGTTCAATGTGAATCTGACAGCCCTCCGTCCTACCGAAGGCTCTGACGTATGCCAGCCCGAGCGTCTCAACCTTCGCGATATGCTGACCTATTTCCGCGATTTCCGTGAAGAGGTAACTCGCCGGCGTCTAAACTACGACCTCGACGTGCTTGAGCGCCGGATCCACATCATCAAAGCCCTTGCCATCATCTTCGCCGACCTTGACGAGGCCATCGCCTTGATCCGCGCAAGCGACGGCAAATCGGATGCCCGCGAAAAACTCATGGCTCAGTATAAGCTAGATTGGGACCAGGCAGAGGCGATTCTGGAGATCAAGCTCTATCGTCTGGCCAAGCTGGAAATCGAGAGTATCCGAGCAGAGCTCGAAGAAAAGGAGTCGCAGGCTACGGGGATCCGCGATCTTCTTGGTTCGCCGGAAAATATGTGGGCCCTTATTCGATCGGAACTTGAGGCCTTGAAGGATGCATACGGAGACAGGCGCCGCACCAAGGTCAGCGGGCCACAGGAGGAGGTGTCCTTCTCTGATGACGTCTATATCGTGGCTGAAAACACATTCGTTATGGTCAGCCGTAATGGCTGGGTCAAACGACAACGTAGCTATACGGATTTGAGCGCCGTCCGTACAAGAGAGGACGACCAAATCGGCTGGGTGGTGCCGGCCTCCACCAAAGAGACACTCATACTATTCACGGATATGGGCCGCGCATATACGCTTCGGGTTGCCGATGTGCCTGCAACCACCGGCTACGGCGAACCGGTTCAAACTCGTTTTGACTTCGCCGATGGAGAGCACATTGTCGGCGTACTCACGTCGGATCCACGAGTCCTACCCGAGATACCGGACGGAGAGCCGGAGGAACAACTGGACGCTGAGGAACTGGACGCTGAGGAACTGGAAGGCGGGGAACGCAAGGAAATACCCAAGCCCCCATATGTGGTGGCAATGACCCGGGGTGGCCGAACCGCTCGTCTGAGCCTTGCAGCATTCTTCACTCCATCCACCGTCAATGGGCGCATCTATATGCGTACCAACAAGAACTTCAAGAACGACCTCGTCACCGATGTCTTTGTCTCCGATGGCACGGAGAAGGTCTCATTGGCTACCCGAAAAGGACGTGCTCTGGTCTTCCCGGTAAGCGAGATAAAGATCCTCTCGGCGGCCGGGAAAGGAGTATTGGCCATTAAACTCCAGAAGAACGATCATGTTCTAGGTTTCCTGCTCGTTACGGACCGGATGGATGGCCTTGAAGTCGAAACCAACCGCGGTCGAAACGAAGTAATCCGTTGGAATAAGTTCGCTATAACTCGACGCGCCGGGAAAGGTCGCGAGATTATCCGCATGGGCCATGTGGCAAAGGTTCATCGAAAAGCTCTTGAGCTCACCTTCGGAGACGGCGAAGATCTTGAGCTCTCGGAACCACCGGACGAGCCCATGGAGCCTGAAGTCCTGGCCGAATCCGAGGCCCCCGCATCACCACCGGAACCCGTAGAGGAAGTGGCCCCAACACCAAAAACCCCTCCGACCGGAGCGGATACCATACCGGATCTGAAAATTGTCGAAGACCCCGTTGATGAAAACCAGGGAGATCTATTTTGAGCCCTGAAAGGACATGGACTTTTCCACAAGAAACGGGGTTTGATCGATTCACCACTGTGCATTCCGGGGAATTATGGCATACTCTCGTGCGCACCTGCCTCTGAACACTCCCGGACTAAGATGAGCTATGACTGCTAGCTACAATGCCGCCGACATTACGGTACTCAAGGGCCTCGAACCCGTTCGTAAACGGCCCGCGATGTATATTGGTAGCACCGACGACCGTGGACTCCACCATCTCGTCTGGGAGATCGTCGATAATGCTGTTGACGAAGCCATTAATGGCTTCGCCAGTTTTATCGAGGTGACCATTCACGAAGATGGTACCTCCCTGTCGGTGAGCGACAACGGCCGCGGCATTCCGGTGGGAATGCATCCCGAAGCAGGGAAAAGCGCTCTGGAAGTGATCCTGACCACCCTTCACGCGGGGGGTAAGTTCGAACAGGGAAACTACCTCCGATCGGGTGGGCTGCACGGCGTTGGCAGCTCTGTTGTGAATGCCTTATCTGCCGAACTTCAGGCCGACATACGGCGTGGTGGAAAGAAGTATTCGCAACGATATGAATACGGGCATCCTGTCACCGAGTTGACCGAAATCGGCCCCGCCACTGGTACCGGAACCCTGATCTTCTTCCGACCAGATACTGAAATCTTCGAAGAGGTCCTCTTCGATCCCGACACCATACGGACACGCCTGGAAATCAAAAGCTATCTCACGCCAGGACTCCGTGTCGTTCTCAAGGATGAAAAGCGAAAGACCCGGGATGAGTTCAAACATGACGGCGGTATTGGTGACATGCTCACCAACCTCCTGGGAAAGCGGAGCCACGAGACCATTCATCCGGATGCCCTGCGATTCAAGAATGAAGACGCCGACGGCAAGGGATCACATGTAGATATTGCGCTTCAATGGACGGAAAGCACAGACGAGCACGTCTATAGTTTTGCCAATGGTATACCAACTGTAGACGGGGGGACCCACGCGACGGGATTACGAGAGGGCATCGCGGCCGCCATGATGAACTATCTGGAAGCCCACGATGCGATCCCCCGGGGGGTCGAAATCAAGCGAAGTGATATCCGTGAAGGCGTGGTCGCCATCTGCAACGTATTTCTTGGAGAGCCCCAATTCCAGGGACAAACCAAGGAAAAGCTCAACAATCCGGAGATCAAAAGTACCGTTGCTGGACTGGTGCGCCAGGAAATTGAGACCTATATGCACAAACACCAGTCCACCGGAAATGCGGTGGCGATGCGCATTATTCAAGCGGCCCGGGCCCGCGCTGCGTCGCGGAGTGCCGTCAAACAGGTCATGCGAAAGAAAGCGATTTCGCATCGTCTGAATCTGCCGGGCAAGCTCGCCGACTGCTCCTCCACCGATCCGAGTGAGAGTGAAATCTTCATCGTCGAGGGCGACTCCGCGGGTGGGTCCGCCAAGCAGGGGCGAGATCGGCGAACCCAGGCAATCCTTCCCCTTCGTGGCAAGGTACTGAACGTCGAACAGGCCAATACTGCCAAAGTGAATGGCAATAAAGAACTCAGCGATATCATCTCAGCCCTGGGATGTGGGGCCGGGGATGGTTTCGACGAGCAGAAACTTCGCTACGGAAAAGTCATCCTGTTGATGGACGCGGATTCCGACGGTCATCATATCTCTACTCTTCTCCTGACCTTCTTCTACCGCTACCTCAAAGCACTGATCGATGGCGGGAAGGTCTTTCTAGCGCAGCCCCCGCTATACCGGGTTGATATCGGAAAAGAGACCTATTGGGCCCTGGACGATAACGAACGAGATCGGATTATCGAAAAAGCGGAAAAAAAGAACGCTCGGGCCAAACCGGTTATTCAGCGTTTCAAGGGTCTTGGTGAGATGATGCCCAAAACCCTCTTCGACACGACTCTTAATCCTCGAAAGCGACGGCTTTTACGGGTAACGATTCCGTCCGACGA
>CAUZEG010000238.1:0-4714 GCA_963578775.1 Myxococcales bacterium
GACCCTCCGCCTGATCGCCAGACACGGGACTATTGCCGATCTGGGGTATCTGGAGCAGGGGATCAAACGAGTCCCCGAAAAGTGGTACCACAAAGAGATCGAAGGTTGGCGAATGGCCCTTCGCAAAAGAGCCTCGGGCATTCCATCGAAAAAATCAGGTCAAACCGAAGTCAAACGCATCCAGCGACAGCTCAAAAAATTCGAGGAGCGGTTGCGTGATCTTGAGGCCATCGAAGCACCGGTTTCCAAATAGGCGAACAGAGCCCATTCGATCGTTTTTGACGATTTTTTTGCCTGCTCCGCTCACCCCGTTAACATGGGGTTACCTTACCGGAGGAAGAACCATGTCCGAAGAGAATCAGGCACGACGGGTCTCTGTCGTGATTGGTGGTCGTAGATTTACCGTGACCACCGACAAGGATAACGATCACGTAGAAACCCTCGCCCAGGTCGTAAACGACAAGCTCCAGGAGAGCGGCGTACGATCGGGTGTGAGTGGAGTCAATGAAGCCATGTTGGTAGCTCTCGCCATCGCCAATGATCTGCTCGAAGAGCGCGAACGCTTCGCGGGACTCAAGAAGAAAATTCGTAGCCAATCCCAACGTCTGCTTGAACAGATGGATATGGACAGGTTCCGTAATATCGCCTAGGTCGATCCAGGCCGGGGACCGAAAATCGCCGTCCCCAGACGAATCAAAGTGGCCCCCTCCTCCACCGCTATCTCAAAATCATGACTCATACCCATGCTGAGTTCCGTCGGTAGATCTCGATTGGAGGGAGTCATCCTACGCAGCTCCTCCAACAGCTCCGCCCCACGGCGGAAACAGGGTCTGGCCTCCTCCGGATCGGTAACGGCAGGAGGGAAGATCATCAGACCACATACCCGAACGGAATCCAGTTCCAGGGCCCTGGCGTAGAAGTCCGCTAGTTCCTCAACGGACACCCCGGCTTTCTGTTGCTCTCCGGCCACCCCGACCTGGATCAAAATATCCTGAACGACATCCTGTTCCCGAGCCAGCCGGGCGATAGTGTCCAGTAATTTCAGGCGATCCACCGAGTGGATCAGTGCACTGTTTCCGACGAGAAATCGCGCTTTGTTCGTTTGCAGACGTCCCACGAAATGCCAGCGCAGCCGCGGGTCTTCGAGAGCCTTCGCTTTCGATTGCCACTCTTGCACAAAATTTTCGCCGATATCGTAGAATCCATGGGAGAGCGCCTCTTCGATGACGGCGACAGGATGCTTTTTCGCAACACCGACGATACGTACGCGTTCGGCGTCACGGCCCGCCCGAACGGCTGAATTCCGCACACGGGCACGCAGGTTTTCGATTCGAGGTCCAAGCCCTTCCTCAGAAGGGAAGCACATCGGTTGCCCCGAGTTCCTGCATCATTTCTACGACTTGACATAGCGGTAACCCCACAACATTTGTGTATGAACCGTTGATCGTCTCCACGAGATATCCGCCGACACCCTGCACTGCATAGGCTCCGGCTTTATCCATGGACTCTCCAACGGATAGGTAGGCTTCCAGTTCATTTCGATCGGCAGACTTAAATCGAACGGTGCTGGTCACGGCCTGTAGACCTTCTTTGTTCTTGCCGATATCGAACAAGCAGAACGCCGTGATTACTCTGTGTTCACCGCCAACCAACTCGGACAGCATCTCCAGCGCCTCTTCCTGACTGGATGGCTTACCAAACATCTTATTTCCACGAACCACGATGGTGTCGGCTCCGATCACCCATCGAACTCCATCTTGACTACCGGCCTTGAAAACACCCGAGTCCCCCACTCCGCCACCGGACGGATAGAGGTTGGCCTGGACGCGGCGTACCACGGTGAGAACCTTTTCACGAGCCACTCGTTTTACGTAGTTCTCCGGCGGTTCATCGTCCAGACGGCTCTCGTCGATGTTCGCGGGCATTTCACGAACAACAAAGCCGATTCGGGTCAAGAGATCCTTCCGGCGAGGAGATGCGGAGGCTAATATGATGCTTTGTGGCATAGAAGTTAATTGGTTTCGAGGCGGCCCGGATACTACGCACAGATGTCGATTAATACAAGTCTCTGCAAGGCTCTATGGCGTCGATACAGGGGGAAGACGTTCAATCAATCCAACCAGCAAAGTCTTGCGAAGCCCCGGATTCATCACTATGCTGAACACCAGAAGCCAATAAAAGGACAACGATGACCCGATTCTTCCTGCCTCTGCTCTTAGTTGCTCTGGTGCTATCCGCCTGCCCTGGGGCCGACTCCGATATTGAGGATGTGGTCAAACCCCATGGCGTGGACTCCTACGTAGGCGAGACCTCTACTCCGGGTTGCCTGGGGGCTGGTTCCGTGCCCGGCATCGACGAGAGTCATCACCAACAATGCAGTGACTGGGGAATAACCTCCTGTACCAATACAACCCCCAGCTGTTGCCAGATCTTCAGCCAGAACCCAGCCTCGGGGGCCTGCTGTTGCAATCTCTGTGGTATCGCTCCCGGCAGTGGCGAGTCCGTCTGTTTCAATCTGGTCTGTCCTCCCTGTCAGTAGCCCGTATACTTGCAATCCGCGGGTGGCTCGTGTTAGAGCCCCGGCCCCGCACCTATGGGGCCGTAGCTCAGTTGGGAGAGCGCTGCGTTCGCAATGCAGAGGTCGAGGGTTCGAATCCCTTCGGCTCCACTTTATACACCGGGTAGACAGTCGTTTTCGTACCCTTTTTCCCCCGTCAGGGCCTGGCCCGGTGCGAGCTGGTGGTAAATCAGGTATACTATGCCGGTACCGTTAGCTGGTAGAGGAAGACTCACCATGATGGATCTCAAGGGTCGGCTGCTTGTGGCCATGCCAACCCTGTTGGACCCCAACTTCCAACAGTCGATTGTTTTAATCGTCGAGCATAATCTGGAGGACGGAACCTTCGGTCTGGTCTTGAACCGTCCGGGTCCACTCCGCGTTGACGAGTTCTGCTCCAGTATTGGCATCAGCTGGGTCGGCAACGAAGACCATGTCGTTCACGAGGGGGGGCCCGTAAATCCAAGTGTCGGTTGGCTGCTGCATGAGGCCGATCCAGAACAGCCCGAAGCCACACCGATCGTCAACGGTGTTCACCTCAGTACCAGTCGTGAAATCCTCGAAAAGGTCGCCATGAATCCCAACATCAAGCGCCGCCTATACGCCGGCTATGCAGGTTGGTCTCCAGGGCAACTGGCCGAAGAAATGCGATATGGCTCCTGGTTGACTTCCGACCTGCCATCGGACATCGTTTTCTCCAATATGAAGGAGCAGGCGTGGCACCGAGTCATGAAACATCAGGGGATCGACCCTTTTACCCTTGTACCAGGCAGCTACGAAGTATCCTGACCCCGAATTCGCATCGGGCTCACCAATGACAGATCCATCGCAGGAAATTGCGGGCCCCATGGCCACTATGCAGCACGAGGAACGTCGTTTTATGGGCCGAATGCTGATCATCATGGCCCTGATCTGTGCTGCCATCTGGACCTATGGAGCAATGACCCACGGACGTCTGGAAGGTCAACTCATCGACCGCTTATTAAAGACCGGGCCCGATCTGACTGACGACGAGCTGGCTCGAGCGTTCAAGGCCCTGCATAAGCCCCACCTCTTCAGCGGTATTCAGATTCCTGGCTCGCTCGTTCCCAGAGGAGCGCCCCTCCTGGACGGACGAACGCCGGACGAGGTTATGGCCTGGTTCATCGACGGGAAATCCCTTCTACGAACAGCCCCACCCCTCCCGGATGATTCGGCCGCTCCCATCATTCGTGCGCTGACTCTCGGGCGTAGTGGCAAGGACTGGGATCCCACCGTATTGGAGAACGGAGGCTTTGATCGATGTCGCCAGTCTCCACGCTGTGTCGGCGAATTGCTGGCACGCCAATATCCCCGTCAATACAATGGACTTCTCCTGGTCCACTACATCGCTAAAAAGAAGAGCTTCTCCGAAAAATTGCAGAATGTGGGTCAGACGAACCTTGGGACCTATATTCGGGCTCGCCAAATCGCCAGCGCACGAGAGTATGGCTTCTCCGCTACAGAGATCCCGGTCTTACAGGCACTTGCACGAACACAACGGAATGCCGCGCATTCGGCAACAGTTCTGGGCCTGTTCTTCACCGTAGGAACATTGCTCCTGGCAGCCTTTTCTTTGTGGAGCCGAGCGGTCCGGCTACGAAGAGGTTGAAAGCTCAGGCTACGTGGGCCTTGGCTGGCGTTCCACCAATGACATCGGCCACTGTTATGGTGGACAGCATACTGGCAATGCGGGCTTCAATATTGTGGATTGGATCTCGGATTCCACAGGCATCGAATTGCTTGCAATACTCACCATGCTCGTCCTGGCAACAAACCAATTGCAGGGATTCATCCATGTCTTGCAGAAGTTTGACGAGAGGCACCTCTGAGGGAATACATGCGAGCGAATATCCGCCCGAACAGCCCTTTATAGAGCAGACATAGCCGCATTTCTTCAAATGCTGCATCACCTTCGACAATAGCATCGCCGGAAGCTGGAAACGATCTGAAATCTCATTCACACTTGCCACCGACTCTCCTTCGAGGTTGGCAAGAAAGCTCATGGCCAGAAGCGCATATTCTGTCTTTCTGTTCAAATGTAACACTGAAAACCTCAGTTCACGCTTATTCTAGAATAGCATATCCCTCGGGTCAAAGGGGAAGGTACACCAACCACCTACTTTTACTGATGATTCT
>CAUZEG010000239.1:0-4667 GCA_963578775.1 Myxococcales bacterium
AAAGCGGAATGTACTTCCCTGTTGCTCCAGGATGCCGGGATCGCGCTGCAGTCCAGTCAATTCCTGGTAAACCGTAGTGGCGGCCTGCTTTTCCAACACCTCGCCTACAATACGCTCATCACCATTCCAATAGCTGAAGCCATCGATCAGGCCGTCTGCGGACATTGCCAACCGACATTGCACCTCTACTTCTTCGGAGAGCGTATTCTGAAACTGAAAGGTGGTCTGGGTGGCCGCAACCTGGTTGTGGATGGCACCTTCCAGGCGTTGGTAGGTCTGGATAAGGCTACCGTTTGGTGCTGGGCCCTCAACGGTACGAGCTGAAAAGGGAATGGCATAGGCCCGCTGTAGAGAAAACAGAACCAGAAAACAGGAAGCGATTATGGCTGCGAAATGAATCAGCCCTCCCCGCAAATAGTGAAATCCTTGGGTCTCCATAAATTCAAACATGATCGGCTCCGGGGTTGAGGGTTCAGCCCCGTATAGAGCAGAGATCGTGCCAGAATGTTCACGCCAGTAAAACACACGTAAAAACGATGTGTTACGCTGTTTTGGTGGCGAGGTGCAGGGCGTTGTTTTATTGTATTAAAAGATTTGTAGTCTATAAATACAATATTTACGTATCTTTCGGTCGGGTGGTATCTTCTATCCGTTGCCGGATTTCGTCGGGTGTGACCGCGTCGGGTACCCAATGCAGATTTGGAAACCGGCTCGCCAGGTTATTATAGCGCTGCACTTCTCGTGAGAAGTCATAGGCTACAATTACAGGAAGGGTATCGAGCCCCTTTTCCTTAAGCGCGGTGAGAATGTACAAGCCCTGATTGTTCTGCAGGTATCGAAGCCCGCGAGTCTCATCGCCATTATGTATGCGAATAGCGTGTTCCAGGTCACCGGTCAGCTCTTCCACTGCTATGCGATCGAAGCGCATATCCAGATAGACCAGATCGACAGCTTCGGTAGCCAGTATTTCTATGGCTTCACTGGCCGTATGCGCCTGAAGGTATGTGTAGCCGCCCACAAATCGAGAGAGGTTCTCCAGATATTCGTCACCATCCTCGATGATAAGGACTGTGGTCGTTCGGCCGGTATTCAATGCTCATCCTCGGTGTTGGGATACGTTCTGGGTAACTCGAGTACCACGGCCTTAGACCAATCGGGTATTTCGGAGCGTACATCGAGTGTACCCTCGTAGCGGGTAGCCAGACTTGCGGCCAGGCCGAGCCCATCTTCGACGGTTCGACTGCGGATCTGTTCGACCGTGAGTATTTTGGGAGATCGATCGCGTACTTCGATGCAGACACGCTCAATTGCCGTGATTGGATCGATGGTACAATGAACACCGATACCGAGCTGGACGATAGTGTGCTTTTGTCGGACTGAGGACTCAATGGCATTGCGTAACAGATTGGTCATAATAATGCCGAAACTGTGCCGTGGAATCAGACACCAGCAGGGCAAGTCCATTTGGATATCCAGGTCGATGCGGGCAAACTTCACGTCCGAGAATGCTGGTTCTCGGATTGTCATAATATAGAGGGATTCGAGGAAGTCGGGGTCGACTTTGAGCACTCGGATTTCGTCTAAAAGACTGCGTACGGCTTCATAGCCTTCGGTGTTGAGCAAGCGAGTTGCTTCCTCAAGAGACCGTTTGAGCCGCTTTCGATTGGAAGCAGACCCAAGCGTCTCCGGATCGAATAGGGGTTGGATCTGTTTTAATGTGTTCATGCCACGAACCAATGCCGAAATCGCAGGATCATTATGAAGTAGATTCAGTCGCATTCCCTGGGAACGCCCGATCTGTTGCAGTTGTTCGACGTAGGCATTGAGTTTGTCGCTCACTCCGTCGTTCTTACCGGTACCAAAGAGGGCAAGTCGCGTATTGGATACGGATTCGATGGCGTCCTTGTTCTGGTCGAGCGCTGTCACCAGGCCCGTGAGCATCATGGTGTTATGTTTTAGGACCTCGTGACGAATGGCGGCCAGGATCTGTTGTACCTCAGGCCCGGTTTCCGGATGTCTCTCAATTAAATCTCGAAGGGTGGCTCCACCGAATCTTCGTCGATACAGAGCGAAGGCGAGAAGAACCAGAATGAGAATGGCCAGGACTCCAAACACCAGTAGGTTTCGAAGCCGAAGACCCGCCGAGGTATGAAACGAACGAGCCTTTTCCCGCCATCGTTCGTGTGGACCCCAGTCCACCGAGCTACTCAGAAAAGTACTGCTATGTTGGCGGCATCTGTTGAGAAGGGAAATGCGACCCATATCAGAGAACACTCCAAACAGGCCGGTCGTCGTCTGGTTTAACGGGTGGCAGCTCAAGATCATATCGAGCCGTCGTATATGAAAAAGCCCCAGCGGATGTTTGGCGATATGTGCCTTCTGGAAGGTGATACGGGCTTTGGGTATGTCCCCGGATCGCTCATATAATAGAGCCAACCGATCCAGGGCTTGCGGGCCGATATCCCCCTGGTTCAGGGCTTGTTCATATTGTTGAATCGCAGTTTTGGGGTTCCCTTCCGACGCGTATAATACACCCAGGGCGATGTGGACATCAGGGTGATCTGTGGCAAGGGATAAGAGGGTTCGGATGGCCTGATTGGTCCGTCCGATATCATGAAGGGCTCGCGCCCGGGTCAGGGCGTTGACCACTTCGGGGGCCAGACCATCGGTTTGGAACGTCGGGTCGGTTTGTTGGTTCTGCTGCGTGATGGAACGGGTCAGTGTTTCTCGAAGGGCCAATGCCTCATGGTGTTTCTTGGATGTATCTGGAAGCGCCAGAAACTTCTCCACATGGAATAATGCCAATTCTGGTTTCCCGACCGCCGGATAATTTCGGGCGAGCCGCAGGTGAACACCATGCCAATCCGGTCGGAGGGTCAGCGCCCGCTCCAGGTGACGAAGCGCTTCATCAAGCCGGGGTTGATTGGGCCAGGTTCGGTATAGATTGGCGATGCGCACGTGCACGATGGGGTTGTCGGATTGCAGGGATAAGCTGCGTAGGTACGCCAGTTCCGCGTCTCTATGCCGCCCCGTTTCGTGTAGAACCTGTCCCAGCTGGCCATAGATCCGGGGCGCTCCACCGGAGGTACGAAGCGCGTCCGTAAGAGCTACCTCAGCGGCGTCCAGCTGGCCGTCATTTCGAAATTGACGAGCCTTTTCAAGCAGGTCCAATGTGTCGCCCTTGAGGGGGGGGTTCTGTAGGACATTCTTACAGTAGTTGTTGCGGTTTTGCTCTATGTCGTTGATGCGCGCCTGGACCTCTGTTCGAATGTCGGGGTCTTCGTAAACGGTACGATACCAGTTCAAGGCCTGGTCCAGTTCCCCCATCCCCTCGAAGAACCGGCCGATCTCAAAGCGGACATCGTCGTCTAGTGCATCCATTTCTTCCAGCCGAAGATAGAGCACTCGGGCCTTTTCTATCTTTCCCAGAAGCGCCTGTACCCGGGCTTCCATTAAAACCAGATCGGGGTGTTCTCCACGGACGCTACGGGAGATACGGATATGGCGTTGTGCACGCTTGAGTCGCTGTAGACTGGACCCAGGCCGTGTCATCAGCTCGGCCAGGTTTTCGTGGGCGTCAACATTGCGAGAATATAGCTCAACCGTCTCTCCGAAGAAGCGCTCTGCTTCTGTCTCATTGCCGAGTTGAAGGTGCGCTTTGCCCAGGGCGTAGGTGATCCGGTGGTTTTCGGGGGCGTGCCGGTATGCCTTCGAATAGTGTTTGAGTGCAGTGACGTATTTCTTTCTCTTATACGCCTTATTACCTTCGGATCTAAAATGGGCCCCGATGACGTTGTCAAAGGGGTTTTTCAGAATGAGATCGCCGGAACTTTCCGCAGCCTGTGCTGTTGTTGCCAACAAACATACGATCATCGCCCATATGGGCATGGTTGCTTTATGGTTCACGAGCGAAGCTCCCGGACCTTAAGGCCGAGTTGATTAAACCGAAGCCGAATGGCGCGGCTTCGGCCTGTGTCACCGAGGAGTAGATTGGCCATGGCTTCAAAGTCACCTTCCGTCTTTTGAAACAAAGAAAGGAAGTATTGTCGTTCCACATTTTTCGCAACCGCGTTGAGACTGCCGTCTGCTTCCAACTGAACCAGGCATTGATCGAAGTCCTCATCGATGGGGCTATTCTCAGTGCCGAGCCCTTTCGAGCTTGCCAAAAGCTCTGTGACCAGTACTGGATCCACCTGGAATCGGACCGACTCCAGATTCAAGCCGGAATGAACCGCATCGACGGCCCCTACCAGCGTAAAGCTGACAATATTATGAATGACCATGGACAACTCCCGGAGATTTCCGGGCCAGGTATGGGTCAACAATCGCTTCCAGGTCGGTTTGGCAATGATGAGTTCGATATGGTCCCCACTGGAGCGACTACGATGCCCAATTGTCAGACCAAGCTCTGTATTGGGTTGGAGTCCGAGTGTTTCTACGAGTTCTGCGTGCAGAACCTCAATTTCCGGGTGCTCCAAAGATCTCTTAACGAAGCGTTTGATGAGGAATTGGATATCGTCTGGACGTTCTCTGAGGGGTGGTAGAACCGTCCGTGTTGCGGGTGATAGTCGCATATATAGGTCACGCCGGAATCGGCCGGCACGTACTGCGTCAACCAGGGGTGTATTGCTGGCCACAACGACCTTTACGTCGACCTCAATCTCTCG
>CAUZEG010000240.1:0-4639 GCA_963578775.1 Myxococcales bacterium
GCCGAGCAGAAAACTGTTTCCAGCGCAGGCGATGCCAGCATAGGACGGGTCTTGCATGGCATCGGGAACACAGAGCATGTCTTTTAGCTCACCGCCGCAATCCTTCAGGTTTTCATGTTTATCGGAGGGCACCAGCTCCTGCTCAATGCAATGACCCAGACCCGAGCAACAGGTAGGTAGGGTCGGCCCTGTGCAATGCCCCAGGGACGGACCGGTGTCGCAGCCTTGGCTGCAGGCACCGGTATCTTCTCCTGTAAATGGGTCGCAACAGGGGGAACATCGTTCGTTGGCCGCACATGTAGATACCGGCAGATTATCTGCTTTGGCAGCGACTTCGGGAACGCAGGTTGATATACATCTTCCCTCACTTCCACCAATCGATAGGCAGGTCTCGGCTACGAAAAAGCCACCGGTTTCGATGATGGTATCCGGCACACAAAACCCGGAGTTGTCGTCGCACGACGCCAACATCTCCTGGTCGTCGGCAGGAACCAGAGCTGACGGTACACAATGTGCGCCGTCGCAGCAGGAGTTGAAGAGGTTGACGTCGGCGATAGCTTCGGTGGGAAGATTTTCGCAGCTGAAGGGATCGGGAGCAGGCTCCGGTTCCGGTTCCGGTTCGGGCGGCTCCTCTCCACTCTGGCATGTCAGACCATTCCCACAGGCCCCGGATTCTTCGCCATTCAGGGGATCGATGCAGGGAGCGCAGCGTTCGTCTGCAGCGCAGATGTCCTGGGGTAGAAAGGTGATAAAGGCTTCGACTTTCGGGATACAAATGGAGATGCAGGCCCCTTCGGCCCCACCCATGGATGTACATGGTGTCGGTAGATAAATTCCGGCTTTCAAACTGTCGATCACTCCTTGCGGCACACAGCCGCCGCCCGAACCGCAGGTGGCCAGCTGGTCCTGCAGTCCCTCCGGAACAAATTCGAGCGGTACACATTTTGCTGCGGCGAGGTCGCAGCATTCGGCGAGGGGTCCGATGTCATTTGCCAGGGGACAGCCCAGCTCGGGCGGGTCCTCCGGTTCGGGCGCGCTGATATCGGGGGAAGAAAGCGCGTCGTCGGTATACGGTTGAACGGTACCGCTATCGGATTGCCCAAATACGATAACGTCCGCCTCCATATCGTCAGCGGCGCAGCTGATGAAAAGAGAAGATAGGGTTAGAAGGGTATAAATGCGGAGCCGTGGGGTACGAAGAGTCGAGTTCATTGGTTATCCTCCACGGATAGGAATGTACGGATCTGGGCACGGGCCTCTACATCCATACGTTGGAATGGCAGGTGGCTGTAGGTTCCTTCGAGCCAGTCATCCATGCCATTGTTGAAAAAAGGTGTTGTGGGATCGGCAACATTTCCAAGGGGAAAGTTGACCCGGGCGAAGGGTTCGCCCTGTTCGGAGAAGGAACCCACCATGCGGCCCATAGGAGCCCAGATGGAAGTCCAGTTATCCGAGTAGCTGGTGTTCTCATAAAAGGAGCTTGGGCCTACGTTGACCGTGGTCTCCCCTCCGTCGGTGGGAAGCATCGGTAGGCTACTTCCGTAGCCGTAGGCACCATCAAAGTTGGTTGTTCGCAGGTCCGAATAGCGGTAGCCGGTCGGGTCCACAGTGCCGAATCGCTCGGTCAGATAGGAGGCGGTAGCATCCAGGGCCTTCAGGACCGTCAACTCTTTCGAATCCTGGAGCATGCTGGCAGCGGCCTGGTCTTCCCCCCGGAGGGCCAGGACGGCCAGCTTGAGGAAATATGGTGCTCCCATGGGCTGGATGGTCATGACCTTGTGGTAGAGCAGGCTGATATCATTGGCGAGGATCTCTTCCGCGATCAGATGGGCCAGTACCTGGAACGCGAGAGCACCGCTGGAATTTCGCACCATCTTCCGGTCCCAGCTGGTCAGCAGAAGTGCAGCCAGAATGTCTAAATCTGGGCGCTGCGCATAGGCAGACAGGGCCGGATCATTGGGGATCTGTTGGTAGGCCTGGTCCAGGATGGGAAGCAGATCATCCGCCAGATTGCTATGGGTATCCATCTGTATTTGTTCCATGTCGGTCAGGCTGACCCGACCGTTCGACAACCGTCGTTCAATCTCTTCTTCAATTCGGGCAGCACGCCAGCCCGGCGCGAAGAAGGCGCCATAATAGAAGGGTGCTCTGTCGAGTCCGCCGAGGGTCGTGAAGCCGAATGGATCGTTATTCGCGGTGACCAGCCAACCCCGCGTAGTGGCGCGGCTATGGGGTAGTAACTCGGGGGGCAGGATCTCGCCGCTCCAGAAGGACTCGGGATCCCCTCCATCCATCACTACCCAGGGTTTACGAGTGTCTGCGCTTGTATCTCGGACCGGCACTTCCGCGCCGACCCGGTAGCTGATTCCATCCCGGTCGGCGGCAACAAAATTGTAGGTCATCTCGGGCATTCGCAGGACGGCCGCCTCGAATTCGTCAAGATTCTGTACCCGATTGAGTTCCAGGAAGTACCGGGCTGGGCGTGCGGCGAAGCCACGCCAACCGGCCAGAAGCTCCTTACCGGGGCCGGCCAGAGGCACGGGAGAGCCGATGATCAGATAGGGGATGACGACGCCGTATCCTGGAACCTCGACCACGTCGATGGAATGTTCTTCACCTTCACCAACCGAACCACCGGCACTTCGAACCGTGAAAATGGCGGTTCGCTGGATGGTGGCGATCTCCTTTCCGGCTACAGTCACGGTAGAGCCATCTTGGGATATTGGGACCTCCCACATATCCATCACGTCTGCGAAGGCCGAGGTAGGCGACCAGATGACCTTGTCGTTATGTCCCATAGCAATGCCGGGGGCACCGACGAAGGAAAAGCCGATTACATTGAAGGTGCCACCGGCGTCGGCGCTGTTGATATGTACCGCATAGAAGAGCCCCGAAAAACCGAAGCCCAGATGGGGGTCACCGGCGAAAAGTGGGAAGCCGTTTTCCGTATGGCGGCCATCGATGGCCCAGTTATTACTACCGAGGGCGCTCATATGTTTGAGGGAACGGGCGAACGCTGTTCGTTGCGCGCCTTCGCATATTTCGAGCTGTTGGTGGGGCCGCCAGATCGGTGTACCAGGTTGTACCGACTGGGCTATTTGAAGGTGCAGCCGGTCTTCGGGTGGAAGGCAATGGTGGCTCCGAGTGGGTTGGAAAAGATCCACCTGGCCCATCTTGTCTGGATACAGCTGATTGGCGAAGGTCGAGGCAATTTCGAACTGTAAGGAGGAGTCGAGTCCGAAGCCTGCCATCTTCTGAATGATGACGGGATCGGCTGCATTCCAGGGTTCGGGTCGAAAGTCTTTCTCGTCCGGTCCGTATCCCCAGGGAAGCGGGGCCTGGCCGTTGTTTACCTCGGAAACTCGCTGGTTGATTCCCGCCACCCAGGCCTGGATCAGAGCCCATCGATCGGGTTCATTTTCTTGCATGAGCTGGGCATCGAGAGAGCCCCAATATTTCCAATTGAAGACGAGGGCCTGCTGGTCGTAGAGGATGGACTCTTCACCCAGGACCTCGGATACACGCCCAAGGGCCCGGCGTCGGAACATATCCATTTGATACATACGATCGCTGGCGATCTGGTAGCCATAGGCGAAGAAGGCGGCTTCATCATTGGGGGCGTAGATATGCGCTATCCCCAGGTCGTCAATGATGATCTCGGTTGGTTGGTGCGCCGGCTGGTCCTCAGAGCTACAGCTCAGCAAAAGAAACGTTAGTAAAACGCCGGCCAGTGGTAGCCTGCGTCCCATTCTACGTCCGGTTTTAAAATTCCATAATCCAAGAAAAAAACGTCGAATTCCCATTGATTAATTCCTTTAATTCACGCAGTAGTAGCCAAGGTCAGAGTTCAATAATCCGCAGTTCTGGTTCGACTCACCGCAGTCGAGTTGCTCCAGTTCACCGTCGCGGTTACACCAGTTGACGATGTCGCCGTCACAGGCACCGAAAAAATCGATATCACCGCATTCGTAGGGCAGGCAGTAGTAGCCCTGCTCGTCGTTCAGTAGACCACAGGCCTGGCCGTGTTCGGCGCAATCAATATGTTCCAGGTCGTCGTCCGAACCACACCATTCGGCGACCGTTCCTTCACAATGACCCTTGAAGTCGATGGCACCGCAGCCCGGTTCCGCACACCAATAACCCATCTCCTCGTCCACATAATCGCAGCTCTTATCCTGGTCGCCGCAGTCATTGCTTTCCACTTCCCCAACCCGGTTACACCAGACGGCCACATCGCCATCGCATTTCCCCTGGTAGGTCAGCTCACCACAACTGCTCTTCACGCAGAGATATCCCGAGGCCTCATTGGGCACGCAGGTCTCGCCACAGGCGCCGCAATCGCGGCTGAATAATCCGCCCTCATCACACCAGGTCAGTACATTACCGGAACACGAGCCGCGGTAGGTCATTCCCATACAGACGTCGAGCTCGTTCTCGACGCAGCGCCATCCGAGATCGCTCCAGGAACAGCGCTCACCGGTCGCACATACATCGATGTGGATCAGATTGTCTGCGCCGCAATAGGTGGCTTGTGTACTCGATGGATTGCAAACGCCCTTGGCATCGATTCCGATACAGGGCTGCGGACCGGGCGGAAGAGTGGGGCCGGTGCGGTCTTCGATCCAGGTCCGGTAGTTGT
>CAUZEG010000241.1:0-4636 GCA_963578775.1 Myxococcales bacterium
TTCAGGATCATCGGCGTCGGTCAAAAGATGCGTAATCGAGACCCGTTCATAGATGTTCTCAGGCCCGATCGCTGTACGCGCTGGTTCGGCAGCGATAGGTTTTATGGACTCGCCGTGAATCGGAATTTGCCACCGCCCGACCCGTTCGTATTCGCCATTGTCTTTTTTCCAGATGGGAAGCCCCCACTCTTCCAGGAGGTGAACAGAGTTATCGACGTGTCGTCCCACGTCGTAAACCAGGTCTTCCCTTGCCAGTCCCATCATGTCATTTACTACGTAGTGGACGAAATCTTCTGGGGTATTCCAGCCGTTCCGCTGACCCATGTAGCAGTTTATGGCGGAAAGCCCTTCACCCGTGGCCCCGCTACGCTCGATGACGGCCTTTTCCACCATGACTACCTTGAGATCTCCGCTCCAGTATTTCGACTCGAATGCCGCCCCGCAGCCGGACATTCCTCCGCCGATGATTAGAATGTCGCAATCGATGGTTTCTGTGATAGGAAGGGTCAATTCAGGTGCTCCTTGTCTTTAGGTAACCCAGGAATATAGCAATGGTTAATTGGGGGTGGGCAACCGGTCTACACCGAGCCACTGGGAGTCTCCAGCCAGGCTCTGGTTCTTAAGATCAGTTTGCCGGTCTTCGGTAAATCCTTCGTACGGGACCACTGAGCCAGCGGGCTTGGTTCGTGAAGGGTAGGTAAATTCGAAGGTACGGCCGTCTCGGAAACGGACATCCCAACGAAGCCCATCTTCGGTCCTGTGCGGTTGGACCGCTGCTCCCATAGGGACAAAGTCCGCGTAACCTCGAACGTGGATGGCCTCTGTAGGGCACAACTTAACGCATGCGTAGCACTCAGAGCACATCTCGGGTTCTTGGTTGAAACCCTTATTTACGTCTTGATCCAAAACCATCAAGTCGTTGGGGCAGATATAAACGCAGAGCGGGCCTTGGTGCTCGTCTGCGCAGGCATTACAGGCGTTGGGGTCTACATAGGTTGGCATTCTGATCCTCTTAGCGGTCGATTGTTTTCAAGTTGATTTTAGGTTCAGATTCATTAAAAAACCCCCGCTCGTTTGCCAGCGGAGGTTCAACGGTCATCCGGGTCGATGCTCGGTACAGGTACAACAGTCTAGGGTAGGCAAAGAGAATACCGGCGCCCGGTTTTCTAGGTATTCCGGGGTGACAAATGCCGAACCTGAATTGTATTTATCAGCGCATTCCCGAACGATTTCCAATATCTCAGACCTCAATGTAGTTGGGGCCGGCTCTTGCCCACCGTCTATGATCCTTCGGATGACCGTTCCCGCCAAGTCCTCTTTCTGGTCTCGGTGGCCGCAATGGCCTTCGTATGCAACGCTCTGGCATACTGGGCAATACCACCATTCAAGTGTGAGCACCGATCTTATTCCTAGGTCTGGCAAATTCTGAAAGACCTCATGAGCGGCATAGGTATCGTAATAGTTTCCGACGCCAGCATGGTCTCTTCCGAACATATGATGGCTGCAGCCCAGGTTTTTACGCACGATCGCATGAAAAACAGCCTCTCGCGGTCCGGCATAGCGCATGTCCCACATTAGTGTGGAAGTCTCATGGATGTGGGGCAGGAAAAAACCAGCCTCCCTCAGGCGACGATGCGCCAACACGATGGCCTCATCGATGTAATCGCCCGGCTTTTTCTCGCCGATCACAGCGCTGACAAGAATACCATCGGCTTCTGATGAAAGCAAAGCTCCCTTCATCATCCATTCGTGACCCACGTGGGGAACATTGCGGGTTTGATGGGCCACTGCCGTGCTCCAACCCAACTCAGAGAACCGCTTCCTCAATTCGCGTGGAGTTTTCCAAAACGGGTCAAAAGGCGGGTTGATGACCGGCGAGTTGACCAGAGTCACCGGACCGCCAAGGAACGTGTCTTCCAGGCCGAGGGTCCGCATCACGCCAGGATGGTCTCGATCCGCTGTCCCGTAGACATGCCGGGCCATGGTCTCCTGGTCGTAGGAGAATATCTCAGCCACGTCTAGCACGGCCAGCGCCTGGTCTTGGTAAGTTAGCAGAACAGAGTCACCCTGCTTCACTCCAACTTCCGCAATGGCTTGGCTGGAAACGTCGAATACTATGGGGATACTCCATACCAGTCCATTGGTCAGGGTCATGTTTTTGACGACGGAATCCACCTGCGAACGAACCATGAACCCGTCCAGCGGAGAGAAGAACCCATAACATAGGTTGATTACCTCTCGTGCGATGCTGTCCCGCACAGCGATCCGGGTTAGGCCGGCCGCAAGGTGAGGCGCGTCCTTCGGAGAGGCGATCTTTTCGATCAGTTCGCCACCGTGAGGAGACAATGTGTTGTCTATTGCCATCGTTTGAAACTCGAGCGTGATTCGATAGCCATTATTATCTCGGACAGGAGCCTCAGAAATCTTGCAAACAGTCGTGATGACCTAGGTCCAACTGGAGGACGAAACGAATTATGGTCGCGCGATTATACCTACGTCAACCGATATCGTATAAGCTCACCCAGCTCCTACGCCACGGCTTGGTATTCCTTGATGGCAGGTATAACTTCTTGGCTCATTAGATCGATGCTGCGCATGGCTACGTCGTGGGACATGGGACCTTCACGGCCCCACAGGACTACGTAACCAGGGTCGATCAGGTCGATGACCTTCTTCAGTTTCTCGATGACCGTGTCAGGATTCCCGGTTATGATCTGGGCGGTCGCTTGGGCTTCTTCGTAGGGCATGCTGGATCCGCCGGGAGTGATATTGGAAGCTGCCGACCTGGCTGCTTCCCTGGCTCCCTGGGCGGAGGATCGGGAGATGTATCCCGGGGGGGCCTGCCAGTGGGGCGGCGTCACCCCAAAAGAAGTCCCTAGTTGCCAGTAGAAGTTCTTGCCCTCTTCGTAGGCCTTCTCGTCGGTGTCGGCTACATTGACCCTGATGGCGTAGGCACGGTGCTCCGCTGTGGGCGTCCAGCCGTCGGCCTTGGCGGTTTCGTCATAGAGGTCGTAGATACCCCTTAGCAGGTCCATTGGCGGGGCCAGGGCCACGTAGGGGTACTTGTGCTTGGCGGCCCAGACGATTGATTCGGTGGATGCCACGCCCGGAATCCAGATGGGCGGGTGTGGTTTTTGCAGAGGCATAACCCAGGGGTTCACCACCCGGTAATGGTAGTGCTTGCCCTCGTACCGAAACGGGCCCGGATTGGTCCAAGCCTTGATGATGACATCGTGGGCCTCGTCGAACCGCTCCCGGTTGTAGATCGGGTTAGTGTTGGTGGCGATGCTTTCTTGGCCGATGCCCCGGACGAAGCCGCAGATGACCCGGCCTCCGGAGAGGATGTCGATCATGGCGACTTCTTCGGCGATCCGGAGCGGGTTCTCGTGAATTGGTAGAACGTTGCCCAGGAAAGCAATCTTGCCCTTCTTGGTCGTCCGGGCGAGGACAGACCCGATAACGTTGACCGACGGCATCATGCACAGCGGGTTGTTGTGATGCTCGTTGATCATCACGCCATCGAAGCCCGACTCGGTGCAGTACTGAAGCTCCTCGAAATACATCGAGTAGAGTTCCTGAGCCTTCTCAGGGCTGAAATACTCGTTGGGGAACATCAGATTGTTGTAGCCGAGCTTTCTGGCTTGGTCTTGCGGGTACGCTGTGTAACCCATTTCGGTGAAGAAAAGGACTTCGCGTTGCATGTGAAGCCTCCAGCCTATCTGGTTCGGGAAACCGTCTCAGCCAGGAGGCAGTATGTGATTGCCTACCGGCAGTGTCAAGATGCATTCGGACCTCGGTGTTCACGAGGTTGCGGAACTTGACATGCCATGACCACGACACAGAGAATCAGCAATCGGCCCTCGCATTTCAATGAACGGCCTGGAGGTAACCAGCGTGGCCTACAACACCATCATTCTGGACAAGTCCGATCACATCGCTCGCCTGACACTGAACAGGCCAGAGCGGCTTAACGCCCTGAACGAAGAGATGTTCGCCGAGTTGAACCACGCCCTGGAAGATGTCGCCGGTGACACCAATATCAGGGTGTTCATTATCACCGGGGCCGGGCGAGCCTTCTGCGCCTCCGCCGACATCAAGGACGAGAGCCGGGGCGGCGACCAACTGCTGGGGCATAAAGAGTCTTACGAGACCTACCAGTTCATCCGCGCCATGCCCCAGGGAGTGACCTCCAAGCTGCACAACATGGAGATACCGACCATCGCCATGGTTAACGGCTTGGCCATTGGCGACGGTTTCGATTGGGTGCTGGCCTGCGACATCAGAGTCGGCTGCGAGAACTCCCGATTCATGAACGCTTTTCTGCAGATGGGTCTGGTCTCCAATACCGGGTCCACCTGGCTCTATAATCGGGCAATGGGTATCAGCAAGGCTCTTGAACTCCTCTACACTGGCGACTGGCTTGAGGCCGACGAAGCCAAGGAATGCGGTGTGCTGGCCCATCTGGTCTCGGCCGATAAGCTTGAAGAGACGACTATGGACCTGGCTTGCAAGATCGCCGGCAAGGCCCCCATACCGAACCGTATGGTCAAGGGAATGATGTACCGGGGCCTGACCCAGACGTTGGACGACCATCTGGCCGAGGCGGCCCAAGTCGAGGTCTTGACCCTCACCAGCC
>CAUZEG010000242.1:0-4563 GCA_963578775.1 Myxococcales bacterium
CTCCTGGAGCGCTGGCAAAAGCGAGGTATCGGTCATACCCTCGTCGTCAAACATGTCGCTCCGATCCCCACCACCGAACAGATCGAAGCCGAGCTGGTGAGCGGATCGATGCCGCGACGACAGCCCAAATGGGAAACGGCCGGAAGTAGCCAACATTCCTTCCTTGCCATCTTCGCCGGAGGCCCGGGTGAGAACAGCAAAGGACAGTCCTATGCCAGTCTGGGCGGTGGACTAAAACGTTGGCGCATCGCCAAGATTATGAATGGGCGCTGGCATAATGTGGTGCCGGATAGCGATAGCCTGAACTTTATCTCACGCTATGACACCGAGACCCTGGTGGAACGCATTGAGGTATTCAAACAGATTCTCGGCACCCTTACGCCAGAGATGAAAATTGAAGTCCTCCAGCAGCAAATCGAATCCAGTCGCCAGCATTTGCGTCAATACCCGGCCAGTTGTTCGGCCCGCATTAATCGTGAGGCTGCCTTTGACGAGCTATACGAGCTGGGGGAAGAAGAATTCGGCTGGACCCCATATGAAATCGATCAAATGTATCGAAATCTCGAAGATTATGTCTTCGCAGAACTTGAATACCAGGTGTCGCGAACTTGCTGTTGGAACTCCTCAACAACGTCGATGTACAACATAATCATGGACCTGAACCAGTCCTATACATACGATGCCGAGACGGAAATGTGCCGGGAACCCTTCGTCTTCAAAATGGTCGATGGGGACTATACGGTTTTCTCCGACCATGCGGCAGCGATGGGCTTATCCCACGCCTGGGTAGAATGGAGCGCGGACGAACCCTGCCCGCAGGAGTTCAACGTCCTCACCGACACCGAGATCGACAATAGTCTGGCCTCGTATTGTGGAACCTTCGGAACCAACGACCGCTGATCCCGGCATCATAGACGCCGTATTAGCGCCTCTGCGAGTATATCCCCAGCACCGGCATGGTGACGTAAGAACAGAGACGGCTCGACCAATTCCAATTCATTCAGACAAAGTCGGCCCTGCTCATCGACCAGAAAATCCACCCGGGCGTAGAGAAGAGGCTCTTCGAGGCCGAGAACCTTTTCTGCCGTCTTTACGGCATTCGTGGCACAGAGAAGCTGGTCGTCCGAGAACTCGACGGGTCCATCCCAAGCTCCAAAATCATCCTGCACCCTATAATCTCCGGCTACGGGGATCTTCTGCACCGTATGGCTTAACTCACCGTCGAAAAATAGCGCCGTCAATTCACCCGTAGTCTCTACACTCGCCAGATAGGGCTGCACCATAAAGCCCGATGTCGCCAGAGAACGATCGAGATGCGTCTGGGCCACAGCAAGGCCATCCTCATTGCAGCTAAAGCGCAGGGTATCCTGCGCCGTGGCCCCGATCATCGGTTTCAGGAATCCACGGGTCCAACCCTGCTCGGCCATAAGCCGCTCGATGTCGACCGATTGTCCGCGCTGAAGCCAGACCGTCGGAGCAATACGAACGCCCTGTTCGGAGAGGTCCCTGAGATAGCCCTTATGGGTGTTCCAGCGAATCACATGCGCCGGATTAAAGAGCCGGGTCTGGGCAGTTGTCGCTTCGGCCCAGGCAACAAAGGCTTCGCATTTGCCGGTATAGTCCCATGTGGTCCGAATAAGGCCCGCATCGAAGGAGGACCAATCGACCGTGGGGTCATCCCAGATGGGCTCAACAATCTCCACCCCTCGACGCCGTAACGCCTCGTGTAGGGGTTGGTCATCTATCTCCCAGCCGGGAAGCTCGGAACAGGTAATAAGAGCAATCCGCATGCCGGTAGCCTATCCGGGTTAGCCCGGTTAATCCACCGCCGAGCTGGGACAATTATTCGGCTGTTTTGGCCACGACATTGATGGTGTGAACAACCGGGGTAGTCGAAGAGTTCGGGCCTACGAGCCGCACGTCGAGCTGAACAAACCGGCCGATCATGCTCCAATCCGCCAGGTTCACAGGCAATAACGCAGGTGGGAAAGGTCCAAACCATGGGGTTACCCCACCCCCGGCCAATTCGGCGAGGGAATCTGCGGCACGGACCCTCAGATAGGTCTCCGTGCCCGGCTCAACATCCACATCCATACCCGCCGAAATCCACTGGGTGGGCAAGACCTCCCAGCCTTCAAACACATGGCTATAGGTGCCCTCCGACGGCCCCTCGTTGATGACCAATGCTCCATCACCATTCACGCTCAGATTCTCTATCGGACCCGTATATCCAACCGGTGATCCCTCGCCCGCGATAAATCCACATAGGGATGAGCATCCTCCGCACGGAGACGTAACCTGTTCGTCGATCTCCCCATCACAATCGTTATCGACAGAATCGCAATTCTCATCTGCATCCGGATGCACGCCAACACTGAAGTCATCACAGTCCCCACCGCCCATGGGGCAGGACTCCGGGTTCGCGATGGTGACTCGATTGGCGTCGCAATAGGCATCCCCGTCCTTATCGCAGCCTTCATCGATACCGCCGTTGCAGTTGTTATCGATGTTGTCACAGAATTCGTCGGCCTCGGGGTGCACTTCAACCTGCTCATCGTCACAATCATCGCCTTGTACGGCTGTCCAATCACCAACGGGATTGCATAGACAGATGGTCAGCCCGGTCACCCCATAACCATCCTGATCAAAATCGAGTAGATACGGCTGACAGCCTGAGGCCCCAGACTCATCCACATTGTCGTTGCAGTTGTCATCAATATCGTTGCAGAGCTCCGCAGCTCCGGGGAAGATCTGGTTTGAACTGTCGTCGCAGTCCCCCTTGGCGTTGGCCTGGTATTCGCCCTCGGGATGACAAAGACAGCGCGAATCTCCGGTCAGGCCCCATCCATCTCCATCCCCGTCGCGGTAATAGACCGTGCAGCCCAGACTGCCCTCTTCGTCAACAATAGCGTCACAGTTGTCATCAATTCCATTACAGAGTTCAGGCATATTGGGAACGATCTGCTGGTTCAGATCGTTGCAGTCCCCAGGGACGTCGGTTGTGAAATCACCGGTGGGAGCACAAAGACAGAGCGGTACCATCAAATTTCCGTAACCATCGGAATCCCGGTCCTCGTAAAATACGGTGCAGCCTGTAGAACCCGGATCATCGACCACGCCATTACAGTCGTTATCGAACGAGTCACAGCTCTCCAATTCGGCAAAGGTCGCATTACATACAAGGCCCAGAATACCCTGACATACCTGCTGGCCCTGGCATTCCCCCAGGGCATTGGTGGTCGTGCAAGAGTTCCCACCAAGTCCTTCATCGGGCATGCCATTGCAGTTGTCATCGAGACCATTACAAATCTCCATACTTCCGGGATAGGTCTGGCCTGATTCGTCATCACAATCCCCGAACGCCGTCGCTGAATACAGCCCAACGGGGCTGCATAGGCATTTGGTATCCACGGTCTTGCCCCAACCATCACCATCCTGGTCACGATAATACTGTACGCAGCCGAGGCTGTTTTCACTGTCGACGATCATATCGCAGTCGTCGTCCATCCCATTGCAGAACTCCAGCTGCCCGGGACCTACGGATGGGTTGAGATCGTTACAGTCGCCAGTCGACTGGGTCGGATAATCCGTATTGGGCGCACAGAGGCATTTCGAATGGGTTTCGCTGCCCACTCCGTCGGAGTCATGGTCCTTATAATACAACTCGCAACCCGTTGCGCCGGGTTCATCGATGGCTCCATCGCAATTATTGTCCAATTCATCGCAGATCTCCACGATGGGCTCGAGGGCGTCACAATCGGACCAGCCACCGGTACCGGAACAGGTCTCCAGTCCGGAACAAATCCCGACATCATTTTCCCGGTCACAGGGACGGGTGGTATCCAGCAGGTCCGTCGTACAGATGCACGAGGCCGTCACCGGTGCACAAAAGGCCTCTGAACCCTCTACAACCTCACAGACATAGCCGTCTGGGCAGGGGAAATCCGACGCACAAAAACGAAGGCAGAACTGGCCCTCCAGGGGGACATCCATACACGCCGCTACAGCGGAGCTTCCGCAGTCGTCGTCGGACTCACAGGCTTGGCATAACGGAACCAGAACAGGCATGCATAGATACACTCCGTCCGATCCGAAACTGTTTACCTCCTGGCAGGTCCATCCTTTCGGACATTCATCCACACAAGCGGTCGTACACACCTTACCGGCGCTACCTTCCACACAAAACCCGGTGTCACAATCGGAGGTGTTCTCGCAGGGTTGGTTGAAATCGGCTGGGAGGTAGGTCGACCCGGCGTCTGTTGTGTCGTCTCCACCGCCTTGGTCTACAACTCCTGGATCGGTCGGTGGTGCGGTATCGATCGGAAGATCCAGGGTTCCGGTATCGGTACCCGTGTCCACAGAACCCACATCCGGCGATTCGGTACCATCGCCACAGCCCAGAGCCAAGACCATCAAAACCAGAGTCAGCCCTGCACAAAACCTCATAGACTTCCGTCCAATCCCATCGATGAAAAGCATTAACTCTCCCACATCTATGGAGTTGAGGACCCAATCACATCGATCCCCTGAAGGATCGGTACATTGGAGTCAATGTCGGAATGT
>CAUZEG010000243.1:0-4468 GCA_963578775.1 Myxococcales bacterium
CGATCCGATTCAAGATTCCAGTACGTGCCGTCCTGATGCCACGACACCCACGACGGATTGTGGGCGCGCTTGGCGAACAGCGAGCAGCTCCAGACAACAATGTTCGGCCCGATGACCCTCTCGACGGCGTCGAGCATCCCCGTATGCGTTACCAGTTCATACGCCCAGGGCAGGTGCATGTGCACCGTAGCAGTGTCCGTCGGCACGGACTTGTCACCCATCCGCGCCTGCAACTCGTCGGCGTTCGACAGATAACCCGCAACCTCGGTTTCACCCAAAACGCGGATCGGAAATACGATGCCCTCGCGGTCGTATCTCGCCACCTGCGTGTCATTGATCATTTCCACCATGCTCCTTGTGAACAGCCTGCATCCTCACAACAAACACACATGCTACCACGAGCGACGGATCAAATGAGCAGCGGCGAACGCACAACGGATGGCAACGGCGGATTGAATGATCCGTTGCGACCACATACGAAACACCATGGACCTCAGGCCCAATCTCATAACCCCAAAACAACCCGGCGGTTACGCAACTGATGCAGGATGTGGGAGCGCAAGGGCCCTATGATCCATTTCGCAGACATGGACCAAGGTCGAAGCGATCAAGATTCATCACCTTGTCCCACGCAGCCACAAAGTCACGCACAAACGCCTGCTGCGAGTCGTCACATGCATAGACTTCCGCAATGGCTCGGAGTTGGGAGTTCGAACCGAAGACGAGGTCGACGGCGGTGCCGGTCCACTTGAGCTCGCCCGTCCCGCGGTCGCGCCCCTCGAACACGTGCTCGCATTTGGAGGACTTCTGCCACTCCGTTTTCATGCCGAGCAGGTTCACAAAGAAATCGTTGGTCAGCATCTCAGGTCGCTTGGTGAAGACGCCAAGTTCGGACTGCCCGACGTTGGCATTCAAGACGCGCATGCCGCCGACGAGCGCCGTCATCTCAGGAGCGGTCAGCGTCAGCATCTGCGCCCGATCCACCAGCAACTCCTCCGCTGGTCGCTTGTGTCCGTTTCGGAGGTAGTTGCGGAACCCGTCTGCAGTCGGTTCGAGCACGGCAAATGAGTCCACGTCGGTTTGCTCCTGCAACGCGTCCGTGCGCCCCGGCGAGAAGGGAACCTGCACGTCGTGCCCAGCCTTCTTCGCAGCTTCCTCGACGGCCGCGCACCCGCCCAGAACAATCACGTCAGCGAGCGAGACCATCTTGCCGTCGGACTGCGAGCTGTTGAAGTCATTCTGAATCTGCTCCAGGGTCTTGAGCACCTTCCCCAGTTCGACCGGATTGTTGACTTCCCAGTCCTTCTGCGGCGCGAGGCGAATGCGCGCTCCGTTCGCCCCACCCCGCTTGTCGGTGCCGCGGAACGTTGCCGCCGACGCCCATGCGGTCGAAACCAGTTGGGAAATGGACAGTCCTGATGCGAGTATCTTGCCCTTGAGGTCCGCGATGGCTTGCTCACCGATCAATTCATGACTGACATCGGGGACGGGGTCTTGCCACAACTGCGGCTCCGCAGGAACCAACGAGCCGAGGCACCGCGAGCGCGGCCCCATGTCGCGGTGCGTCAGCTTGTACCACGCCTTGGCGAAGGCGTCTGCGAACTGCTCCGGGTTCTCGTGGAAGCGTTTTGAAATCGGCGCATAGATCGGATCCACCTTCAGTGACAGGTCCGTCGTCAGCATCATGGGGGCGTGCTTCTTCGAGGGATCGTGAGCATCCGGCACGGTGCCCTGCGCAGATGCATCTTTGGGGGTCCACTGCCACGCACCGCCAGGGCCTTTCACCAGCTCCCACTCGTAGTTGAACAGATTGTCGAAGAAGTTGTTGTCCCACTTCGCCGGCGCGGTGGTCCAGGCACCCTCCAACCCGCTGGTGATCGTGTCGCCGGCTTTGCCGCTGCCAAAAGTGTTCTTCCAGCCGAGGCCTTGCTCCTCGAGGCTGGCACCCTCGGGTTCGGGACCGACGTACTGGTCCGCATCGGCAGCACCATGGGTTTTACCGAACGTGTGTCCGCCGGCAATGAGCGCAACCGTCTCCTCGTCGTTCATCGCCATGCGGACGAACGTCTCTCGAATGTCCCTAGCTGCAGCGAGCGGATCCGGATTACCGTTCGGCCCCTGCGGATTCACGTATATCAAGCCCATTTGAACGGCGCCGAGAGGCTTCTCAAGATCCCTGTCGCCGGTGTAGCGCTCGTCCCCAAGCCACGTGGTCTCCGGCCCCCAGTAGATGTCTTCTTCGGGCTCCCAGACGTCCTCGCGCCCGCCAGCGAACCCGAGTGTCTTGAATCCCATCGACTCCAGGGCACAGTTCCCGGTGAAGACCATCAGGTCGGCCCACGAGATTTTCCGACCGTACTTCTGCTTGATCGGCCAGAGCAACCGGCGCGCCTTGTCGAGGCTCACATTGTCGGGCCAACTGTTGAGGGGCGCAAAGCGGAGTGTGCCGGAGCTTGCGCCGCCGCGGCCATCACCGATGCGGTACGTGCCTGCGCCGTGCCACGCCATCCGAATGAAGAGCGGCCCATAGTGGCCGTAGTCGGCCGGCCACCAGTCCTGCGACGTTATCATCACCGCTTCGATGTCCTTCTTTAGGGCATCTAGGTCGAGTGCCTTGAACTCCTCGGCGTAGTTGAACTCCTTGCCCATTGGATCTGACAGGGGAGAGTTCTGGTGGAGAATCTTCAGGTTCAACTGATTTGGCCACCAGTGTTGGTTCGCCGTGGCCCCAACCGCCGTGTGCCTGTGAGATCCGCCCAATACTGGGCACTTACTTTCGGTCGTCATCTTCTCTCCAATCGTTTACTGAAACAATTTCCAACCATTTAACACGGATTGACCTGCCCCCAATGTTGGACCACTCCGAATGAAAGAATCCAGGTTCCATGGCGGGGCTGTGTTTTGCAGGACGGAGCGTAGTGGAGTCCTGCAGAACACAGTTGGCCGCAAATGCAGCCGGGTTCTGGTCATCGTAGGCACTTTGCCCTCGACGGTGATTTTAGTCAAGACGCCAGCAGAGACGAATACTTCCCGATGGCGGCCACGCAGCGCATCAGCTCGTCGACTTTCAGGCCGGTCGGAAACGAAGTCATCGCCATCAATCAAACCTCTCCACCCGGATCAACGATGACATGACCCCACAAGGTGCGTCCGCCTGAACCGATCACGCCGTACATGGCGGCTATCCTATCGTCCTCATCCGCAATCAGCAGAATTTCAATCTTGCCTGGCGGCCCGACTCAGTGATACAAGATCGGCAGACACGGTAATATGATTCGCAAGGGATGTAAATTGCAGCACCAGAGTCCTGTGGTCATGCAACTGGTCCCACTCAAGCTCCACAACTTCCTGCCCGAGAACAGTACTGCAAGCCAAGGTCGGTGCGGAACGCCCTAACTTTAAGCATGGCTATCACGCTCAACTATTAGAACCAGCGAGGCCGTCTTGGAACTGAATGTGATTCGTAACGCACGAACCCCCGAGCGGCGCGATGGCATCCGGTGACCGGCACCACATGTGCTGCGACGCGGGACTACACCTTCACCGCAGCGACCGCCGCATCGCTGTTGGGGAACTCTGTAATCTCCTTGACATACTCAACGTGCAGCAATCTACCTTCCGCGTCCAGAACAAAAATGGCACGGGCCAGACAGCGGTCCAAGGGCCCACCAGAAATCAAGACGCCGTAATCTTCACCGAACTTTGTAGAGCGATGGGCGCTCAGCGTGGTGATGTTCGCCACGCCCTCGGCCCCGCACCAGCGTTTCTGTGCAAACGGCAAGTCAGCACTGACGACCAGGATTTCAACATTCGTCAGGCTCTTGGCTTGATCATTGAACTTCTTCGCTTCTTCGTGGCACACCGGCGTATCGAGCGAAGGCAGCGTTGCAATGATCCGGTTTTTTCCGGCAAATGATTCGAGTGAAACGTCTGCAAGGTCACTGTTCTGGAGCAGGAAGTCAGGAGCTGCATCACCAACAGTCAATTCAGGGCCCGCCAGATCGGTCGGTGTACCCTTCAATGTAATTGCGCCACTGCGTGTTTGTAACATGGGACAGAACCACCGTTATAGTAGAAGTTGTTCCGCGTTCGTAACGGGGGGGAAGTGTATCGACTCGTCATTCGGTGTCAAGTCAATTCAGTTTTACCGGCCTGCATGTCAAAGAAGATAGAACCGGGCAACGATTTTGAGCACGGCATGGTCATCAGAATATGATGGGATCATCTTGTTCTCAAAAAACTTCAATTAACGCAGATTTCCCATTTGATGTCCGACCGAGAACCGTCCATGGCCCAGCGCCACCATTGCACCGATGATCATCCTCCAGAACCGCATTGGGGCCTTTTCTTGGCTGGTCTGCTGTGGCTGATGGTCGGTCACCCTCCTGGCCCGACGGCTGCAGCGCACGCATATGTTCTCTTCCCAGAACCCGACATTTCTGAGAAAGGCAGGGATGTCGAGCGTTCG
>CAUZEG010000244.1:0-4455 GCA_963578775.1 Myxococcales bacterium
CCTCAATCAATGGCCTGTCAGCTACATCAGGAAAACCCTGTCGCCTATATAGATCCGTTCTATCTTCTCTTCGTTCAGATAGAACGCATCCGCGCGTCATGCGCGTGAGGGGCACCGCTCGCCAAGTTCTGGTGGAGGACGTAAAATGCGGTTCTTCGGTAGGGCGAGGTTGAGCGGATGAAGTGGTGGTTCGGTCTGTTGGTCGTTGTGGCTATGCTATGGGCATGCAAGAGCCAGCCGAAGCGTTCGGTGGATATCATCGGGTGCTGGACCACGGGCGCGTCGGCCAACGAGATTAATTGGACGAAAGATCGGCCTCCGGTCCTATGCTTCAAGAGCGCTACGGTGGAGGCGCCCGCTTCGCAACGGGGACCGGTTCCCTACCTCGTTGTAGACGAGAAGCCCGGCGAGATGGAGTTGGCGTTTCACCCACCTGGCGAGAACAAAGAGACGCATATGTTTGTGCAGCGGAGCGGCAAAAAACTCTGGCTGCGAAGCCCCCGGGACGGGAACAAGACCTGGGAGTATACCCGCGCGGGACCCAATATGAATGCCATCGGCAAGAAGAATTTCAATCGGATCGTAGAGGGAATGCACGAATCGGATGCAAAGTCGCAGATGGGAGTGATCCGAATGAAATTGGAGGTCTGGTATTCAACCTATGGGAAGTATCCCGACACTCTGAAACCAGCAGATATCGGCCTACAGAAAGAGGATCTTATCGATCCCTGGGGCCGGCCTATTCGGTATACGGTGAACGGTCGGTCCTGGAGTCTGTGCTCTGACGGTAAGGATGAAAAGCCGAAGACCTCGGATGACGTCTGCTACGAGCCCTGACCCAGAACCGGCCCGTACACAGCCCCGAAGTTTATGGCTGGCCGTGGGTTAATCGCAGGCTGGGAGAAGACATCCATCAGCTAACCACTTCACCTCGGGGTCCTCGGTTGGTGGTGGGTAGGCGTCGTGCTTGATTGGCGAACCATGCCAGCCCCGAACGCAGGAAATGGGCTCACCGTTCGGATCCCAGTGTTTCCAGTGACCGCAGGGTTTTCCGTTGCTGAACGCGCCTGCCCACCACACCTGTCCTTGATAGGACCAATACGTCCACGTACCATGCAACCGGCCGTTCTTCACTGAGCCGGACGCGGTACGTCGCCCGTTTCCGTCGTAGCTCGTGAAACTTCCCGATTCGCAGGGCGCACAATCCGCTCCCGTGGCCACAGGTTGACAGAGGCGCGGCAATTCGCGTGACGTCGCCTTACGTGGCTCACCATTAGGGGACCAAAGGCGATACGCACCACATGGCCTGCCCCATCGGTATTCCATCTGCCGAACAAGTTGGCCATTGCCATTCCAGACCGACTGAAACCGTTCTCCATTTTTCCGAGTTGTGATTTGGCGCCACCGCTTTCCTGTCTCGTCCGAGTAGATGGTTATGGTTTCCCCTTCCACATCATTAACAAACGACGTCTTCCGGTGCTTGAAGCCGTTCGCCCAGTAGTCGATGTACGGGCCGTGCTTCTTTCCGTTGCGTATACACATTTCGGCAGCAGTAATCTGCTCGTCCGGCCCCAATTGCTTTCGTACGTACTCCGTGCCATTTGGGCATAGACTCTTTCCGACCCACTGTGGCTCGGCTGCCCAGGAGTTCTGTGAGATGGAGCAAACCAAAAAGAGACAAATGGCATATGAGAGCCGATACATCGTTAACTCCTATTGAGCGATACCGTTATTTTATAGTCGCATGTTTTTACAGCAGGACAGCCGCCGTAAATCTATACGCCCGGTGGGAGTATACCCCAGCCGGTGAACGGTGGCGATGGGGGGTATGAACGGAGATCTACCGAACTATGTACACGAGCGCGCCCTGTCCTGTCTTGCATTGACCTGCAGCGAGCCCACAAACGGTTTGACCTGCTGAATCATCGCCAATCCTTGTCATGTCTGCGTCCCAAACTTCAATGGTCATAGAAGAATCGGTCTCGGTGATTTTGATGGTGCAATTGAATGTATTTTTGCAGCGGCTACTCCGGTAACTCTTACCATCCACTTTAATATAAGGATCCGGTTTGCCCCCCCCCGCGTCCCAGGCCTTGCCGGACGGTTTATTTGGGTCCATTACGATCTTTACTTTCAGTTCGCTGTTGGCTACGGAAACCGTGCCCAGACTCGATGCGAGAAAGAAGCCTAAAACAAGTGCGCGAAACATTTGTGCCCCCGATGGATGTAGTTGGCGCTATCGACCTCGGATATAATGAACTGCATAGGATGAATCGGCAAGCAGGCCCCAGAACCGGCCCTCGCCATGGTCTGGTAAAGGACGTAGAATAGTCGCGGTTCTGGACTGAGGTGGTGGCGATGAAGTGGTTGTTGGGGCTTGTGCTATTGGGTTTTGGCTGGTCGGCCGCGCAGGCGGCGGTGCCCGATACGATCCATTACCAGGGCTATCTCACCGACAGTGTTGGGACTCCCTTTCACTGCACTCTCGAGTCCTGTCCCACACCGATGGTGATGACCTTCCGTTTGTACGAGACGGTGGCCGGGGGCGATCCTCTGTGGATCGAGGTCCACGACACGATTTCGGTGAAACAAGGGATCTTTCATGTGCTGCTGGGGGAGGGCGCTCCCCTGACGGACGATGTGATCAGCGGCGAACGTTGGCTGGGCATCGAAGTATGGCAACAAGGCGAGATGTTCCCACGCCAACGCCTGGTCGCCGCACCCTTCGCTCTACGGGCCGCCACCGCCGATAACGCCGGCGATGCCCAGACCCTGGGCGGTCTTCCGGTCGAGAACTTTGTCCAGTCCGATAATCCCGGTGATCTGCTCAGCGAGAGCGACCTGGACGATGTCCTAGCCGCCCTGGGCTACACTGCAGGCCCCCACTTTTCGGGCGACTTCACGGATTTGAGTGGCGTCCCCGCTGATCTGGCCGATGGCGATGACGACGCCCTCTCGAGCCTGCTCTGTGCGGCCGGTGAGGTGGCCAAATGGGACGGTCTCGGCTGGACCTGCTCCGACGATATCGACACCCAGCTCAGTGAAGCCGAGGTGGTCGCCTTCGTAGAGGTGAATGGCTTTGCCCTGCAAACGGCGGTGGATGCAACCCAGGCCAATATCACGGCCCTCGACAATAGCCTGGCGCCCGTTGCCAAAGATGGCCTGCCCGCCGATCTGGCCGACGGGGACAACGACGCCTTAGCAGGGATTGCCTGCGCCGAAGGAGAAGTGATCCGTTGGGATGGCAGCCAGTGGCTATGCGCTCCGCCCTCGGTCCTGGAGACCAGTACGGTGGCCACCCGACCGCCGTGCACGGCCGAGATTGTGGGTCTTATGTATTACGACGTGGAGACCGATTGGATGCATGTCTGCACCGGCACGACCTATAAGCGCATTCGAACCTGCGTCGAGACCTGTCCGGCGGCGGCCACAGTCATATGTGATGAATTGGTAACCAACGATTGCGGAGATACCTGCGGGATTTTCGGCACGGGACTGAATGTATCCCAATGCGTTACCACGGCCGTAGCCTGTGGTGGCCCCGTCTTCGACAACTGTGGCAACGATTGCGGTTCCGTGGGGACCGGTCCGAATCCGACCAGCTGCGCGACGGCCTTCGAAACGGATTGTGGTGAGACCATTGTAGACGCTTGCGATCACGCCTGTACGGGCACGGGCATCAAATGTGCGAATGGTGATTGTATTGATGGAAACTGTGTGGGGACTTCATGCCTGGCTGTTCTGGACAATGGCTTGTCGACGGGCGATGGCACCTACACCATCGACTTTGATGGGGCGGGACCGGAAGCGGCCGTCGATGTGTATTGCGATATGACCACGGACGGTGGCGGCTGGACGATGGTGTTTCTGCCCACGACCTCCAACTACCAGGACATCGATGCAGCCGGGTATACGGCGTCTCCAGCGACCCTGTTGGCCGATGCGACCGAAGTGATCCTGGCCCACCGGAATGCGGCAAACCAGATCCTGGATGGCAAATGGGCGGTAATGGACATGGTAGAGAAATGGCGAACGCAGGCGCCGATGCTGTACAACAGTGAAACGACTGAGACCCTGGCCCGTTTGATGACGGGTGAGAAGGTGAGCGTCACCGCCTGGTATGGCTATGTGGATTGGCACGCCATGTGTGGCAATAATAATTGGGATTTTGGTGGGGTGCGTGGCCAGATCTGCCTGGAGGGGATCGATGCACCGGCCTATAACAACTTCAGTCATTCCCAGCAGGACAGTTGTGTGAGCACCTCCAACCCGAGCTACTCACCGTCCTGCAGTGCTGATCGACGGTTTACCATCGGAATTCGTTGAGAGTGTCTGACCCCCGGGATCGCAATGTATGACGAATGTCCGGATTCCAATTTCCCTCGCATCTGCTAGGATCTGGGAATTGGTTGGAGGTTTTATGAAGGGATTATCGCGCGGCACTTTCGTACTTGC
>CAUZEG010000245.1:0-4418 GCA_963578775.1 Myxococcales bacterium
CGTGCCGATTGCTTAGAGAAAAGGGTATTTATTATTCGGAACGGGAATTTCTGGGGATTACCTTTGATCAAGTGGTCGAAGGTGTGGGGGAAAAGAGGGTGATAAGGAAAGCCCTGGAAATAGGGATCGACGAGTCCAATATCCATAAGGATACAGCCTCATTAGTGAAATTCCTTACAGGGGACGGAACAGAAAAGATCAAAGTTTCACATTATATAAAAGCCATTGAGCACCATAGGGCGTCTATTCTTCAAAGTGCCACTTCAAGAATTATGGAAGGCGACGCGAAAGTAGCGCTGGTAAAGCTCTTTTCCACGCGCCGTCGAGAAGACATCAATTGAGAGCTCAGCCAGTAAAACGTTTCTCTGCCTGGATACAATTCGGAGCGCCGATTGGCGGCGATGTAAAAATCGCGGAGAAACTAAGATCACCCCGATCGAGCATGAACTTCGCAGCCACACAGCACAGCCTGGTCGTGCCCCTTCCTTGACAGGTCGCGTCGCGCTCCCTAGCTTGCACAGACCGGCTCATTCGGAGGAGAATTGATGCGACGTGTCCTGTTTTGCCTGGCGATTGTGGGTTTTCTTGGTTGTGGAAGTGGCGGAGATATCGCCAACGACACCGGCGATCCGATCGGCGCCGGCGATAGCGTGACCACCGAAGACTCGACCGCTCCGCCCGCCGATGGAGCGGATCAGGACGCCGGTCAAATCCTACCCAACGATACGGACACCCCCGCCGACGAAGGGACTCCCTCCGATACCAGCACGGGCACCGA
Source organism: Myxococcales bacterium (assembly GCA_963578775.1). GTDB lineage: Bacteria > Myxococcota_A > UBA9042 > UBA3505 > UBA3505 > UBA3505. The sequence continues at coordinate 779 of CAUZEG010000245.1, forward strand.
CACGAGCACGGGCACCGATCCCGGAAACCCCAACGATACCGGGAACCCCACCGATCCGGGAAGCCCCACAGATACCGGTGGCACTACGGATCCAGGCGGGAATAATGATCCGGGAACGGGCACCGATACGGGCTCGGAAGATACCACCCCACCGGCCGGCGCCAACGGCCAAAGTGGAATCGTATACGCGGCCCACTTCGCCAGTAAGAATCTGAACGTATACCGGGTGGACACGGCAAGCCCCGAGCTGGTCTCGTCCATCACCGTAGATCACTTCGCCTACGATATGGCTCTGGATGCCGAACATAATCTGCTCTTTCTGGTCCATGACATGATCAAGAAGGTGAAGATCTACCAGCTGGATCGACCGGAATCGCCCGGTGGCCCCTTCGACCTGCCCAGCGTAATTACGACTATGTCCTACGATCATCCTCCGTTATTTGTGTCTGCCGATTCCTCCACCCAACGGCTCTATCTAACGGCGGTCCCCAATTTGCCCCAGGGGGAGGCCCTTGATCATCTGATCTTACATGTCTATGACACGACCAATCCCGCCACACTGGCCGAGATCGCCGGATCGCCGTTCGAGATCCCCCTTGGACTACGCCCCATCTTCGATACCCTGCGCCAACTCATGTTCGTGGTGGATCTCAACAGCTTTGAATTGCATATCTACGATGTGAGCAGTGGCACACCCATCCCCCTGCCCAACGGCCCCATCAGTCTGACCGCTCTGTATCCCCAGACCAGCACCGCCCAGTTCAAGATACGCACTACATCCGTTGACGCCGAACGAGCCCGCTTCTACGCGGCCCGTGGCCACGGCAATCTGAGCGAGTTGATCGCCCTGTCCTATCCGGTAGAGCTACCCCCACCGGGCCACTCCTATGCCAGCATCGCCGATCATAGCGACTTCACTGTGGTGGCCGACTTCTTCGATGTAGACATTCCCACCCAGGAGCGGCCCAACCTGCTCGACGCCCATAACCCGATAGTCGATCCGGAGACCGGGAACGTCTTCTTCGTTACGGGTGCCTATAATTCGGAATTCTCGAGCACTCTGGTCGTTCCCATGACCTTCGACCTGGACGTGGGCCCCGGCTGCATGGAATTTGCCGGCTTCGGCTGTTGGTACCGAAGCTACGACAATAACAACCTGGTGGGCTACGAGGTCACCGAGCTGGGGCGTGGGGCCGGGTGCGTAGACACCAGTCATAATGTGGTCGTGGGATCGTCCTATAACTTCACCAGCCCCGGCGATCCCGGTCTTATGCACTTCTATAATTACGAAGATGACCTGAGCATGACTCCCTGGCTACCCGAGGGTGGGAACAATCTCGCCTCCGGGGCGATTCCTTTTTCCATCGCCTGTCATTAAGCCTCTGCACAAACGCCCCGGAGGGTAGCAAGAATGAAACCTGGATTCCGATTTGTCGTACTTCTCTTCTGCTGTTTGATCTTCGGCGTTCTATCCTGCAGTAAATCCACGTCGGCGGACGACCCGAACCGGGCCTTCAAGGCGGATATGAATTTCGTCTGCAAGGTGTTCGCGAGTGGTGATATGTCCGCCCTGGCCGGCCGGGAATGGCAACCGGAGACGAAGAAAATCATGCAGCGTCTGGGTTCTATGTCTCCCGATTCCCGGGTAATTTATCTGAAGGAGGAGGCCGCAAAGAACGGCTATCCCGACTTCAAATGCGCGGCGATGGAATAGCTCAGGGGTCGCGGATCTCGCCGATATGCTCTTCCCAGTTGCGGCCATCGAAGGCGGTGACGGTGAAGCGTTCCACGACGTCGCCGTCGAGGCAGCGAATGTTGACGTCGATCTGATCCGGATGGGAACGGGGAATGTAGAAAGACTGCACGCCACAGATCCGACAGAACATATGATCGGCCACCCCGGAGAGGAATCGGTAGTGGCTCAGGTCCTCGTCCCCCTTTAATAGCTCGAAGTCCTCACGGTCGACAATCAGATGCAGGAGACCCTTCTTGCTGCAGACGGAGCAGTTGCATTCCAGAGCCTCAAAAGACCGGACCTGCACCCGGTACCGAACGGCACCACAATGACAACCCCCTTCCAACGTTTCTGTCATTGCTCCACCTCAGCCGAACTGGACACAGCGACGGGAGATGCTCAAGAACTCGAAGCCTTGCACCGGGAAGCCAACCGCATCGCCCGATACACTGGCCGCGCCGGCCGTCAGGATGATGGGCACAAAGTGTTCTCGGCTGGGGTGAGCCAGATCCACGGCCGGGGCTTTCTGTTCATAATCCAACAGGGCGTCGTAATCACGGCTCTCCAGGACCTGACGGATCCAATCATCGAACTCCGTCGCCCAGGCCGGTGTGGTTCCCGATCCAGCCATATCAATCCGGCGGAGATTATGGGTCAGATTCCCGCTGCCGAGGATAAAGACCCCCTCGTCGCGGAGGGGAGCCAGGATCCGCCCCAACTCAAATAGCTCGGCCGGGTTCTGGGTCGGCAGGGACAGGGGTAACACCGGGACATCGGCCTTTGGATACATCCACATAAGGGGCACCCAGGCACCATGGTCCAGGCCTCTATCCGGTTCCTCTATTACGGGCATCCGATTGGCCAGGCGCGCCTTCAGGCTCTCGGCCAATACAGGGGCGCCCGGGGCCGGATATTGGAGCTGATAGAGCTCCTTTTCGAAGCCGTAGAAGTCGTAGATCAGTGGAAGTGTCCGGGTCGCTCCAATACTCACAGGCTGTTTCTGCCAATGGGCCGATACCACCAGAATCGAAGCTGGTTTCTTCATGGCCCCGGTCCATCGTGACAGATCCTGGCCCTTCTCCGGCGTGGTGGCCAGAGTCGGTGCTCCATGCCCCACAAAGCCACAGGGCAGACGCTCGGACGGAATCGGCTTGTCTTTCGGGCTCTCGTTCATAGGCTTCGATTTGGGTGCTCGTTTGGAACAAGCGATGGATGTGGATAGCGCGAGTGTACCCAGGCCCTGCAGAAATTTGCGCCGCGTCGGCATGGCCTATTCACCCCCAGGACGTGGGGGCCAGATCTCCCGAAGCGCCGTCTCCAATTCCTTCCCTTTGATGGGCGCGTTCAATACCGCGCGGGCTCCAAATCCCAGGTACCGTTTCGCGACTTCCGTATCATCCTCGGCCTGCACCACGATCACCGGCACCATATTCGTACGCGCACTCCCATGCAGGCGTTGGAGCACTTCCTCCACACGGAGATCCGGCATCTGCTCGTCCACCACCAGCAACTCGAAGCGGGCAAGTTCCAATAGGTTCAAGACCTCATCGCCGGAATTCGCGGTGCTGACCACAAAGGCCATATCCTTGAACCAGCTATCAAGTGCCTCCCGTTGGGATACAGTACTGATCGCCAAAAGAACGAAACGCTTATCTATCCGGTCCGTCGGTATCCGTGACAGGGTCTTTCGCTCCATGGGTGGGCCCATGCCGAGCTGGGCAAGCTGGGACACCTGCAACTCTCCGGTCGATTGAAAACGGCGGAACAGTGGAACCGCAGCCACCGCCACCAGACGGCGGGTCTCCTGGGTGATCTTCTCGCAGTTTTCTACGATGGTGTTCAACCCCTGCGCCTGGGCTTCCTGCCCCAAGATCTTGCTATAGCCCATGATGACCGTAAGGGGGG
>CAUZEG010000246.1:0-4417 GCA_963578775.1 Myxococcales bacterium
CTCTCCGGCCGCACAAAGCAGGCTCGCCAGAGTGTCCGTGTCGGCATTAACAGCACATACCCAGGCGCTACCGTCCCATAAGGCGATCTCTCCGGCGGCACAAAGCAGGCTCGATAAGGTGTCCGTATCGGCATTGACCGCGCATACCCAGGTGGTGCCGTTCCATTTGATGATCTCGTCTTCGTTGCAGCTGTTGATGTCTGCGAGGGTGTCGTTGTCTCCGGGAAAATAGCCGAGGTCGTCTAGAATCTCCTGCAGCTCCGACTCGGTGAGGAATTCGTCGGTGTCTGCCACCTGTACGAAGCTCTCCGGTGGCTGGCCACCCAGGGTTACTGCGTTTTCGGATTCCACCGCCCGTTCGGCCAGATCGGCCCGTAATGCGTAGGGGACCGAGATCACCCGTTGCCGTGGCACAAGTGGGGCTTGGCTATTGATCTGAATTTCCAGCCAACGGTTTGACTCAAGGATGTCGGCCTGGAGAGGTTCCTCTGCGCCCAATTCTACTCGAAATACCCCATCCTTTATGTCTACACCGGCGTGGATCTCCGTCCAGAGTAGATTACCCTCGGCCTGCTGGTCGTACAGAGAGAACTTGAAGGTGTAGGGAGCCGGGCAACCCTGGCAGTGAATCGGTGTGCCGACCGCATCGGTAAGATAGCCCTGGTACTCCAATCGTTCGGGTACGGACGCGAGGGCCATGGATGATAGAAAGAGGCTCAGGACCAATAACAGACCGGATCGTCTTAACCACCACATGACACCCTCTACCCTTTCGCTGCGAATGGGTATTCTACCCGATGCTTCCATTCGTTGCGAGGCGTATGTCTCGCTACTCCAGGGCGTGGATCCCACCATAGATACCGATATCACTCCGACTACTATCGGGATCCAGTATGGTCGGGTCTCCAGCATCGATGGCAGGTGAGCCGTCCTTCAGGTGAAAATCGAAGGGACCTTCAAAGAGCGGGTCGACGCCGATGTTCCCGTTGGTTCCTACCGTTTCGAGGGGGATGCATGCCTCTTCGTTTGGGTATCCACCGAAACAGACGTCGAAGTCTGCGTTACCGAAGACGAGGTTGTATTGCAGCGTGAAGGCCGGAGCCGTTGTATTCATCCAGATACCCGCTTTCTTACCAACCCATTCATCCGGGGAGGTTCCGTTGGCCACCACAATGTTATTTACGAAGGATCCTTTGGCCCCAATATTCCAGGCGGACATACCTGTGGTGCCATTTCGGGTTACAACATTATTGTAGGCATACATGGTGGAATTTCCGCTCGCGATCACACCCCAGCCTACCTGGTCTCGAACCACATTATTGTGAAGGATCATGGTTGTGTCTCCGAACGCGCCTATGCCCTTCCAATAATGATGAACGTCGTTTCCGACTACTGTCATAAACGCGTCCCAGGTGGCGGCGATACCGACACCTCGCCCCCGCGGATTGACGCATTGGCTGGTGCACCCCACCCGGTTGCCCTCTACATACGCCACAGGAGCCGTACTCCAATCGCCAGGCACACCGCGGTAGAGTGTAATGCCATCCCAGCTATTGTCTTCCACAATACAATTTCTGACCGTGAGGTCGCTCCCTTCGCGGCCGAAGATCCCGCCCACGCCTACGACTGGATCGTCCTCTGGGCCTGTGTACAGATTGTCGTTGCCGATGACGCCGACGTTTTCAACCAGCAATGTTGTGAAGCGTACAACGATCCCGGCGTCTGTAGCTTTTCCATCGGCATCCCGGATACCGCCGGTAATTTTCAGATTCTGTATGCTTGATTCACCGGCCTCATCAAATAGTACGCCGTAGCCTGCGTTGGTTACGAGGACCGTCTTATCCTGGCCCTCACCTTCCAGGTGGAGCGATTTTCCGGTGATCAAGAAGCCGCGAGTCGCCTCGGATCCATTGTGGAATGTGGCATCATCGCAGTTCCCACAACCTGGATCTGCATAGGGCTCAGCTGTTGCCGAAAAGGTACCTCCTCGGATGAGGATGGTATCGCCATCGTTGGCTTGCTCTATGGCATATTGAAGGTCGCGATAGGGATTCTCCTCGGTTCCATCACCTGGGAGCTCGTCGTCCAGATCGTCAACAACCCACGTATTGGTTACCGAACCCTCATCCCCTGCATCGCCTGCATCGGCTATATCCGAAGTCGTCGTACTATCGGAAACGTCTGTGTCACAATGATGTTTACTAGCGCCTGAGCAATTGCTCAAAAACAGGATTGCTATAATCAGCACGACAGTCTGAAGTATTCGTATATTCACCCGGCCCCCCTGGCATATGCGCCACGAAAAATAAGGCGGTTTGCTACCCCCCGCTAACGCTGGTGTCAATCCCTATTCCTCTTTTTGTAAAGGATCCGGGTTGGTAGAGGCCGAAGGTGTTTTCCAGGGGGCGGTTTGTTAGTTGCAGTTGGGACCGTCGTTCCCACTCGTTCGGAAATAGCGCGTGCCGTTCAGATAGGTTCTACGCTTGCCGTCTTCTGTAATGTGATACTGATTCACCCGACCATCGTAGAACTTGAGGATCAGGGTTACTTTTCCGCCCTTGTTCTGGACCGTCCACTGCCCCTTTCCTCTTCCTTTACCGTGACCATAGGCCGTACTGCCGCTACCCACATTACTGCCGACACCTTCGCCCGCGTTCACGGTATAGCTGCTGCTGCTATAGTAGGTGAAGTGACCGGCGGCGCAGAGGCCGATCGCTTCCTTGCTGGATGAGCCGGTGTAGCTACCGTCATACCCACTGCTCGATGTGGTGTTCATATAGGTCAGTTTTCGGTTGTCGAGCTTTTGCTTCCACACTCGATCGACCGGGTAGGGGACCGGTTTAAAGAAGCGTACGCTCTTCGCGATGGAGTGAACCATATTGATGAGCTCCGGTGATCTCTCTCGTTCGAGGACCAGCATCAGGAGCGTCGCGCCTTCACCGTGGGGGGAGACGAGATTTACCGTATACGCGATTCCAGGTCCCTTTCCGGGCACATCGCCAGCGAATTCAACCGCCAGGCCATTGGAACCGAACGGGCGAGGTTGTCCCTTTAATTGGAACTTCACGCCTTCCGCGACCTCACTACCGACATGTGCTTCCTGTTGAATCTGCGCCACGGATTTGGCCGTATTTCCTACGACAATCACCATCCCGGGCTTTGTGTTGTGTCCGAATACAAACTTCTCCTCTACTTTCCTGGAGACCCAGCCACGGGGCTTATTGAAGGAGAAGCCCGAATGGGGCAGTTTTGCTTTACCGCCTCGCGAAGCTCGGACCTTTGTGTTCACGGGGCTGCCCATTCCACCGCCGCCCATATTGACACTGGCGTCCATGCCGCCACCACCCATATTGATGGCGGCGTCCATTCCACCGCCGCCCATATTGACGCTGGCGTCCATACCACCGCCGCCCATATTGATATTGGCGTTCATTCCACCACCGCCCATGTCGACGTTGGCGCTCATATCCATGCCAGCGCCGCCAGTGGGGTTGCTCTTATCTTTGTAGGGGAGTGCCGCGCCGCCTCCAGCCCCTATACGTGTCATCATCACGCGCTCGCCGGCGTTTACCTCGATCTGGTTTCCCACGAGGCGCGCCCGAAATGGCATGGCCTCTCCATCCATACTCACAGTTCCCACCAGACTCTGGCCCTGGACCTGTGCCTGTACTTGAAAGGCCAGTCCCTCCATGGAGAAACTACCTGTGTAGTTGGTGCCGGACCCACGTAACTCCAGAACCATTCCATCTTGACTCTGGAATCGACCAGCCCATCCGTTCTGGGAACGGGCCGCTGGCGGAACAAGCCCTCGCTTCAGTCTCTTTTCGATCGCGGCCATTCGCGCCTGATCTTTCTGACGTAATGCGGGACCTGTTTTCGGATCATTCACGACCGTTCGATAGCATTCGTAGGCTTCCTGGTAGCGCCCGAGATCTTCGTAGATCTTTCCGAGATTATTCATCAATACGGGAATGGGCCGCATGCTATAGGCCTTTTTGACCAGTTCGGCCGCGCGTTCTAAATCACCGGATTGGCGGGCGGCCTTGGCCGCTTCGACAACCTGGTCGAACGTGGGTTGGCTTTGGCCAACTGCGATCTGTGGCGCTGCCAGAAAGATCATCAATGCGATGACTACAAGGCTGTGAGGGACTGCGGACAACGCTCGTGATCGCAGGTTACGGTGTTTCATTATGCCTTACCTCTCGGTCTACAAAGGGCCTGATGCCTGGCTTGGGGACCGGCCCTCGATCCACTGCGGGACCAAGAGAATAAATCAATTTACAAGAATGTGCATCACCGCATGCGGCGCAGATGTCTGGACCGAAAACGTCGCCTTCACGAACACGTTCCGCGAATCATTCGTCAAACCTAAAACGGTATGGTTTAATTCGGCGGGTTAACGCAGGAGAAGAGCATG
>CAUZEG010000247.1:0-4273 GCA_963578775.1 Myxococcales bacterium
GGCTTCTTCCGTGGCTTCTTCCGTGGCTTCTTCCGTGGCTTCTTCCGTGGCTTCTTCCGTGGCTTCCTCGGCGGCCTCTACGGGCTCTTCGGCCTCTTCCTCGTCAGAATCACCAAGATTCAGGTTGAGGTCAACGGAGTCGCGGAAGATATCACCCAGTGTCGACCGGGACTCTTCTTTCTCGCGTTGCATATAGGCTTGCATATCCTCATCACCAGGCGCATCAATTCGCCGGATGCTGAGAGCAACCTTTCGTTCTTCAGGATGATAGTTGATGACCTTCGCAGAAATGGTCTGTTCTTCCTGAACGATGTCAGTCACATTGCTCACCCGCTCAGTGCTCAGTTCGGAGATATGGATAAGCCCCTCAATATGTTCATCGAGCTGAACAAAGGCGCCATATTCCACAACCTTGACTACGGGAACTTCAACGATCTTACCGATCGGGAAGCGCTGCTCAATGGTGGTCCAGGGATCCTCGGACAGTTGCTTGATTCCCAGGGAGAATCGCTCACGATCGGGATCGATATTCAACACAACGGCATCGACATTATCGCCAATATTGTACACCTCTTCTGGATCGGGTGTACGACTTGACCAGGATAGGTCCGATACATGGATCAAACCGTCAATACCCTCGTCAAGACCAACGAACAGTCCGAAGTTCGTCACATTCTTGATCTCGGCTACGACCTGCGTGCCTTCTGGGTATTTCTCCTGAATGACCTCCCAGGGATTATCCTGAGTCTGCTTCATGCCCAAAGAGATTCGACGTGCTTCCAGGTCGATCTCAAGAATAATGGCCTGTACTTCGTCGCCAACCTGCAACATCTGAGACGGATGCTTGATACGCCGCGTCCAGGACATCTCAGAGATGTGAATCAAACCTTCAATACCTGGCTCGAGTTCGACAAACGCGCCGTAATCCGTGATGGAAACGACCTTGCCGGACACAAGCTGATTTTCGGTGTAATGATCCGTAATGCTCATCCACGGATTCTCCTGGATCTGCTTCAACCCGAGGGAGACCCGTTCGCGCTCACCGTCAAACTTCAGAACGATGACCTGTACCTCATCGCCAACCTGGAACATCTCAGTGGGGTGATTGATCCGTCCCCAGGACATGTCGGTAATATGAAGTAGACCATCGATACCGCCAAGATCCACGAAACAACCATACTCGGTAATATTCTTGATAATACCGTCGAGAATGGCGCCTTCCTGGATGTGCTTGATGGTTTCGTGCTTGAGAGCTTCGCGTTCTTTTTCCAACAGAGCTCGACGCGACAGAACGATGTTTCCGCGGCGCTTGTTGAACTTGATAATCTTGAACTTAAACTGCTGGCCGATGAATTTCTCCAGATTTCGTACCGGACGAAGATCAACCTGGGAGCCAGGCAGGAATGCTTTTACGCCGATATCGACGGTAAGACCACCCTTCACACGGGCCACAATACGACCTTCAACCAGCTCACTATTCTCGACTGCGATCTCAAGGCGATCCCAGATCTTAAGCTTGAGAGCCTTATCCTTGGACAGCTCAAGAAAGCCATCTCGGGTGTCGACATCTTCGATATAGACTTCTACTTCATCACCGACCGCAACGCCCAACTCGCCATCGGGAAGCAAGAACTCCTCGGCTGGAGCCATTCCTTCGGCTTTATAGCCGATATCGATAAGCACGCTGTCCTTTTGGAGGGCGATAACATTTCCCATAACCACGTCCCCTACTCGGAATCGCTGGTTACCGCCGAATTCGGCTAAGAGTTTCTCAAAGTCCTCCTCTTCATCCACGGCCCCTTCGATCTGCACCGTTTCTGTCGGAGCCTGCTCCGTGATTTCAGTTTCGGCCGTAGATTTCGTGTCGTTTGAGTCGGGATTTGAGTCGGTGTTAGTGGTCACAACATTCTCCATATCGGAAATGCTCCTAGAAGAGATCAGTCTATGCGTGCGTGCACGGATAATCACGTGCGTACACGAGTGAAACAAATGAAAATACTCGTGGCGGCGCAAACTACCCGCACAGAACGTCTTTCGTCAAGGCTTTTCGCCCATGTTCCCCTTATTAGACAAGGGGAATTGGAATTTCGGAAGACCCTGCGCAGGCGCTATGAAACCGGCGGCCCAAACCCAGCCAAATGCGCCACGAGATCGACAACACGATTGGAATAGCCCCATTCGTTGTCGTACCAAGCAAGCATTCGCATGGTTCGAGGGCCCAGTTGGCGGGTCAAGGCCGGATCAAAGATACAGGAATGATGGTTGCCCACAATGTCACTGCTGACCACCGCACGTTCACAGTATTCCACGATGTTACGGAGTTCGCCTTCGGCGCTCCGCTTTACCACCGCATGAAGGCTTTCCACGTCCACATCCGCACCAAGATTGGCCACGAGATCAACAACGGAGCCATCCGGCACGGGTACTCGAATCGCCATACCGTCGATTCGCCCACTCAAATGAGGCAGAATTTTGCCTACCGCTCTGGCCGCGCCGGTGGTGGTCGGGATGATGTTTTCCGCAGCCGCTCTAGAACGACGAAAATCCTTATGCGGCACATCCGCGAGTCGCTGGTCATTGGTATATGCGTGCACGGTACTGATGATGCCCGATTCGAGAGTGAAGGCGCTATCGAGCATCTTCACCATGGGTGCCAGGCAGTTGGTCGTGCAGGATGCGTTGGATACCAAACGCATTGACGGTGTCAGGATGTCGTCGTTGACCCCCATAACCACCATGGCATCCAGTTCGTCCTTTGGAGGAACCGTCAAAACAACCCGCTTGGCACCCGCCTGTATGTGATTCATCAGCGCGTCTCGGCTTCGGAACACGCCGGTGCTCTCCACCACCACATCGATGTCGAGACTCTTCCAGGGCAGCAGCCCTGGATCTCGTTTCTCCAACATTTCGATGGCCTTGTCATCGACGTACATGAAGCGATCATCGGTACGAATTTCCCTGGCAAAGGTCGAGTGTACCGTGTCGTGTTTCAACAGATACGCAAGGGTCTCATTTTCAAATAGATCGTTAACAGCCACGACCTCGATGTCGGACCGATGGGATATAATCCGAAAGACGGCCCGCCCGATTCGCCCAAAACCGTTGATTGCAACGCGAATGGTCATGGTCTGCCCTCCGTCTCGAGGACCGACAACGCCTCGCAGATCTCCAACACACGATGGGCATATCCCCAACCAATATCGTACCAGACCAGCGCCTTCATCAGCCCCGAGTCCATACTCATCGTGGCCAGAGAGTCGAATATCCCGGAGTACGGGGTCTGCACAATATCCCGACTGACGATAGGATCCGTTTCATACCGAAGCACACCATGTAACGGACCGACACAAACTCGATAGATGACCTGATTGATCTCCTCAACGGTAGCCTTCTTCTCCAGGTTCAATGTCAGATCAGCTACAGACCCATCGGCCACAGGCACTTTCAACGCCGCAGCCTGGATTCGTCCCCTCAGCGCTGGGTAGGCATCACCAATCGCCTTGGCGGCATTTGAGTCTGTCGGGATAATATTCTCGGCGGCCGCGCGTGACCTTCGTAAATCGGTATGGGGTACGTCTGCGACGCGTTGGTCGTTGGTGTATGCATGTACGGCCGATAGGAAGCCATTTCTTATACCAAAGCTATCATGGATCGTTCGTAGTACTGGAGCCACTGCATTGGCGGTGCAGGAGCCCGCCGATACAATCCTGTGGTCCGATTGCAGCTCGTGGTCGTTGACCCCACGAACCAGGGTCAGATCGAGCTTGTCGCTCGGTGGAACACAGACCACCACCCTTTTAGCCCCAGCTTCCAGATGTCGTTCCAACTCTGCTCGGGACCGATAACGTGCAGTCGCTTCAATAACGATCTCCACCCCCATATCTCCCCAGGGGACATCTCCCGGTTCTTTTCCGGAGACCATCGGTATACTCTGCGAACGAACATGGAGGTTTCCGTCGCTGAGCCGCACAGGTTCCTCAAAACGGCCATAGATGGAGTCGAAGCGAAGCAGATAGGCGAGCGCCTCATGGTTGGCGATATCGCTGATTCCACCGACCTTTACATCATTCCGCTGTGATGCAATTCGGAACACATTCCGACCGATTCTCCCGAATCCCATGAGGCCAAGACGAAGCGTCATTTGGGCAACCTCGAAACTGCGAAATTTAATTCAAAAGGTACGAACCATAGATCGACGGGCATGCACCTTTCCATTCTGGTCGTAGCTGAACGTCGTCGAACGTACCCTGGTAGCGTAGCCATCGGCGTTGTA
>CAUZEG010000248.1:0-4212 GCA_963578775.1 Myxococcales bacterium
GACCACACCGTGGACACCAACACCCACCTCAGCGAGGCCGAAGTGGATGCCTTTGTGGCCGATAATGGCTATGTGGCGCAGGCCGATCTCACGGCCGCGCAGGCTGCTCTGAGCGAGCTGCAAGCCCTGGTCGATAGTATCGATACCAGCGTTGGCGTAGATATCAGCGGCCTTCAGACGCAGATCACGGCTCTGGAGGCGTCCCTGGCTAGCGCCATGAGCAACCTCTCGAGTTTGGAGGCCAGTCTGTCGAATGAGGAGACCGCACGTCAGTCCGCCGACGACTCGGAAGCCGCCACACGTGGGGCGAAAGACATCGAATTGGAGAACGCCGTTACAGCCGAGACCATGGCCCGGACCGCGGATGATCTGGTGCTACAGGGCAATATCAACACGGTGGAGGCCGATGTGGTCGCGCTGGATACCAGCCTGGACCCCATCGCCAAAGATGGACTTCCGGCGGACCTGGCGGACGGGGATGACGACACCCAGCTGAGCGAGGCCCAGGTGGATGCGTACGTGGCCAATAACGACTACGCCGAGATCGGCGACACCATGTCGTCGCTCCTTTGCAATAGCGGCGAGCTCTCCCGTTTTGATGGCAGTGATTGGACCTGCACCACGGCTCTGGTTGTGGACGCTTCGGGTAATGTCGGTGTCGGCACGGCGGAGCCGTCCGAGACATTGGAGGTCGTCGGTGGAGTAAAGGTAACAGAGGTGGTGGAGGCGGTGGGCGGCGTGCACCTGGGAAATCCCGAAACCGCTCCTGTTGGGACCTTACGATGGACCGGGACCGAGCTTCATATCAACACCGATGTAGGATGGCAGATCGTGGTAATGGTGTTGACCGAACCCGCCCAGTGCGTTGAAGACGGCGGCGATTGGGAAGCGAGCCAGAATGTCTGCTATTTTGCCGGAACGGCATGCGCAGAGGGCTGGACAACCAACGGCAACCATAGCACCACTCTGGTGAATTCGTGTTCGCACTCGTGGGGCGGTGGAGGATGGTGCACAGCTACCATTGGTCCGAATTGCACAACCGGCTCCCATACGCGAGCGAATGTGAGCACAGAGAGTTGCATGTATTGTAACGATTCGGGTCATGGCACCCAGGCGGGGTGTTCAGCCGTGATGACCGAACGAGGTTGCAGTCAACTCTAGGGCCATCTCGCCACCAGACAGGGCCTGGGTTATACTTCCTCCTCGCGCATAGATTGGGAGGTTGGAATGCGGTGTTGGCTTCTTAAGATGGCAGTATTCGGCCTGGTACTTTTTGGTTGTGGCGCGGGTGATGTAGATCCAGCCTCGGATTCGGGGTCCAATACGGACAATATGGTCGGCACCGATCCTGGCTCCACTACGGATCCTGGTTCGAGTACGGATCCAGGTTTAGCTACGGATCCTGGCTCCACTACGGATCCTGGTTCGACTACAGACATCGGCTCCAATCCAGAAATAACCAATACCTCAGACATCGACGGCATGATGGTCTATGGCTATCCGGTGGAAGGCGGTAATACCTTCGCCTGCTATACCTGCCACGCGCTTAAAGAGCCTGCTCCAATGGGGATTCGGAGAGCGGGTCACGAGATTGGGAACGCCTCGAGGCGGCCTTCTTGGAAGAACGGAAACGTCGACACGATGCTCGCTGCGGTGAACAGTTGCGTCACAGAATGGATGAATGCGGAAGCCTGGACAGAAGAGGATCCCCGCTGGTTGGCGCTCTACGACTTCCTCGACTCCATGGCCACCGTGGAAACGGCCGATCCGATCACCATTCAAATCGTGCAGCCTCCCAGCGATCTGAGCGGTGGTGACGCAGAAGCGGGCCATGAGCTCTTCAACCACTCCTGTTCCATGTGTCATGGACAGGACGCCACAGGCACCGATCTCGCACCCCAATTGGCGGGCACCCAGCTCTCTGCCAGTTACGTCGCGACTCGGATCCGGACCAGTGGTCTGCCGGGCAGCCCTGTTTATGAAGGTTTGACCGGCGGAAAGATGCCCTTCTGGGGTGCCGACCGTCTCAGCGATGACGAGCTCCGGGACATTGTCGAATGGGTGACCACCTCGGAGATCAGCGTGCCTGATCCCGTGACCCTTTGCGATATCTACTGCAGCCTGGCCGATACCAACTGTAGCGGTGATAACGCCATCGACTGGGGCGACGGGGATTGCCAGACCCAATGCGCTGGCTACGATATGGGCGGATCCGACGGGGACTCTGCCGGCGATACGGTTCAGTGTCGTATCTACCACCTCGGCGATCCGGCGGCCGGCGAACCGGCCACGCACTGCCCCCACGGTTCCTCCGATGGTGGCGGCGTCTGTGTCGACGCAACCGAACCAGGTTGCGCCAGTGATCACCCCAAGGTCGGCCAGGTGGCCATACTTCAGAACCACTTCCATGGAATCGGCGGAACCGCCACCGTCACGGATAATTGTACCATCGAGGTCACGGACTTCGAGTTCGACGGTAACGGGATCAACGTCCAGATCTATGCAGCCGTGGCCGGTAACTACTCCAGCGGCTTCTCCATCAGCTCCAACCTGGTGAACTTTCCGACCGGATATAACAATGTATCCATGACGCTGGATCTCGGAGACCATAGCCTGGACGAGGTCGATGGCATCAGCGTCTGGTGTGTTCCAGTCGGGGTCAGCTTCGGCGATGGCCTCTTTGAATAGTGGACCGGCGGTAGCTGGATGCCTGGTAGCAACGGGGTTCCCGATCGCTAAAACGGATTCCTGATCTGTGGCTGCCGACACCTTCTGGTCACGAAAAAAGGGCTACGTTATACTCCGGTTTCGCGCTTGGTATTTCGGAGGTTGGTATGTGGTGGTTCAGACGGTCGGTTGTGGTGGTTTTTATAAGCCTGTTCTTCGGATCGGTGGCCTGGGCGGCGGTGCCTACCCGCCTGGAGTACCAGGGCTATCTGACCGATGTTCTGGGGACCCCCATCGATTGCCAGGGTTGCCCCAGCCCCTACGCCTTCACGTTCTCTCTGTACGACGCCCCGGTGGGTGGCGAGGTCTTGTGGACCGAGATTCATCCGAGCATCGATGTGGTCAACGGGGTGTTCCGGGCGGAGCTGGGGAGCGACGAAGATCTCGACGCCGAGATGTTGGCCGGCGACCGATGGCTTGAAATTCAGATCAATGACCTGGCTCCACTCGCTCCCAGACAACGGGTTGTGGCGGCGCCCTATGCTATGCGGGCCGATCTGGCGGAACGAGCCCTGGAGTCGGAGAACGCTGTGACCCTGGGTGGCCAGCCGCCGGAAGACTTTGTGCAGCTGAACGATACGACCGATTTTATCACCCAGACGGGGTTGGAGGATATCCTGGAAAGCCTGGGCTATACACCAGGGGATAACGATAGCCTGGCCGCTATGAACTGTGGTCTGGGGGAGATCTTGAAATGGGACGGCAACGCCTGGGTATGTGCGGCGAGTGCCGGTACAGACACCTTGTCGACCCTGCTCTGTGCCGCGGGTGAGATCGCCCAATGGGATGGCATAAGCTGGGGTTGTTCGGCGGCTCTGGATGCGCTGTTGGCCAGCCTTGATCCCATCGCCACCAACGGCCTGCCGGCCGATCTGGCCGATGGTGATGATGATAACCAGCTGAGCGAGGCGGATGTGGACGGATATGTAGCCAATAATGGCTATGCCCTGGCATCGGCAACGGTTTCGGCTCTAGCATGCGCCAGCGGCCAGTTCCCACGTTGGAATGGTAGTATCTGGGGGTGTAGTACCGGCGTTACAGTAGACGAAACGGGCCATATAGGTATCGGGACAACAGAGCCGGCTGCAGATCTCGATGTGGCTGGTGGAATCAAGCTTGGCAACGCAACCCTCTGCGATGCCACGACGGCCGGCACCATCCGGTGGACTGGAACTGCCTTTGAAGGATGCGACGGTTCGGATTGGAAGGGGCTGGGTGCCAACCCAAACACAGTATGGGAGCAGCCAACACTCGTGCGATTCGGTTCAGGAACCGGTTGGGGTCCGAATCCGTTCGGAATCGATCTGAATGGAAAGTTATCGTTCCCAAACGATTCTATACCGCCGTGGCAATTAATCGGCTATCCGGCGATTATCAATGCACCCGATGATGTGGCTTCTTTTACAAAGCTGGCCGCACATTGGGATGAACAGGTGTTCTGTGGGCTGCATATTGATGGCAGCATGGAGTGTTGGGACGATCTGG
>CAUZEG010000249.1:0-4193 GCA_963578775.1 Myxococcales bacterium
CACCGGTCTATTTATTCCTCGTCCAGCTCATCTTCATCGTCCAGCTCCTCCTCATCCTCCTCTATTTCTTCATATTCCGGATAGTTGGAAGGACGCTTTGGTACCGTCAGAACCGGTCCATGAAGGTCCAGCTCATCTTCATCGTCCAGCTCCTCATCCTCCTCCTCCACTTCTTCTTCTTCCGGATAGTTGGAAGGACGCTTTGGTACCGTCAGAACCGGTCCATGAAGAAGATAGGTGATGGTTCTTGGCGCCCCCCGTCGAATGATATCGACCTGCACCCGATCTTCCGTAGGTATCTTTTCGAGTAACTGGACCGCCTTATAGGGGCTGTCGATGTTGACGCCGTTAATCCGTGTGACCGTATCGCCGGATTGAAGACCGATGGCCTCGTAGATGCTATTGGGCCGGACGGCTGCCAGGCGGAAGCCCCGGTATTTGCCGCCGACATAATTCGGAACAATCTTGGCTCCGGAGCTAAGTGCGGTCAGGTCCTTTAGTTCCTTGTCGAGCATACTTCGGTCCAAGCGATACTCCCACGGCCCCGTCTTTTGGATCCCTTTCGACCAATCCACATTCCTGGCTTGGCTCTTTGCCGGTGGGGCCGCTGGACGGCGTGGAGAGTAGCGCTTACGGGGTGTGCTTTGCACGCGCCTACAAGATGTACGCCATAAAAAGCACGCACCCCTCTCTTTGCAACGTCTGGAACCTTTGCACTCGGCATTGGTTGTGGCAATGCATCTACCATCTTTGAAGGTGCATTGGCCGCCTTCCGCACAGTCCCTCGATAGTTTGCAGTCAGCATTGCTGCCGACAACGCATCGGTCCTTTTTTAAGGTACATCTGCCGTCGTCCGCACAGACCCTCGATTGTTTGCAGTCTGCCGAGGTAACGACGCACCTGAGCGGACCGCATACTCCGTAACGGCGGTAATATTCCAGACTCTCCTTGTCCTTTTTTACGCACTTCCCCTTATTTCGGTAATAGTTGATCTCCTGGGCGGTGCACATTCCGTGTTCTCGGCAAATCTCGGATTGTCTGCAGTCTGCATCGGTCGCGGTCGTACAGATCTCATATTCGCGATGCTCGCCCGCCCAGGTCGGCATGCCAAATCGAAGGGTGCAATCGCCCACAACCTTGCAGTCGGTGGACTGTTTACAGTCTGCATCGTCGCCGACAACGCATCCATCACCTTTGAAGGTGCAAACGCCGTCTTTCTTACAAGCCGTTATTTGTCTGCAATCCGCATTGCCGCCGATAACACATTCACCATCTTTAAAGGTACATTCGCCGTTTTCTTTACAACGGATTGACTGTTTGCAGTCCGCGTTGTTGCTGGGGCCACAGACTCCGGCTTTGACACTGCAGTTACCGTATTTCGCACAGCCCGATGATTGTTTGCAGTCCGCGCCGTTCGTCGTGACACACTCGCCGGCCATTGGGCTACAGGCCCCCTTTCTGGCGCAACCGGTAGAGACCCGACAATCGTCCGACGATTTTGCAACACAGGTCCCGTCCTGGGCGCTACAGGTACCATCTTCGATACAACCAAAAGCACGCCTGCAATCCTCATCGGTAAGCGGTGGGGCGGCTATTGCCATAGATGTGGCAAGAAGAACCCCTATCATCGCTACGAAAGCAAGTCCGACTGAGCCGATTGTCCGCAACCCCACCTCCATCCGAGCCTCGATTCTACGCCTCCTGTGCCAGCTTGGCGAGTGGGGTCATTGGTGCACAAATAGCCGTGCGTCGGTGGTGGTACAGGTTTCCTGCCCATGGTACCTTTACCACTCAATTTCGTTGCAAAGAATGAATGGATAGAGATGAAACGCCTGACTAGTACCATCGTCGTTCTTTCAACCCTTTTGGTCCTGCTACCACTGTGCGTTTCGGCCTCAGTGGCGAGTGCTGATGGGAATGATGTCGAAGAGGAGTCACCGCTGGTCGTCTTTGATCCAGATGTGCAACATGACTTGTCGATCACGCTGTCACCCATACACCTGTTTTTTCCGATCGTTGAACTGACCGTTGAATATCGACTGAGTGATTCCATGGGCGTAGCGGCCATCGGGGGAGTCGGAACAATAACCACGAAAAAAAACGTCATGTTTTCTCGAACAACCCACACAGGCGAGTCGACCGAGAGCTACAAGGCCTACCAGGTCGGTGCCCAGTTTCGCTACTATCTGCTTGGCAGCTTCATTCACGGTATGCAGATCGGCGCGGAAGCTATGTTCTTACATCTGGATCGTAGCGCCGACGACGACATCGCAGCGAAGGGCGAGGGGCTGCTGGTGGGGCCGTTTCTGGGATACAAGATCGCCGCAAATGACGGCTTCACGTTCGATATACAGGTGGGCGCTCACTATTTATTGGTCATTGCCAAGGCATCAAATGCCACCAACTCAGCATCGGCGGAAGAATCCTTGATCACTAGATTCTTGAATTTTAACATCGGCTATTCCTTCTAGTACCGCTCTCTACTCGGAGCCTCAGTGGGCGAGAGTACTTGCGAGCAGGACCCCGTTCACCCAGTAGTGCCCGGTCTCTCCGGCCGGGAGCAGATCATAGGTACGGGCACCCTCGTAGGCTTCGAGGCTTGCCGTAGCTACCCCGGTTCCGTTGTAGAACTGGCCGCCAGCCAATGTGCGCAATGCCTTGCCGTTCGCCATGGGGTGACCCGGCGACGCCCGGAAGGTGCGCCCATCGGCCAGATGTACCCGCACCATCTGGTGGTGGGCGGGGGCCTGGACACTGGCGAGGCGCATCACAGGAGCGGCCACCCGGCGTCCGTCCAGGGTTTGCGTCCAGACGACGCTCCCAACACGCAGATCGGTAATAGCTACCGCACCGCTGGGGGTGTCGATTCGCGCGTCCGCGGACAGGCAGATGGGGAGATTGCATTCCGTCCCCTTATAGCACCAGAAGGCAGACAACCCACTACATGAGAAGCCATCGGGACAGGGGATCTCTTCGCCTGGAGTTTCCCCCATACAACTGACAGTTTCCCCGGTTGCCGGGTCGATCGCGAACTCGCAGTCGATGGCATCGGAGCCCATATCCGGGGCCGTGCTGTCCACCGCAGCGTCTCCGGCGTTGCTGTCTGGCTCGCTGTCGCCATTCGAACTGCAGCCAAGCCATACAAAACAGATAAGTACTATACTGAGCCGTTTCATGTTCACCCTCCCGTATAAGAAATCTTCGACAACCATTGTCGATGGTTTTCCAGATCTCTTCAACCGAGGATATGCTGGCGGGGTTCCCGCGACTGATTTCCACTCTACTCAGCGATCAGATGGACATCGTCTACCCAGGTACGGCCATTATAGTTCGCGGACCAGCTACTATTTGTACCGATGCCGATGAAAAGTGTTGCCCCTTTGTAGGCCTTGAGTTCCTCTGTCAGATCGACGTGATAACTTGCCCAACTGAAGGGTTCCTCGAAATTTTCATAGATAATGTTGGCTCCCCAGGGGGCCCATTGCCCACCGGGCAGGGGACCTTCAGTCAAACAGCTATCTCCAAGAATCAACACATGATGCATGCCGCTTTGTGAGTCGAAGGCTTTGAGCCAAAAACTCAGATTGATGGCAGAAAAGGAGTTGGGAATTGTGACGCATTGGTAGAACCAGGAAATACAACCGGCCCCGTTCGGACCGCCTGTAAAGCCGGCATCAAGTTCCGAGTAGGAGCACATATTACCGCAGCCAGAGCCGTTACCCGGATGGGTATCTTGCACATATCCATACCAACCATTACCGAGATAGGCCGGGTCAATCGAGCTGTCTCCGCTGCCACAAATCGAGCCGTCTACCGAATTGATGGTGGGATTGGTGACCAACTCACCCAGGGGAATGCATAGATCGTCCGTATCCCCATCACAGTCATTATCCAGCCCATCGCATTGGGTCTCTTCGGCTTCATACTCCGGGTGTGGGTAGTCGTTAATCCACCCGCTCGCCCCCGAGCAGCTCTTTGTAGCACCCGCGCAGACTCCGGTTTGATTATCCGATAGCGGTGCGACCAGATCGTTATCGTCGGCGCCGTCGCAGTCGTTGTCGTGACCATCGCATAGGGTTTCCGTCCCTTCATAGTTGGGTAGGATCGTGTAGTCTGGTTCGGTCCAGCCATCGAGCTCCGAGCATACTTTCACCGAGCCTCCACAGATCCCACTCTGATTGTTGGAAAGAGGC
>CAUZEG010000250.1:0-4159 GCA_963578775.1 Myxococcales bacterium
CGCAGGCGGGTTCCTGGGAACCATCTGCAATCTGCTGACGGACGCCAACGGGCTGACCACCGTGGGCATAATATTCGCAGAATATGCCGACCAGGTTCTACTCAACCTGATGGCGGATATGATCGGACAAAACACCGTCTTCACAGGCCAATCCCTGACCCAGCTGCTGTCGAATATTCGCTATGCATCCACCATGGTGGTGTCCAAGGAAGCGGTGCCGACGGCCCAACCCGGCGTGTACGAGTATCCCAAAAGTTCCGTAGCAGAACGCTGGGATCGTCTCGGCTTCTACTGGCAGTATGGCCTGAACTGTAATCCGAACGATGAAAACTGCGGGTTCTACGAGGTGGAACTAAACCAGATCCTGGGAGTCTACCCGCAGTCCAACCCGAACGCTGGGACCATTGGCGCGCATCTGTGGATCGATGTCCACGAAGTTCCCAACTTCAACTACGCCCTGATTCTCGACTATCTGGTCGAAAAAGAGGTGCTGCCACGAATCATGGGAGACGGAAGCACCGGCCTTCCCGTCATCGACTCCTTCGAGAAGATGATTGCGGTACTATTTGGTGGAGGTGCATGCATCGACAGCACGGGTAGCTATGGGGTTTGTTGTACCAACTTTGCGCAGACGATTGGACCACATATCCCGGGGATCCTGGCGGTATTCGCGGATCCAGCCTGCCAGGCGGCGATCGGCGTGGGTGGAGCCTATTTGCGTAATGAGATCATGAAAAACGGTGGAGCACTGACCATTGGAACCCTGAGCCAGGCGCCCTGCCCCCTGGTCGATGTCGGCTTTGATCGAATCACGGACACCCTCGGAATGCTCGGAAACCAATGTACCTGGGACGCCACCTTTTATATGACCGACGCCCTTTTCAAGCCCATCTCAACCTTCTGGGGTGAGCGCATCCAATAATCGGATTCACCCGGGCAAAGATGTCGTCTGGTCTCTAGGTACAACGCAGGGCGAACTCACATAGAAGTTCGACTCCGAAGGGTAAGGCCGCTTCATCAATCTCGAAGCGTGGATGATGGTGTGGGTACTGCGCACCAACGGCCTCGTTTCCCGCGCCTACAAAGAAATAGATGCCCGGACATTCATTCAGGAAATAGGCCATATCTTCACCCGCCATTGTACGGAATCCAGGTTCACCCAGGGTCATGGTGGAACTTTCCTCAACGGCCTGCCGAACAACGCGGGCGTAGCTGGGATCATTCACTGTGGGTACCGTCATACGAGTATAGGCAATGTCCACCTCAAGCCCCATGGCCTGGGCGATCCCGGAGACTATCCGCCGAATGGACACTTCCACGGCGTCCTGAACCGAAGCGCGAAAGGTGCGAACTGTGCCGGAAAAGCGAACGCGGTCCGGTATAACATTGAAGGCTTCACCGCCGGATATCTGGCCAATGGTTACAACCACAGAGTGGGCCGGATCCACATGCCGAGACACCACATTCTGCAGCGCCACAACCATCTGTGCGGCGGCTACGATCGGGTCTTTCGCTTCGTGGGGGATCCCCCCATGCCCTCCCTTTCCAATTACCGTGATTTCAAACTGGTCGGCGGAGGCCATGAACGGACCATCCGTCACCAATACGGTGCCGGTCGGTGCCAACGACCAGAGATGGAGGCCGGCACAGCAGTCGGGGCTGTAGGTATCGAAAAGACCGGCCTCGATCATAGCTTTGGCACCACCCGCCAACTCTTCAGCGGGCTGGAAAACAAATAATACCCGTCCCTGCTGCAACGCCCCCGACTCTTTCAACCAACGCGCAGCCGACAGCATGATGGCAGTATGACCATCATGCCCGCAGGCATGCATCACACCATCGTTCTGCGAGCGATAGTCATGGGTGTTCTGTTCTTGTACCGGCAACGCATCCGTGTCCGCCCGCAACATCACAGTTTTTCCCGGGCGACCGGAGTCCAATAATGCCACAACACCGGTTTCTGCCATGGACTTCGGCTCCAATCCCAGCCGTTCAAGCTGTTCTTGCACTGCGAGGGCGGTATTACGCTCCTGGTACGAAAGTTCCGGGTTCTTGTGGAAGCGTCGGCGGAACTCGATTAATTCCTGACGCTGTGCATCCGTTAATTCAACTCGGCCGGCCATGATCCCTTCCAATTATGATGGGATCTGTGGATACCACGCGAGACGGGTAGAGGGTCAAGCCATCTCAGGGTTCGTCCGACTCGAAGATCTCTACAATACGCCAGGGCGAACAATCGAAATGAAAGTGATCCTTATGCCCTGGGTAGGCGGGCCCAAGCAGAACTCGGAAGATGTCCTGGCGTGCAATGAGCCGCCGAGCCAGTGTACGCAGGAATTTCGCGTGGATGGCGTGCCGTCCACGGCCGTCCCAATGTTTCAACATACGCACCTTGAAGGGACGCTTCAGTCGTTTCGAAACCCCCTCCGGTAATTTCGCGTCGCGAGGAAGGCGGCCAAAGTCGAACCCCGCCACATCAATCCCATTACCCAGGCCGTGTTCGCTTATATAGGTGGGATACCCACCAATACGGCGACAGTTATAGGTCCCAATATGTCGTATACGGCGAGGTGCTCGGCCATAGACCTCTACAGCCACATCACTGACAACCTGCTCAAACTTCTTTAGACGGTCCTGAAAGCCAACAAAGACCTTCACTGGTTTGTGGTAGCGAATCACGTCACCTCGATATCGTACCAGCTCTACTTTCGGGCATTTCACTCGGCCTGTGGGCTTCACCTCTCGGCTCACGCTATCAAGAGGGTACTCGTCCAGGAGCGCGGATGCTGGCGATTCCTGGGCCGACACCACTGCCGTCATACTCAACGAAACAAATAAAAACGCCAGGCATCCCACCAGGACGAGTGGAATAACGTTCCGTAGACGGTATGGGGCATGATGTAGCATTGGAGCCTCCTTGGTGTAATTGAGCAACAAGCCCAGCGGTTTGTCCATTCCCCGATCAATTCGACTGCCCTCTTTCACCCGTGCTTTGTACCTGATAGGGTTCATCTGTGGCCGATTACAAAACAGTATTTTCCCCTCCCCTGCAGTCCGGCACCCTGGTCCGACGCAGCAAACGCTTCCTGGCCTACGTAAACCTGCATGACGGCCCCGAAGTGATCGCTCATTGTATGAATACGGGGAGTATGATGGGCCTGACGGAACCGGGTAGCCGAGTGTGGCTCTCTCCGCAGGACAAGCCCAATCGAAAACTAAAGTGGACCTGGGAGATCGCCTCCCAGGGAGATGTCCTGGTAAATGTAAACACATCGGCCCCCAATCGAATCGCCGCCGAGGTGATTCAAGCGAACCTCATCTCTTCTTTAGCAGGATATCGTAGCCTCCGCCGAGAGGTCCGATACGGAACAAATTCTCGCATCGACATCCTTCTCGAAGACCATCCGAACGACCCTCGGCCCTGCTATGTGGAGCTCAAGAATGTGACGTTGGTTGAGAACGATTGCGCGATGTTTCCGGATGCAGTCACAGCCCGAGGCCTGAAACACCTCCATGAGTTGGCCTTGATGGTCAAGGAAGGTTCCCGTTCAGTTCTGTTTTTTTTCGTCAGCCGCTCTGACGTAAAGTCGTTTCGTGCCGCGACACATATCGATCCCAAATACTCCGAGGCTCTGACAGAGGTCTCAAAGCAGGGCGTGGAGATTTGCGCCTGGACCTTTCCACCCAGCCCCCAGTCCATCGGCCTTGGAAGGGAAATACCAATACTCCTCGACCCTCCCTGAATTTACGGAACGGATTCGTACCTTGCTCTTGCATCAATGTCCGTGAAGGACCTATGGTACGACGCCAGAAACCCCGACCGTCACGAATCCAGTCAATGAGGTACGCAATGAGTTCTTCCGTGATCAAGGTACATAAATGGCCTCATAAGAGCGATCCAACGGCCGAATCTGTTGCGGATGAGATGCGTCGGTTTGGCTTCTCCTGCTATGATCTCCAGACGGTTGAACCCTGGTTCGTTCGAAGCCGACACAGTCATGACGAAGACGAGATCCGAGGGGCCGTGGACGGGGTGATCACCTTTCATTTCGACACGGGTCCGGTGACCATTGAAGCGGGAGATATTCTGGTTATCCCCGGTGGGACCCCTCATGAGGTCCGATCCCATAACGGCCGGCCATTTTCGGCCTATAAAGGC
>CAUZEG010000251.1:0-4156 GCA_963578775.1 Myxococcales bacterium
CCCAGATCTATATGGGTTGGGCCACCCCGGAAGACCATCCGGCCCTCGACACCGCCGTGGACGTGTACCAGGCTGTGGTGAAGCCCAACCTCGGATCATCCGACCTCGATCAACCGGGAACCCTTCAGCAGAACCCACGGGTCGATCGCTGGATCTTCTCTACGGACGGGGTTGGCTTCCCAATTCCAGAAGGCGATACCAGCATTCCGGTAGATAGCTCCAAGAACTGGGTCCACGCGGGTGGCTTCAAGCATCCCGCTATGTTCGGCTTTGGCCCGGGCATCGAGCAGAATACCCATAAGATCGGGGAATGCGTCGATCAGCGTGAGCTCCGTCACGCCATTTCCTTTCTGGCCCGTTTCCCGAGCGCCTTCGCCAATCGCGAAGACTGAGTATCGTCCCTCTAGGATCCCTGACGGTGCACGCCGGAAAAAATCACGGCGGTGTGGCCTGGATCGCGACCCGACGCCAGATACTTCATTAGTCCAGCGAGCCCACTGGTGCCCGTATGGCAGGCCCGGATCCCGCTTTCCCTACGCCCCAGGACATTGGCCTCATGCAATCGTGATTCGGACACGACCAGGGATTCTCCGCCCGTACGCAGCATACCTTCGACCAGGGCGAGCCAGTCGTAGGTCTCGTCGTCCAGGATCCCGTGGGCTACACTGCTGGGCGTCTCCTCCCAGGGCCACATATAGTCCGAGCGATGCTGGCTCACCGCAGCCAATACCTGGTCCACCGGAACCGACCCCAGACGCGCCTGCACCCGCTCCATCGCTCGCTGCAAAGGATAGGCTCCCTCGGTCTGGACCGTATATAGGCGGGGAAGCTGAGGGAGCTGCCCCCCTTGATGGATCCAGGCAAAAGCGGCGTAGATGCTACTGGCCAGGGCCCCTCCTCCGACCTGGACAAAAACCGAATCCAACGTCTCGTTCTGCGAGGCGAGACCGGCCATAAGTTCGCAGCCGAGGGTCAATCCACCTTCCACCGAAATGGCGTTGTCGGGCCCCTGGACACTGAAAGGCAAGGATCCGTCACGAACGGCCCGTCGAAAGGACGACACGCAGGGATCACCCGTTTCAGCGGGCTGGCGCGCACAGATCACCAGGTTCGCACCCAGATCGGTCAGGCGGGCGACGACCGCGGCCTCCGCATCGACCGGAATGAAGACATCGATGGGCCAGTCGGCAGCACGAGCCACTACCGCCGCCGCCAGGGCCGCATTACCACAACTGGCAATGGCCAATCGACGGCCCCTCAAGCCATCCGCGAGGGGCGAACCCGCTCGTTCCACCACCATCAACAATAGCATGACTGCCGCCAGATGGCGGGCCTTATGCGAGCCCGAGACATTACCAGTTTCGTCTTTGATCCAGACCGAAGATGACAGGCCCAGGCTGGCCTCCAGATCCGTACAACGCGATAGCGGTGTGATCTCAAAGCCCGATCCATCCACCTGGGCCACCGCCTCGTTCAACTGGGTCGCCAGTTCCACATAGACAGCATCATCCAGTCCAAGGGCGCGCGCCAGCTGATAGGCCGTAAGGACTTCTCGGAAGCGTACGAATGGATTATCCCCGTCGCCCCGGTCCCACTGCTCGGGCGACCAGGTGGGGACCAGAATATGTTCCACATCGCCCTCTCCACGCTGGGGGCAGGCGAAGCCAAAGCCTACACTGGCGTCTACGACCGTACCGCAGCCACGGCAACGGCTCTGAACCCTGGCTCCGGTCACAAGGCCTCCAACACTCCGGTCTCAGCATTGAACTGCTCGATCAGCGCGTCCCAGGCTGGAATAAGCGCGCGAAGGTTCCGCCAATACCCCTGATCCCGACGGGCTTCGAAGTCTTCCAGAGATACGCCCTGCTGTTCCACCCAGGTGAAGTAGCCCAGGTTGAACACGCGGTTTCGATCCACCGTAGATAACTCCAGGAGATGTTCCAGATCCTGGCCCAACATATACTGTGAAAATGCCTGCTCCGCGATGCCTGCATCGAAGTGTCCATCGTAGTACTTATTCATGGCCTTGGGACCTTCGGTGCCATACATGGCTGCTCCATCGGTGGCCACGGTCATAATAACGTCGTCTGCGCCCAGCCCCATATGTTTGGCCGTCTTCACCGCCCCGAGGATATTGCAGATACTGGACAAGCCGAAGGAGGAGAGGTTCTCGATCGTCGACGCAGGGATCCCGTGCTTTTCTACCAGCATCTGACGTCCCTCCGACTGGTTGAACACCAGGAAAAGACTGTCACAGGCGGCATCACTGATTCCCGCTACGAAGTCACTGTTCATTACATTGTGGATGTACGGGATATGTTTGTCCCCGATGCCCTGGATATTATGCTCGCCAAAGCCGTTATACAGCATCGTAGGACATTCCAGGGCCTCGGCCGCCACAATCTTTGTGCCGTAGGAATCCTTCAGTCGATCCCCGGCTGCGATAGTCCCGGCCGACCCGGTAGCAGACACAAACGCCGCGAGATTCAGATTCCCCGATCCGTTCATATGCTCAAACACCGACTCGAAAGCCTGCCCCGTGCAATGGTAGTGCACCAGATGATTCCCGAACTCACAGAACTGATTGAAGATGATGTTCTGTGGATCCTCATCGAGAGCATTGCAGGCATCGTAGATTTCTTTCACATTGCTCTCCGAACCATAGGTCCGAATGATATCCGTCGGGTCATTGACCCAATGCTCCAACCAGTCAAAGCGTTCCTGACTCATCCCCTCCGGTAGGACCGCAACTCCTCTGCATTGCAGAATCTTGGAGATGGCAATACCACCTCGACAGTAGTTGCCCGTAGAAGGCCACACCGCCCGATTATGAATGGGGTCGAACTGTCCGGTAATGACCCGGGGAACAATACAGCCGTAGGCCGCGAGCACCTTATGGGCTGTAATCATCGGGAACCGTTCGCCAAGAAGCACCACGATACGAGCGTCTACCCCGGTGAGCGAAGACGGAAGCTCTACATAGCCCGGAATCGTTGTACGGCTCTTACGATCAGCACCCAGAAACCAATGCACTCGGAACAGGTTCAAAGGGTCTGGATCATCCGGCCCCACCCCCTCCAATCGTGCGAGGATCTTGCCCGGTATCTGTGACGGATCGCCAAGCTGCGCAAAGGTCGGCAATACGATGCCTTCCTCGCGAAAGCGACGCACCGTATTCGCATAGACTCCCGAATCCACAATCGCTGTTTCAAGCCCCAGTTTTGCCATATTCCCTATCGTCCCTGGTCCCGTAGTCGCATCCGGAGCTTGCCACATTAAGCGGCTGCCTGTACAGCCTCGCGCCATCGCCTGGCCGGACCAGAACACCAGGAAATGACTTCCATAGGACCTTCGTGGTAGTAGTCCTCAAAAGTGGGCCGGACATAGGAACGAAGTCTACCTGCTTTCGGGTGTCCGTGCGGGAAGCCGGACGTATCCAGGCATAGGGGAAATGAGATGCTCGCCACATTTGATTGGATCGTAATCGGTGTCTATTTCGCGTTCGTAGCCGGTATCGTGGTTTGGATTACCCGGCGCGACTCGGACATACATAACACCTCGTCCGGCTACTTCCTGGGTGGCCGAAACGCCGGTTGGTTTGTAATCGGGACCTCTCTTTTCGCCTCCAATATCGGCTCGGAACATCTGGTGGGTCTGGCCGGCACCGGTGCACAGAGTGGTCTGGCCGTGGGCCAATTCGAGGTTCTGGCCTCCTTGATCCTGATTATCCTGGGTTGGGTATTCGTGCCGTTCTATATCCGCTCGGGTGTTTCCACCATGCCCGAATTCCTGGAGCGACGGTTTTCCTCCCAAGCACGCTGGTACCTGGCCTTCATCTCCATCTTCGCCTACGTCATAACCAAGATTTCGGTAACCATCATGGCGGGCGGGATCGTATTCCAGGCCCTTGGAATCGACTTCTGGACCGGAGCGCTCGTGGTGGTGATCGGGACCGGTATCTACACCACAGTCGGGGGACTCCGTGCGGTTCTCTACACGGATCTTCTACAGGCTTTTGTTCTCATCGGAGGCGCCATAACTGTCACCCTCGTCGGGCTTAGCGAGCTGGGCGGATGGAATGCAATGACGGCCCAGGCCGGCGACGGCTTCCTCGATATGTGGAAGACCTCGGAGCATCCCGATTTTCCGTGGACCG
>CAUZEG010000252.1:0-4133 GCA_963578775.1 Myxococcales bacterium
CGAGGGGATAGGGGATTCTCATCGTTACCCACTCGTCGTCCACTAGAGCATGCACGCCGTCATAGAGGTTACCTGTCGACATGGGGACATCTTCCCCGAGCCCTGCGGTGTTGTGCTGATCGACCCAGCTGTAGTAGCTCGATTCGATGCTGTACTCCTCAAGGCCTTGGAAGCCGGGACCTGGATAGCGGTACAGAGACCAACCCTCGGGGCAGTGATCTCCAATCGCTTCGGGTCCATTCAACGGTCCCGTGCACTTGTTGCGATCGAACGCGCCTAGGTGTCCGCTTGCCAGCGAGCCCCAAACCACGCCTTGGCTATCAATGTCGCCACCGCGAATCCCGAATCCGGGCAGCGGCACGTTGAACTGCTCGGCCAGAGCAGTCTCCGTTGGGTTGTCGCCCGGAACCACTCGGACCACAGAACCGGGGTAGGAAAGCTTCGTGCCCCAGATAGAGTCGTCCGCTGGGTTCGGCATGACTGCGTAATAACCGGGGACAATCCGCGTGTCCATGGCCGGATTTATGGGGCTGCCAGGCTCCACGTACGCGTCGCGTCTGCCGTTACCGTTGGTATCAAGAATCGCCGGTGTCCAGCCCTGAGAGGCTTGCGCATCGCCCGTCTCAAGGAACATCTTGGAGTCCAACCAACCAAGAACCTCGCCACCACCACTGGTCCACAGCGTGTTGTTATCGTCATAACCAAACTGCAGATGGTGAGTGGAGTAGCAGGTGTCGATCATTATGTATTCGCCGTTTGCCGGGTCGCGCAGTGCCAGATTTCGGCCAGTACGCGCGGTCGGGAACGCCTGTGCAGAGGGGTGATCGGATCCCTCCTGGCAGAAGGCCGGGGTATTCGGCGCTCGGACGCGAGCGGTGTACCAAACGCGTCCATCCTGATCCAACATCGGGTTGTGGGTGTTTGCCTGGCTCGTCCAGATGCGATCAGTACCCCAGAAAACCGAGGGCTGAACGGCAGCGACGTCACCGGCTGACGGTGTGTTCTCATCCATACCCGTGGCCATGAACGCTGTGTCTGTGTTGTTCACAGGGTCAAGGATTGGGAAGTTATCCGTGGAGTTCTCCGGTGAACCGTAGATATCTCCGTACGCATTCACCGTGGGATTGCGCCGATCGGTAGAGGACAGATCATGCATGTACGCCCTCGGGGACGCCCAGTCTCTCACCGTCGCCACAACGTTGCGCTCCAGCCCCTGGGGCCGATCGGGCACGAATGTCGGCAGCTCACCCGCCGCGATACGGTCGGTCCAATCGGCAAGGTACTTGAAGGGTATGCCCTGCAGATCTGCGGCGAGCCGGTTCAACATGGTGGCACCAGCCTGACCAGACTGAACACGGCGAATCCACGCCTGTTCGGAGTTATCAAACTCACCCAACTTCTCGGAAAGAGTCCGCGTGGCAAGGTTCCCCATCTGATGACAGGTAACACAGCCATTGGTCTTCATTTTATCGAGGTAGTAGTTCATCCCGCCATCTAAGCCCGCAAGCTCGTCGTTGGTGGGTAGGTGCATCATCGCGTACCAGGAAATGGCCGGGTAGACCTCCGCTGCGACCGCGGCGCTGGGTGCGACGATCGCATCCAGATTCACCGTGTCGCCGGGATTGGCGGATGTTAGCTCGGAGTCCGCGAGACCATAGCCTCGGACCCAGACCTGATAGTCCGCATCGGGCAGATCCGGCACGACATAGCGCCCCTGATCGTCGGTCACAACGATCTTGGCGTAAAAGGTGTCGAAATCGTCTGTTTCAGCGATGACCCACACGCCCGCCTCTGGGCCGTCTGTGCTGGTGACCACGCCACCTATGTCATCGCTGTCGAGCGCCACCTGGGCACTGACGGTTGTCCCCAGAACGAGGAACAGCGAAGTCATTGACATTACTATGAGTTTCTGGATATCAGTTTTGGTATTCATTACCCCTCCTCATTGGTGACGGCTAGTTTACGCTTCCAGGCGCAGCTACGTAAGGGGGCTGGGGTGTGGGAATGCCGCGCCCCGAGGGCGGAATTTCCCCAGACAAACCAAACCACCCCTAGGTTTCTCCCCCAGGATCAACAAACGGCGTTTGCTCGCGAAGCTATTGGCTCACGGCAAAGCAGTAAAGCAACCCATCGCCGCCCGAACTGATCAGCGCATCCGAACTGCAACCCCTGGAGTCATGCGTCGACGCCCAAGCGGCAAAGTCATGATGACCGACTCGAGCCTTACCGTCATCGGTGCTGCTGGTCCAGTTACTGCAAGTCATGTCTTCGCCCGGCGGATAGGCCCTGCCGTCGGACGTTGAACCAGTCAGAACGTCATGTCGGTTCGGAAAGGCAAACGACCCTGGGATAACACGCCCACGCTCATCGAGGGCCGTCTCAGCACTAACGCGGTGGCTAAGGTTGTGGAGGCCTTCCAAATCCGCGCCAACCCGGTAGCCATTGGCGTTGAACCACGGACCGGGACCGATCCTGTCTCTGGCGTTGACGGCGTCATCACCCTGGGTACTCAGATACGCACGCCAGGTCAGGTGCCCCTGATCGACGCTTTCTGCCAGGTTCTGGCAGATCTCATCCGCGCCCTCCAGACCTCCCAGGTCGGCACCGTTACCCGAGCCCTGGCTTGTGACGAAAAAGGACATTGGCCCGCTAGGCGGCTGTGCTTGAATCAAGCCTGCGAAAAACAGACAAAAGAACGCCGCACCGTGAACCGCCAACTTCTTGTTGTACATCATCGTTTTCCCCTATCATTCGGAGTTAATCTGTAGATGGCCGAATAGTAACATTGTCCTCATCTGCAGATAGACCGCTCGTTAGTGGGCATCTGGAATTTCCGCCCAGTCGTATTCTCTGCTGAGTTGAAACGATGCGGCCGATAGCAAGAACAGACGGAGGCGTAGGTGACGCACCTAGTTGCCGGTTGGACGAGATCTTTGACGGGGCTGGTGGCAGCCATTGCCCTTGTGCCAGCGGCGCAGGGGCAGACAGTGCCGCGCGGAGCGGACGGTAAACCTGACTTCTCGGGGTTTTGGCAGGTCATAAGCGCCGCGGCATGGAACATCCAGGATCACCATGCGGATGTAAACGTGCCTGCCGGACAAGGCGTTGTCGAAGGCAACGAGATCCCTTACCAGCCTTGGGCACTGACTCAAAAGCAGGAGAACTTCGAAAACCGCGAGACCTTAGATCCGAATGGCCAGTGCTATCTGCCGGGCGTGCCGCGCATCATGTACATGCCCTTCCCCTTCCAGATTGTTCAGAGTGCAACCCACACGGTAATCCTCTTCGAGTATGTCCACGCCATTCGCCACCTCTTCATGGATGGAACCCCGCATCCGGAGGGCCATATCGACTGGTGGATGGGGGACTCGCGAGGGCACTGGGAAGACGATACGCTGGTGGTCGACGTTACCCACTTTAACGATCGGACGTGGTTCGATCAGGCTGGTAACTTCCACAGTAACGCCTTGCATCTGATCGAACGCTACTCGTTCCTCGACGGCGACACAATTAGCTACGAGGTCACGGTCGAGGATCCGGAGGTCTTCACGGACCCGTGGACGATGAGCCTGCTCTTTTACCGTCGTAAGGATGAGAATTTTCGCCTGTTGGAGTACGAATGCTTTGCCTTCGACGATCTCTTCCAAGCCATCGAGTGAAAGAACGCGATATACAGAAGAATAGTTGGCCTCGCCGCCTTCACCGGCTCAGGCCTCCTCAGACGCAAAAGGAGTCTATAACGGTGAGCACTCGGTACTCGAGTTCGGTTATTGCGACCGCCACAGTAGTGGCAATATTCTCACTGGTGTCGGGCCCAGCTGCTAGCCAGCCACCGCTACCAACACCGCCGGAGGCGCACACGTGGGATCCACCGCGGACGCCGGATGGCCAGCCGGACATCCGAGGCCATTGGAGCCAGCAGAACCGCATCACGACCTACAGCATTCAGGAAGGTTCAGCCGACCGCGCGGTGCACATCAGAATTACGGGGCAGGCCGAGGCGATCGGGCGACCGATCATCGACCCCCCGGACGGAAAGATTCCGTACCAGCCGTGGGCAGTCGAACAAGCCCAGTTCCACTTTGACGAACACAACGGTCCCCCCTCAACAATCGATCTCATCGACCCGGTCA
>CAUZEG010000253.1:0-4110 GCA_963578775.1 Myxococcales bacterium
CGTGTAGATTTACCCAGATTTGCTTGAAGGGATTGGCTGTTCTTACTGTCACCAAGGTCTCCACCCATATCGGAGCTTGTGCTCGTTCCCTTGGCTGTCGACTTAACCGTCGGAGTCGCCGCAGTTTTGGACTGTTCGGCGGTTAGCTGAGGCTCGGAGGCTGGATTGGCATTTGGTTGTGCCGTTTGGGGAGCCACCTTTACGTTCTTCTGTGCGATCCCTTCGTTCAGAGAGACTTTCTGGGCGTCTTTGGCCTGCGCCATCTTGTCAGCGATCAAAACTCGTTCTGCGATCGCATCCGCTGTCGTGATTTTTGGCCCGGTTGGATTCCGCTCGGTCTTGGTCTGTTCCGTGCGTGTATCGTGTCTCGTTATTTCGCGGTCGGTGTCTTGTTCAACCACGGCCTTGGCCTGCAGCATAGTAGTCGATTTGTCTACATTGGTTTCAACCGTGTTCTGCCCGGCTGTTTTCGATTGTTCCATCACATACTCCACCACCCGGGCTTCGGCCGACTGGGGATCCAATGTGATTGTCTGTTGTGGTATGGACGAACGGTCTGCTTCCTTCGACTGGGTTTCGACCGCTCCCTGTTTCAACGCCTTTTGATCGATCTCAGGGGTCAAGGTCGTGGCGATCTGGATTGAGGCCTTGGCAGTCTCGGCTTGCTTCGGCTGCTCCATAAGCGCCAAGACGTCCTTGGAGATAGATTCATCGACCTTCTCGGTTTGGTTCAACTTCGTTTGAACCTTTTCTTCAACCGTTGTCTCCTGCGCCTCGTTCTTGGCTGTGGAATCAGTCGTCGCCTTTTGCTCTTCAGTCTGGCGGCCTGACTCCATTTTCGACGCTTCACTACGATCGGTCTCTTTCGAATTTGTGTCGGTTTTGGCGGTTTTGGCGGTCGCCTGTTTCTTTTGTTTGGGCTCCATGGGATCGACATGGAGATCAGAAGCGGTCGAAGACCCGGCTTTTTCGGGTTTTGGGGCCGGACCTAATCGGTTCTGTTCGTGCGAGAGTACATCAGGAAAGGTCCCATCGAGCGCTACGAAGTCTTCCGGATTGGTTATGTCGAGCTTTATCTGTTGCTTGTCGGAAACATTATCGGCGGGATTTACGTTTCTGTTTGTCGGGTGCAGGGGCCATATCATGATTCATGTACCTTTTGCTTAAAGTGACGGCGGTCTTTTTGTCCATCACGGCCAGAATGGCCGCTGCTTTTCGTACGGACATTCTGGCTAGAATGGCCGCTGCTACGTCCAGATCGAGGGCCTCGAGGTACTTTGCGGCACTCTCGGGGGGCATTTTCTCGCAGATGCGTTTCAAGTGATCGAGCTTCTTTCCTCGTACGAGACCTCTGCCCAATTCCAGCTCTTTCCGAATTTTCTTTTCGACTTGCTCCTTGTCCTGCATGGCCTTCATCTCATCTCGCAAGGCGGTTAACTCGTCTTTCAACTTTTTGAATTCCGAGATCTTTTTGCTCAGGTGTTCTTCCGCGTTTTGTAGATCACGGTGCGCCTGATCCATCTCCGATCGTTGTAGTTGAAGTAGCTTCTGTTGCTTGGAGAGATGTCGACTTCTGCCAGAGGCTGGGGTGCTGGCAGGTTGATCGCCGTCGTTCTGTTTTGCATCCGGGTCGGACTTGTCCGGCTTTTTCGTATCTGTCTTATCTGCGGCGTCCTGTGCGTAGGCTGGACGTAGCTCAGACACTGTGAACTGAAGTGAAATCAGTGCGCAGAAACAGAAGACTCTAAAAACGAACGATCTCATTCGTGGACCAATAATTCCTCCAGATCCTGTAACCCAGCCGCTAATTCGCGACTTTCGGTTCGGCTCTGGAGAAAGTAATCGGTCAATTTTGGAGCAAGTGTAATTGCTCGGTCCACAAATCTGTTTGTTCCTGGGCGGTAGGCGCCTACCTGGATCAAGTCCTGATATTCCGTATGGATGGAAAATATTTCTCGAATACGTTGGGTCAGATCGAGGTGTTCTGGGGTGATAAGCTCTTCCGCCATACGAGACAGGGATGCCAGGACATCCACGGCTGGAAACTTGCCAGCTTCCGCTTGCCGCCGACTCAATACGATATGACCATCGAGCAGCGCTTGGACGGCGTCGGCAACCGGCTCCGTCATGTCATCACCTTCCACCAATATGGAATAGAAGGCTGTGATACTTCCGGAGCCCTGGTGGTTTCCCGCTCTTTCCACCAACTTTGGCAGCATGGCGAACACATACGGAGGGTATCCCCGTGTTGCGGGAGGTTCGCCGGCCGCCAGTCCGATCTCACGCGCAGCATGGGCGAGTCGTGTCAGGGAATCCATCACCAGTAGGACCTTTCGGCCCTGGTCACGAAAATACTCTGCGAGACTGGTAGCAAGGAAGGCGACCCGCATTCGGAGTATGGCCGCGTTGTCCCCGGTCGCTACCAATACCACCGTGTTTTCCATCCCTTTGGTGCCAAGTGTACGTTCAATGAAACTCCGTACTTCTCGACCGCGCTCTCCAACCAGGCATAAGACAGTAACATCGGCGTCGGAGTTTCGTGCCAGCATACCTAATAAGGTGCTTTTCCCAGCTCCGGCCCCTGCGAATATGCCCAATCGTTGCCCCTCACCAGAGGTCAACATTGTGTCAATGACGGTAACGCCGGTCTCCAGTGGTCGGGTAATGGGTTGGCGTTCCATCGGGTTGGGAGCGGAGGCATAGATCGGGATGATGGTTGAACCTCGTAGCGGTGGTCCATCATCCAATGGGCAACCGAGTGCATCCACAACCCGACCAAGCCATTCGTCGCCGACCTTTTGTTCGTCGGTACCGCCTTCGGGGACGACGGATTGGCCGGGGCCGATCCCCCTCGGAACTCCGAAAGGTGCCAAGATCGTCGAATGGTCTTTGAAGCCGATGACTTCAGCCAATAAATCCGCCCGGTGATCGTTGCGTATACGATAGACAGCACCGGTACGTGCGTGTGGGAGAATGGCTTCGACGGTGTCACCAGAGACACGCGTGACCCGGCCCCCCGGGACCAGGTCCGGAGCCTGGAGGATTTCTGAACATTGTTCTAGATCAAGGGGCATCGGGGTCCTGGGCGTTGGTATCGTCCAGCCGGAGTTCACGTAGAAGTGTGCGTTCGATTCGCTCAAGGCGGGTGTTCAGTCGCGCATCAACGGTCATGGGGCCCTGACGAATCAAGATATCTCCGGGTTTCAGTTCCACGTTCTCTTCGACGGTCCAGTTTTCAATGGAGCGGTCACGGGCGATCTGCTGCAATGCACGGCGCATGGGTTGTGCGGACTCGGGAGCACAAACAAGAACAACCGGTTCTGGACCTTCGGTCGTCTCCAATGCGCTGTCGACCAGGCTTTTGATGCGTTCGGGATCTTTATGGAGGCTTTTCCCAAGAATTTTCTTGGCGATCATAAGAGCCAGATGCACGGAGTCCGACGTCACACTTCGTTCGAGGCTTTGTAGACCTGCCTCTAATTTGTCTGCTGCCTGCGTTAAGACCAGTTTCGCTTCGCCAAGTTCATTCTGTAGTGCTTCCCGCGTTTCCGTTTGTCCTCGCTCAAAGCCGCTTTGCTCCGCTTCACGAACTCTCTCTTCGATACGCTCTTCGGCGTTGGGTTTGGGCAGTAGGGATTCAGAGGGTATGGATGTGT
The DNA here is from genome assembly GCA_963578775.1 of Myxococcales bacterium. Classification (GTDB taxonomy): domain Bacteria; phylum Myxococcota_A; class UBA9042; order UBA3505; family UBA3505; genus UBA3505. The sequence goes on from CAUZEG010000253.1 coordinate 3,657, forward strand.
CTTCCGAGAATCGCGCCGGGATTTCAGGTGGTGCCGGCGTAGGTTCCGGGATGTACTTGATGACTTTCTTTTTTTCTCGTTGGCTGGTCGGGGTATCAAAGCTGACCGGGCGAATGGACAAATCCACCGTGTCGAGGGCTCGGTACACGGCCATCGTCGGCTCGCTGCTGACCTCAAGATCGCCCGAAACATCCCGGAAGATGGATTTTGCGCCAGTTTTCTTTGATGGATCAGACGTATTCATCATCACCACTCGTGGATAGATCGATTACGCCGGCCGAAGACAACCTCAGCGCCACACGTACAATTTCGGCTTGCGCAGCCTCCACTTCTCGTACTCGTACCGGCCCTTTTGCCTCCATATCATCGAGAATCATCTCCACCGCACGAGAGGACAGATTCCTGAAGATGTGTTGGCGAATATTCTCGTCGGCAGCCTTCAGGGCAAGCATCA
>CAUZEG010000254.1:0-4068 GCA_963578775.1 Myxococcales bacterium
CGGCGAATGAAAATTGTGAGTCTGTTCGTACTTGGTCTGGGTCTAGTGGTACTGGTTTCACTGGGCTGCACATCCGAAAAGACCGTCCCAGTGGAAAATTCGCAGGACCAGGAGCAACCCAACCCGAAGGCGAAATCACAGCCGACGACACCCGCGGGTGAGACCACAGCTCGGCCCTACGCACAACCGGCTGTGGGCATGAAGCAGCTTCCGGCTGGCCATCCACCGATTGGTGGTGGACCGACACAGCCGCGCGGAACGGGTTTGCCGGCAGGCCATCCTCCAATCGCGTCGGCCCAGCCCAAACGCAGACCGGCACTTCCAGCAGGTCATCCGCCCGTGGCTGGAGCCGGTTCACCTACCCGTACTGCGCCCACCCAGGGCGTGGTCCTACGCCCCACGGGTCCGGGTAGTGTGGCGGAGTTGGCCAGGGTCGAGACGATATTTCCTGAAGGACCGGATCGGACCGCATTTCAAGATGCGTTTCGCCGGGTATTTCATGTCGATCGACGTCAGCGGGATCCAGTCGGTGCAACCCAGCAGTTGAATTCTCTTCGGGGACGTTATCCGAATGCCGCGCCCGTGTATCGAGTCCTGGGTTATGCGGCGGTTGATAATGGCTTTCAGTTTGCCAAGGCCATCTCGTTTTATAATAAGGCGGTGGAGTTGGATCCCAACTACGGCGAGGTGCACTATGCCCTGGCCTTCATGATGGGGGCTCCCATGCCGGGTTCGGATAAGGCCCGGGGTGCGATTCACTATAAAAAGGCCCTGGAACTGGGTGTCGGCGATCCCCGTGGCATCGGAGCCCGTTTTTATCCCGAACTGGTCAAATAAGACGGTTCACGGATCTTCAGGGGTTGATTCTTGCGAAGGTTGATCTAATTTGCAGCGGACCGTGGAACAGGTGCGTAGGTAGCGATGATGGAAGTGCCAGATAAAGAGAAACCTACAGCGGAACCCCAGGAAGAGGGCTTTCGTGTTGTAGATAAGCGTGGTGGGACCGAGCCGGAAGCGGATCCCGTTGCAGTCGACTGTTCCGAGACGAATGTTCGCCGTCTGGTGGAAGAGGGTGAACGCCTCACAGCGGAACTTGAGAAAAGGCGGGCGAGGATCAATGAACTGGCCCGAGGTGTTCAGGAGATCGGAGCGGATCGCGATGGTATGCGCGAACGATTCGAACGCGAGCAGACAAAGGCTGTGAATCGGGCGAAGGGGCAATTACTTGAGAAGCTCCTCCATGTGCTCGACCACTTTCAGCACTCCCTGGATTCCATCCCTGTGACTGAGCATACCCGAGATCTTCTGGAAGGGGTGCAGATGATCTATCGCCAATTCCTGGTCCAGCTAGGCGACCTGGGTCTTGAGCGGTTCTCACCTCTCGGCGCGACCTTTGATCCGGAGAGTCATGAGGCTCTACGAACCGACGAAGTAGACGAGCCGGCGAAGGATGGTCGAATTATGCAGGTTGTTGTGCCGGGATACAAATATGGTGGACGGGTGCTTCGGCCCGCTCAGGTCATTGTCGGCCGGCATGTCGCTCCAGCCGAGGCCGAAACCACGGATCCGGTAGAGCAAGAGGAGACAAAGGCCAAAGATCCGGAGTGAAACACTCAGGCATCCAGGCCACGACACGCCGTACCAATGGGAGGGGATATTGGGCTGAGCGGTCGGACCTGAATGTTCTTTGGCCTAAGCCTCCATATACACACTCAGAAGAGTCGATTCACCGCGTTGGCTACCTGCTATTTTGCGGAGCGCAGCCACTTCGATCTGGCGGATACGTTCTCGTGTGAGACTAAAGCAGGATCCAACTTCCTCTAAGGTGTATGTACGGCGTTCGCCCATGCCGAAACGCATACGGATAATTTTGGATTCACGTTCCGTCAGAGATGCGAGTACCCGCGACAGGGCGCGGTGCAGGTCCTGATGTAGAACGGGTGTCTGGGGGTCAACGCCCTCGGGGTCACCGACCAGGTCCATTACTGTGGCGTCGTCGTCCCCGACGGGTGCATCCAGGCTCATGACGGGTTGCACCAGTTTGCGTATTCGTCGAATAAGCTGTGTGTCGAACCCCGTCTCTTCGGACAGCTCTTTCGTTGTTGGCAATTCGCCCGTTTGGGATTGAAGCATCCCTTCGGCACGACGGAGGCGCTGCCAGGCGTCCAGTAGATGTACAGGAACACGAATGGTACGGCCATCATCCGCGATGGACCGCGTAATGGACTGCCGAATCCACCAGGTCGCATAGGTGGAAAATTTATGTCCGCGACGGTGGTCGAACTTCTCGGACGCCTTCATCAGCCCCATATTTCCTTCCTGGACCAGATCCAAAAGGCTCATGGCCCGTTTGGAGTATCGTTTGGCAATGGCTACGACGAGACGTAGGTTCGCGAGCACCAGCCCGTTTTTGCCTCCATCCATACGAATGATACCGCGACGATATAGACGTCGAGCGCGGATGCGTGAACGCTGTGGAATCGGATTGATCCGGTCCGCACGGGTGACCACCTGAGGGATGACCGGGCGGGCTTTCGAGCTACGGATACGAATGGCCACTGCGTAGGATCGCAGCAGGTAGGCCCAGAAATGTTCGGCGTGGATATGACTACGGTAATGGTCGACCATCTCGGAGAGGTAGGCCATCCGTTCGGCCCCGGCGCTCTTCTTGGAGATGTCCGGAGTATATTCAAGAGTCCAACTGGCGAGAGCGTTGAACTTAGCACGTGCGTGCAGTCGTGCGTCCTCACGTAGCTCCCGGCTGGAAATCAGGCGGTCGGGAAGGAATTCATCTTTCTCAAGACCCTGGATGAAATCGCGACAGAAGCGATTGAGCCATTTGCCCTCATGCATGGCTTCCAACACAAGGCACTTGCCTTCCATAAGCAGATCGGCGAGCTCGGCTTCCCCATCGCGGTCCAAAAGCCGAATTCGGCCGATAGCGCGCAGATAGGAGAGAAGATTGTTCTGCAATAAAGCGCTTTGCAGAGCCTTTAAGCCTTTGGCATCGGTTTTGGGCTCCGTACGTGCGGCGGGCTCGGACTCTATACGGTCCTCAACCGGCCCCTCGTTCATCTCATCCGGTGATTGTTTCAATGCGGTCGCGGAAGCAGGCTCAAAACTCATAGCAACTCCATACAGTAATATCCCACGACATAGCCTAAGCAGGAAATGTGCCGGACCACATAAAGCACGGAAAATAAACAGAAAATAAATTTTCCCTATGTTTTTCCTAAAGGTTTTTGCCCGTTATGACGAAAAACCCGGACACAAATGTCACCCCTCTTTCTTTACACTTGGGATCCGACCGGATAACGCTTCGGATATATAGCAGTAAAGCATAGTATAAACAACCAGTTACTATGTTATGACATATTTGTCAGCCTATTTCCAAATAGGCGTTCACATTTGTAAAAAAACCGGTAAAAAACAGGCCACTGCGTTAAGTTCATGAAAACATTGCATAGCTTATTGCTGGCCAGGTCTTTTTTCGAGGGGATCGGGGAGTATATGGATCCCCGGATTTGTAGATCGAATATATCGCTTGCGTCACAGGGTTGGTCGGGCTAACCTCCGCCTTCCTTATGGGGGGGGCGTCCGCCGATGCGGCTACGCCCATCTTTGTCCGTGAACGAACGAAGGAAACTGCGAAATGGAAGAATTTGATTGGAACGAGGTACGCGACCGTCTACCACCGCCTGGGAAGATTGTGCGTATCGTGATTATGGCGATTATCATTCTGGTGGGGATCTGGGCGGCGTCGACCTCCTATTATACTGTTGACGCGGATGAAGAGGCGGCCGTTCTCCGATTTGGAAAATATCTCACCACGACGGGTCCGGGACTGCACGTCAAAGCACCCTTCCATATTGATCGGATCTACAAGGCCCGTACGCAGACGCAGCATGCCGAAGAATTCGGATTTCGTACGGTCAGAGCTGGTAAGACCAGCGTGACCGAAAGCCGCACACCGGCCACTGTGTCCGAGGCCTTCATGTTGACCGGCGATTTGAACCTGGTGATGGTGACCTGGGAAGTCCGCTATCGAATCATTGATCTAAAGGATTA
>CAUZEG010000255.1:0-4032 GCA_963578775.1 Myxococcales bacterium
TGGAATACGGTCTGTCATCCCTTATTCTGGATAGCCGTGGTCTGGTTCTTTGGCTTCACCTACGCCGAAAAATTAAACAACCCGAATGAGCGGACCCGGGTGCTACAGGCGCGGGCCATGCTGGATGGAAAGCTGCATATCGGCCATACAGAGTTGCGAGGCTGTGGCCTCATCGTGAAGGATCTGTACGGTGCGAACGGGGGCAGCATCAGTTACCCCTTTGTTAACGATGTTGCGATTGGCTGTCGTGGGGCGCAGGATGTGCCCGGGAGATGCACGCGCCTCAAGTTGTCCAAAAAGGGCCCGGATTGTGTCGGGAAGATTTATCCGGCGAAGGCCCCTGGAACGGCTCTTCTCGGAGTACCTGCGTTGGCGATTGCGGACGGGTTGGGGTTCATTCCGGCGGGCCCCAAAGGGGAGCGGCGGGCGACCTGGGTGCTTCGGTATGGGGGCGTGGCGCTCTTCGTTCTGATGGGCCTGTGGGTCTTCTGGGATCTGCTTTCCATGTTAGGCCTGCAAACACGAGAACGGACAGCGGTGTTGTTGGCGGCTGCGTTGGGAACAGGTCTGTACCCCTATGGAATCATGTTTGTCGGGCATGCGGCCGCAGGGATGGCTTTATTGATGGGGATCTGGTTGGTGCTGCGTGCGCGTCGGTCTTCATCACGAAAGCGGATGCTGGGATTTCTTGGCGGATTACTAACCGGAGCTGCCGTGCTGTTTGAGTACCACGCAGCGATCGCGGCGGTCGTTATCGGGGTGTGGATGCTGTGGACAGAGCGGGATCGTAGGCGTGTTCTGCTTGGCTTCATTCTAGGTGCGTTGCTGGCCTTCGCGATTCACTGTTGGCTTCACTACAGCATGTTCGGCTCCCCCTTGGAGACCGGGCATATGTCGCTTATGAGTGGCCACAATCGGGCGGGGCAGGCCGGTGGTTTCATGGGTATGGATGGCATACATGGCAAGTCGTTGTGGCTGACAATATTTGATCCGTATATGGGACTCTTCTTTATGATGCCCTGGCTGGTGGTTTGTGCCCCCATCGGTTTCATAGTCTTGCTTCTTGGCCGGGTTCAAGGGTTGTCGAAAGGTACCGGTCGGGTATTGGCGGCTGTACCCCTGGCATACCTTGTATTTGTATCTACACTGGGCAATCCGAAGGTTATGAATGGCTGGTCCATTGGGCCTCGCTATCTGGTTCCAGCGATGGCGTTTCTGGCCCTGGTAGCAGGTATTGGCTGGATAGAGACCTGGCGACGTAAACCCATGATCGGAGCCGTCATGGCGGGCCTGGCGGGTGCCTCGATTCTTGTGATGGTGGCGGTGACCCTGACGTTCCCGCAACCTCCCGACGGACTCCGGAACGTATTTGGGGACTGGAGCGTGCCGGTTCTCCTGCAGGGGTATGGCGTATCGTCCTTTGGTACGAAGATTGGACTGGGTGCATTGTCGTTGGTTCCGGTCTTTCTGGTCGTTTTATTCCTGGTGGGACGGAAGATCGTGGATCTGGGCGGGAGTCGAACCGCACCACGGATCCTCACTGGAAGTGTAGTGCTCGGCTGGCTCGTATTCCTTTGTCTTTGGCATCCGACACCGAAGAAAGTGGCCCTGAGGGAACAGGCTCGAGTTGTCGGTCAAAGCGAGGGGTATCGTCCTGCGAGGGATTGCCGGGCAAACTCCTGGTGGGTCGATGGCGGTTGTAGCCGATACCGAGGTGTGACGCGTACGTTCTGGAAAGACCTTTGTCCCGATTCAAAAAAGACCTGTAGATAGGTGATGGTATGAAAGCAATCCAAACCGATAATGCGCCTGCCGCGATTGGTCCCTACAGCCAGGCGATCTCTGTAACTGGCGGTTCGATGACCTTTTTATCTGGTCAGATCGCCCTGGACCCGCAAACAGGTGCCATGGTGGAGGGCGATGCTGCTGCCCAGGCCCATCAGGTGATGCGCAATCTGAAAGCAGTGCTAGAAGCCGCCGACCTAGGTTTCTCAAATGTCGTCTTTACGACCATCTTTCTTTCCAATCTGGAAGATTTCGCGACTGTGAATGAAGTGTATGCCAGCTATTTTTCTGATGATGCTCCGAACCCGGCCCGGGCAACCGTCGAAGTGGGTCGCCTGCCGAAAGATGCCACCGTGGAGATTTCCTGCATCGCGGTGGGGTAAGCCCGTAGCCTCAAGGCTCGTTTGGTTTCGGATCCTGTATCAGCAACGCGTCTTCGATATTGGCTCGCCAGAACTTGAGTCGAGTTGTCACTTCCTTGCGTTCGTAGCGGGTCAGTCGTTTCAGTTGTTTCATTATATCGGCCCGCTGGTCGTAGGTCTGGGCCGCTTTCATGCTCCGAAGGATCTCGTCCAACTTGCCAAGATAGGCTTCAACAGCGGCGATGTATTTGCTAAGGCCTTGGTTGTATGAGGGCCGATTCAGGGCTATCTGACGAAGTACGCCTGCGACCTTCCTAAAACGGCTACGCGCTACACGGATGCTGATCCGGTCCTGGGTAAAGGCGATGGGCCGCCCTTTGAGAAGCCGGGTCCGAACGTCGCGGATCATGGTCTGGCGTGGTGGGCCGATCACCGATGCGTCCACCAGGCTCGCTACGGTATCCAGAAAGAGACGGGGCTCTCGAACCAGTACAGGAAGGGCCTGAACAGCATCGTCTCCAAGAGCACCTGCGGTAAGGTCCTTGCGGGCGCGACGAATGGTGTTTCGTGAGTTGCTGATGGTTCTCTTTACGGCCTTCAGTCTCGCGTCCAGCTCCCCATGGAAGGCTTGTGAGGGGATATCAAGAGCACCACCAACCAATACGCGGAGATGTTGAACTTCGGCGTCGAGCCCCGCGTAGGCCAGGAGAGCTTCATCCACAGATCGTGCGACCCCAATGGCGGCATCGGTTGATTCCGGAAAGATCTTATCCGTCAGGTTGCAGTGTTCAGCCAGACTGTCATAGATCGCGGGCGATGGACGTTCTAAATGCATCAGTTTCGGCATGAGCAGTTGTTGGGCGCAGGGTTCCAGGTATTGCACCATGCTCTCCACCAGACGTTCTACATCCACGGGCTTCGATGGCGGTGGGTCTGCCCGCTCCGTTCCGGTTGTGGCATCGCTGGGCGTCGCTTCCCCCGGCTCGTCGGCATCAGGAGTTTGATCCTGGGCATCCACGGGTGGATTTGCGGCTGGTCCCGTGTTTTTCGGACGCTTATCGGACCCACATGCACAGACAATACAGGCGATAAGTACAGCGATTCGGTATGGGGTAAAGCAATGGTTCACGGGACTACCATAGCTGTTCGAACATCGAGCGCGAAGCCCATAGTATACGATAAACCCAACACATCATTTTCGGGAATCCGTCCTCCAAAGGCGAAGGCCTGTCCAAAAAGGGATATGTCCAGGTAGCGGGCCAGAGGCAGCGCGAATCGCGCCTCAACCTTCACTTTGTAGCGCAGATCGCTGGCATCATCATCGGGTGTGCTGCCGTAGACGGTCGCGTCGAGACCGGTCGTAAATCGGATCTTAGGGCCAATGACGTGCAGGGTATTCATCTCCAGACGGCCGCCATACTCGATGTTTCGCTCCAGTTGCGAAAGATCCTGAAGCACGAAGCCACCGAATCGTAGGGTTCGCATGGCACCAAGTCGTTTGGCACCCAGACCGACTTCCAATAAGAGGTCCGATTGTCGTTCCGCGCCTTGTACTGGCGTTATTTCACTATCGTAGAGAAGCTCTGAAAAGGGCATAAACCGTAAGGACTTGGTTACCCCGGGGAGGGGCTGAAACGACCAGCCAGCGTATGTGAAAGCCGAGGAAAGTCGGAGGTCATCTGTGAGTTCCTGGTCGTCGAGGCCGGTTACAGACAAACGGTTGAAATTGCTCCGGAGGCGGACATCCCACCATACGTCGGCCTCGTTATAGGCGAGGGAAATATCGGTGTCGATGCCCAGATTCAGACTGGAGGGGCTCGTCGCCAGTGTCTCCGGTACCGTTGCGAAGACACTGTTTTCTGCACCCTGGAAATTCTCCAACCGG
>CAUZEG010000256.1:0-4020 GCA_963578775.1 Myxococcales bacterium
GGATGGTTCAGTTCAATCGCGCCATCAAGGCCGATCAGTTCGTTCAAGGCCATCGCTTCGACTTGCCGCTGCTCCAGGTTGAGCGTGTTGGAACTTTGCTGGGAGGCCCCTTTCTCAATGGCGCGAGCGTCTTGCGCCTGAAGCTGGCAGAGCGCCATAACCATCAACGCGACCGTGAGTCTGCCGCTTCCGTTTAACCCAATGATGTGGTAATTCATCTTCGTTTCCCGTCTAGCAAGAATTTCGTGAGCATTGTCCGCCCCTGAAGACGGGTTTGTCAACGCTTAACCCGGATGGCCGGGTTCACTCAAGCCCTGGGGGCAAATCGATGCGTCTACTTAAAACGGGAAGCATAATTGACCTCGAGGGTGGTTGAGTCAATGAGTTCTTCGAACCGGTCGAGGACGACCCTCACCGGGGCCTTTCTTCGTCCGCCAGCGTCGGTGCGTGCCGGCGGACGCGCGGGCTCGGCTCGGCGGGTCGGGGGAAATTGTTTACGACCAAGACTCCCACCTCCTCCCTACAAAAAGGCTAGGGGCGGGTCGTTGGAGTCCTGTGTCTCGCTTGACCCCGGCTTTGGACGGGTTATAATGACACCACAGTCATATTCTCTGCCGCGAGAAGGACGCCAAAAACGATTAAGACGTTGGACATAAGAGAGGACGCGAGAACCCATGAAATGCATCCTGACGATTACAACGTCTTTATTGCTCTTGATGCTGGTCACACGGTGTGATCGGCCGTCCGTGTGCGCGCAGGGCGCAGGCATTGAATGGGAAATCCTTAATCAGGAGGTCATTGGTCTTACTCGTGGGGGAGAATATGACCGTGGCGTCGTTGTCGCCAAGAAGGCCCTCGAAGTGGCTGAGAAAAACGTCGGCCCCAATCACCCCGATGTGGCCACGAGCCTGAACAACCTGGCCGAGCTCTACAGAAACCAAGGCCTGTACGCGCAGGCTGAGCCGCTCTACCGGCGCGCGCTGGCGATAAGAGAGAAGGCGCTGGGGCTGGACCACCCCTCTCTGGCCACGAGCCTGAACAACCTGGCCACACTCTACGATGACCTGGCCGTATTGGCCTGCGATCGTTCCCCTCGGGCCGCGCTCTACGATGATCAAGGCCTGTATGCCCAGGCTGAGCCGCTCTATAGGCGCGCCCTGGTGATAAGAGAAAAGGCGCTGGGACCGGACCATCCCGATGTGGCCACGAGCCTGGAAAACCTGGCGGGTCTGTACCGAGCTACGGAACGCGACGAAGAAGCCAAAACACTGGAGAAGCGGGCGGCCCGTATCCAAGCGATTCAACGGTGAACCATACGGCTAAGAAGGCGCCACGGACGACTTCGAGATTCGGACAAACGGTACAAACGCGTCCGACATTCTGCTGAACCCGCGTGACAACGTCGGTATCCACACGACCGATCCGACCCGCCCGCTCGAGGTCGGCGTGGACGCCACCAACGGCAACGGAGCGTTCTTGAGCGCCGACGGCATGTGGACCAACGCATCGGACCGGGAGAAAAAGGAAGACTTTCAACCGATTGTTCCGGCCCGGGTGCTTGAACGACTCGCGATGTTGCCCCGGTATCGCTTGGTTGAATTCCCTTGCATGCAACTCCTCATGGTGAGAAGATCCTCTCAGGATTGGAAGGACTGAACAGTACGGTTAGCAATCTGGGAAATGTCGGATGGAAAGGATCTTTGAAATTAAAGCCTATCTTACATTGGTTCCTTTATTCTTTTTTTTCCTCAAAACATCCCTTGCAGAAGACATCCTGATTGCGGATTTCGAGCAGGGAGATTACGGAAGCTGGGGGGTTTCAGGTGAGGCCTTCGGCGCGGGTCCAGCCAGGGGCGTACTTCCAGATCAGCCCTATATCTCCGGGTTCCTTGGAGGGCGGCTGACGAACTCGCATCACGGTGGTCCGCAGGCGAAAGGAGTACTGACATCACCTCCCTTCACAATTGAGCGTGATTACATCAACTTCTTGATTGCCGGGGGATATCACCCTGGGAACCGCCTGGATACGAGAGTGCCAAAGGATTTCTGGGGGGATGAATGCTGCGTCAACCTGCTCGTCGATGACACCGGATTACCCTTGTCTTTCGATCATTTGAACAAAGGGCATCATCGCCTGGCAGTTGAGGATAAGGTTGTGATCCGGACAAAGACCGGATCCGGTCCAAGGCCTGACGGTGCGTTCGAGCTGCAATGGGCAACCTGGGATGTTCGAACATTGCGGGGCAAGACTGCACAGATCCAGATCGTGGATAATTATGACGGAGCTGAGGGATTCATCTGTGTTGATCAGATTTTACAAAGCGACGACCCCCGGAAGGATATCCTACACGATGCCGAGGTACTAAAGCGTGCCAACGAGAACATCAGGCAGGCCGAACGTAAGGCCCAACCACGTCGCGGTTACCATTATCTACCGACCGTGTTCGGCATCGGAAGCGGACCGACCTGTGTTTATCACAACGGATACTATCACTTGTTCCACATCTATGACCCTTTCTGGCACCCCAGGAAAGTCATTTATCCACACAGTTTCTGGAGGCATGCCCGCTCCAAGGACCTGGTGTACTGGGAGGAGATGGATGTAGAGATCTGGCCTTCGGTCGATGCCGGAGAGTTTGTTTGTCAGGCCGGTGCAGCCGTCGTGGGCGATGACGGGCTGCCGATGATCTTCTACACGGGCCTCAGTTCGGAACGACCCCTTGTGCAGATGGCTGCTGTCGGCGACGGGGATTTAACGAACTGGCGGAAGGTCCCTTCTAATCCGGTGGTCACCGATACCCCGGACAACCCGATGACCCACGGCACGGATTGCAGCGTATTCCAACATGCCGGTCGATGGTACATGGTGCTTGGCGGGAAGAGAAAAGTCGGCGACCAATACAAGGGATGTTTCTCCCTGCACTCTTCGGACGACATGATCGACTGGGAGTTTGTCGGTGTTCCGTATACTGCCGAGACGAAGGGGTGGGAAGAACCGGAAATGTTCCGGCTGGGTGATAAATGGGTGGTCATTTTCGAGCCCTTCGGCCCGACTCAATACTTTACCGGCAGATTTGACTGGGAGAATTATCGGTTCCATCCGGAAGTGCACAGTTTCGTGGATTTTGTCGGCAGCGAGAAGCACATTCCGATGGTTCACGGTCATCCCGAATACACCGGACAATTCTATGGCTGTACACCGTTTGAAGGTAAGGATGGCCGCCGGATCTACATGGGACTGGCGCCGCGTGGCCTATCGTTGCCTCGGGTGTTATCGCTGAGACCGGACGGAAAACTGTCTCAGCGGCCCGTCGAGGCACTCTCTAAGCTGCGGCGGGAAAACCACACGATTTCGGACATGGAACTCGTCGATTCATCGCACCTGACTCAAGGTTTCGAGGGGAATATGCTTGAGATCAAGGCAGCGTTTATTCCCGGCACAGCAAACGAGTTCGGACTCAGGCTGTGTCGATCCGAAGACGGGACCCGATTTGTGCCGATCAGCTTTGACGGTCAACGCCTGGTCGTCAACGGGGAGAGGATCCCAGCCGATCTGATGGAGGGAGAATCCGTTCTTCGTCTCCATATATTTCTGGATCAATATATCATGGAGGTCTTTGCAAATGATTGGGTGGTTTACACCAAGGGGATTTCCGTACCCGCAACAGACTCTGGCATTGAATTATTTTCCAATGGCGGCCGGACGACGGTTAAGAACTTTGATCTCTGGAGGATGGCCTCGATTTGGTGAGGGATGTTGTCTGGGTTTAGCTTTCTACCGGATCGGTGGCCTGTAGAAGGTTATATTGATAAGGGATACTCAGAGGACCCAGTGGTCTCGTTGCCTCAGTGGATCGTTATGGTTCTTTCCCTTGTCACGACTCCGCTGACGGGGCCTGCAGTGGTCGCAACCCGTGTCAATGTCCATTGCCACTGGGGGCCATGGCGCGGCGTAAATTGCATCCCGCCGGCGCTGAATCTGGCGCTATGGTTCGGATGGTTCAGTTCAATCGCGCCATC
>CAUZEG010000257.1:0-4019 GCA_963578775.1 Myxococcales bacterium
CCTCGATGGGAAACGGTCGGTCGAAGGATTCCAGCGGGTTGCGGCTGGAGATGTCGATATACAGATTCGGATGGGCGGCCATCAGAATATCGAGCACAGCCGGTTGGGTGTCTCCGGAATGGGCCCAGATGAAGACCACCGATTCGTATAGGGGTAGGGTAGCGTCCATGATATGGATGTGCGCAGGCATGTCGTCCACGCTGTCGATGTCGACGTCCCCGTCGTAGTCGTAATGGAAGTTGATGGGAACGCCCCGGTCTGCAGCCTCCTGGTATAGCTGTAGAAAGACGGGGTGGTTGAAGTCCCATGTGGTGGGTGGGGTCGAAGCGGCGTTGGGACCCGACGAGAAATGGCGGATGCTGATTTCTCCGATCCCTCGGGCGCCATTGTTGAGTTGGCCGATGATATCCTCGAGGAGCTCGTCCTGGTTCGATTCCAGGTCGACGGTAACGTGTGCGTGGGCGCTGGCTACGTAGACCGTTTCGTCCTGGTTCTGAAGCAGATGGGTCGGACCGGTACCGAGCAGGATCATCCCCAGGGGGTGATGATTGTTTACAAGATCCGGCAGAGTGTCGGCGTCCCAACTGGGCATCAGATGGGCGTGGCCATCGAAAAGAGGGAGCGCCTCTGGTGTTGTGGTCTCGGCCAGGTCGGAGCTCCCCAGATCGGGGCTTCCGGGATCGGTCCCGGAATTATCCGGGTTGCCATTATTCGGGCCGCCACATCCCAGCAGCACAGCCAGAAAGAAACATATTGTCCGCATCTCTACCTCCTGAATGGCCAGACTCTACTTCACGTAGCGAAGCACTGCGCGGGTGACACTATTACCGCTTTCGTTTTCGATCCCCGTGCTCCATACGGCCAGGACCCGTCCATCGGGGAAGGCCAGTACGGCTGGCAGGTGGCGTGCCCCGGTCTCATTCTCCAGGAAGGCACCCGATAGGTCGGTGATATCGCAATCGTAGACGTCGTCGGCATGATAGTAACGCCGCAGGTAGACCGCATTGGCGTTGGAACCGACACTATGCCAGATGACCGCCGCCCGGAAGGGATCGTTTTCGTCCGTCGGCGCGTAAAAGGGGTAGTTGCCGGCGGGATCATGCCCCACCTGATGCACGGGAGAGCCAATGTCCTGTCCATTGGGTCCGAGAAGGGTACTCTTGATATCGTTGGGACCACTGGTGTTGGGAGTTTCACGTGCTTTCCAGGTTAAGAGGATATTCCCCCCGGGAAAGGTTGTGGCCGCTGGCGCCCACTCCTCGGGTTCGGTCCCCGGTGAGGCGGTAAAGACCACCCCGGCGGGCTGGGCGTTGGCGTTGAAGATGCGCCCACGAATTTCACGAATATCCGCGCCATTGTCTATATGTTGCCAGAAGATAGCGACCCCCCCATTGGAGGTGTCGGTAACGACGGAGGAGACCTCGTTGGCGCTGGTCGCGGCCCCGGTTAATAATTCTCCCGTCTCCGGTTGGCCCTCGGCCGACAAAAGGCGCAGGAATACATCCTGGTTCTGGCTGGGCATGCCTGCGTATCCCATCCATGTGACGGCGATCTTGCCGCTGCGAAGAAGGGTGGGGAAGGGACTGTCCACATTCCCAGTCGTAAAGCCCGTTGTAAGGGGGGTTTCATTGAGTTGAAATGCGTCACCGATGGGCTGGCCATCGTGGCTTATAACGCGGGCCATATAGCGGAGCTCCCCGTTACCGCCGTCCTGGGCTCGCCAGGCGACCAGATATCCGTTGTTCTGCATGCGCGTGATGGTGGGACTACGGGCCCATATCAGGGCGTCCTGATCCAGTTTGATGGGCTGTCCCAGAGGAGCACCGTCGGCCGCAAAGCGTTGAAAGTGGATATCCATGGTATTGGTACCGCCCCCCGGTGGGTGGGTTACCGAATACCAGGCGGCCGCAAAGCCGCCGTTCGGGCCCAGAGCCAGGGAGGGTTTGATCTGGGATGCATTGGGATCGTCGGGAACCAGCAAAAAGGCGCTGTCCGGGACGCAATGTCCGGCACCCATACAGATGTGGCCTCCGACGCAGCTGGTTACAAGACATTCCGGGGTTATGTAATCCGTGGGAATGGCGCAGCCGTCGCCGAGGGTATACATGGGGTTGGGAAGAGGCGGTAGCGTATCTTCGCCGACGGGCACATCAGGGGTGGTGGTGTCGCCGGGGGCGGGACCGTTGTCGCTGGTCTCGCTACCATCCGTGGTCCCCAGATCGAGGGTGGTTGTGCCGTCATTGGAGCTGGTATCTTCCACGTCCTGGCCGGCATCTTCCACGTCCAGGCTGGCATCTTCCACGTCCAGGCTGGTGCTATCTGTTGTGTCCGTGGTCACGGTATCGTTGGAGGCCTGGTCCGACGTCCCACAGTGGAACGACCAGACGCAGAGCAGAAGCAGTATCGGGATCTGGCTACGGTGGAATCGGGTATGCATCGTTTGTCGGTCTCCTTGGCCCAGGCGGCTCGGGCATGCTAGCAGTCCGCCCCGGCGACAGGCAATCTTTGCAGTTTGGTTGTCCGCCTGCAGATTGAATGCAGACCGAGGACCGGTTATGGTGTGCGGCACGCCCACCCTAAGGAATTCATGATGCAGAAACGTCCAAGAATATCGGCCTGTGTTTTGATTTGCGGCCTTATTCTGCTGAGCTGCAGCCAGACTGACAGCCAGGATCCCGACTCGGGGGCCGCAGATCTCGGAAGCGCAGACACGATGGCTGATCCCGGATCCGGGGTTCTGGATGAAGGGAGCGTCGACGAGGGGAGTGCCGACGTAGGCGACCCGCTGGAGGACGCGGCGACTCCAGTCCTGACGCCGCTGCCCAGCAATATTACGCAATTGGATTTCAGCCAGAGTGTGGAAGGCGAAACAGTAGATCGCTTTGCGCTCTTGCATGCCCCTGCGGATGCGGATCCATCGAAGGTCTATCCGGTGGTATTCCTATTTCATGGCAACGGTGGATCGGCCCAGGCCGGACCGCCGAAACTGGGGCCTCTGGTAGACAGCGGCGCCTTTGTGGCGGTCTATCCCGATGGTCATCTCGACAGCTGGAATATGGGACAAGAGCAATCGAAAGCCGACGATGTGGCTTTTGTGTCCATGATCATCGAGAAGCTGGCCACCTACGAGCAGCTTGATCTGGGTCATATGTTCTCCATGGGCTTCTCCAATGGTGCGGGATTCTCCCATAAGCTGGCGGTAGAGACAGACCACTTTCAGGCCATCGCCTCGATGAGCTCTGTTCTGGTACTGGGTGGCGAGCCGACCGAGCAGACAGACCGCCTTTCTGTGTTGCAAGTACACGGTACGGAGGACGGAGTCTGCCCCTATGAAGGCGGTTCGTCACCGACCGGGCATACCTTCCATTCCGCCGAGGATAGTGCCCAGATCTGGGCTGAGCATAATGGCTGTCAGAACGGTCCCACGCAGAGCGGTACGGACCAGGGAAACATCCGGATCGCCTATAGTGACTGCGAGGGGGGCACCCAGGTGGTTCACTATGGCATTGTCGGCGCCGGCCATGGTCTACCCCCCGACACGGAGGGTGGGGTCGCTAATCTGGTCTGGGATTTCTTTGAACAGGCATTCTAGGTCAAAGGATTCGCGAGAGTTTCCCCGGATATGCTACAGATGTTCTCACGATTGGAGAGCAATGATGAGGTCAGAAATGAAAGGAAGCAGGACAGTATCTCTGGGATTGGCGGTTCTTGTGGCCCTGTTTGTATTGGGGGCCTGCGCACAATCGAATCCGGATACGGGAACGAACTCGGGGACGGATGCGGGGTCCGATACAGCGTCGGATGCGGGCAGCGATGCGCCGAGCGAAGCCGGTGAGGATACGTCAGCCGAAGATGTACCTGTGATTCCACCCCCCGAATTTCTCGGAGGCGAGCGTGCAGCGTCCTATGTGCTGCCTGACGACTACGATCCCAGCACCAGCATGCCGCTGGTGGTGTTGCTTCATGGCTTCACGTCATCGGCCTCGGATCAGGATCTCTATTTTGGTTTCAGTCTTGCT
>CAUZEG010000258.1:0-3941 GCA_963578775.1 Myxococcales bacterium
CCCAAGAGTTTTTACGAGCGAGCCGACATTGCCATGAAGATGTGTACCGGAAACCCCAGAGCGGCAAGATCGGCTGGGGAGCTGCCTGGACGTATCGGTTCACGCGCGACACGGAAGACCGTCGTATCACAGAGGACGTGTTGGAGGGACTGGTAGCTCTCCAGCACCCCGAGGGATGGTGGTCGGTCAATAGCGCCTATCTACCGTCGGAGGATAGAACGGTTGAACCAGATGTTTCGGTCACTGCGGAACTGGTCTCCCACCTGTGCTGGATCCGCGATTGCCTCGACACACCAGGTGGGTAGGCCGGCCGATTAGAGCAGATTGCTCTTTTCCGTAGCTGAAGTCGCAAGACTTCAGGAGCCCCAAAGCCCGAATTCTTGCGAATCCGGCTACTGAATGTCGACACGCATTTTGGTAAGTTGCTCTAGTTCAACGGCAAGCAGGATGAGAGGACCGAGCCTAACCCAATGGCGACAGCGAACAGCAGAAGGTCCTGGTTTGGTCCGCGGCAGACAGCTGGCAGTCAGTGGTCGAGGAGCCCTGTTCGCGCGGATCCTGGCTCGCGTCGCGTGTCATGCTCAATCTTCTCCGGCCGACTGCTTTCTCAATGCCTGCAGGTCGCACCGAAGCGCACTGCTGCCGCTTACGACCACGCTGCCAATGACGATCATGCGGTAACCTTGTTGGTATGCTTCGGCGGACGCTTCGACCCCTCGGACGCTGATGCCGGCATGCTTTCCGTATTGATTGACTCGCTCGGGAAACTGCGCCAGGAACTGCTTGACGTCAGGATGGTCCGGGTTGCCAAGATGGCCTAGTGTCGCTGCCAGGTCGGCGGGCCCGGCGAAGACGATGTCCACGCCGTCGACCTGGCAGATCTCATCCATGTTCTTGATTCCCTCGGGCGTCTCGATTTGCACGACGACACACACTTCGTCGTTGGCTGATTGCTCATATTCCGGTAACGACCCTCCCGCAACGAGCACCCACAAGGCCCCGACACCTCGGCAGCCTTCGGGAGGATACTTAGAGTACTCTACCGCCTGACGTGCCTGCTGGGCATTATCAACTTGCGGTACCATGATGCATGATGCACCGATGTCCAGCGCCTTCTTGATGAAACCCTGATCCAGAGAAGGCACGCGCACCATCGGTTCACAGCCTGCCTGACGGGCGATGATCGGCACCCACTTCACTTCGTTGCAGCCATACGGACGATGCTCCAAGTCGATCCACAAAAAATCAATGCCGGTATCCACGGTGAATCTGGCCAGAACATCTGACGCATCGGCCAAACCGGAGCCCCACGTCGGCTTGCCTTGGGCAAGCAACATCTTGACCTTATTGACGTAGATCGACGGTTTCATGCCGTGTCGCTTGCCGGGGAGACCACCTGAGCTGTCAATAGAATGTTTCCGTGGACTCTACGGATAGCGTGCCGCACGGGTGTGCGACTGATCCCGATCTGATCCGCGATCAACCGCTCTCGCAACGCTTGGCCAGGTCGGATGTGACCTCTTGCTAGCTTGCGACAGATGTGCTTGTATGCTTTTTGTTCTAGTGTTGCCGGTGACAAAGCTATTTTCCTGTGCGGTCTTCTAGGTCGAGATCGAGACGGTGCTCGCCCGGTTGTACTTGGAACTCGATCTCCGATGTCATGTGGTTCGAATAGTGTTTTGGGATCAAACTCCTGCCAAACCATCGTTCATCGGCATCCTTGGGATTGGTGAGATTGGGCGCCTCACGACACTCCACGGCGACACGGCATTTTCCCAGCGGTGCCAAAAGCTCGTACGATCCATCTTCTCCTATATCCGAAAACGCGTAGGGACCCGACACATGAAGAAAAATTACCCGCCCGAAGGTGAGCGGTTTGTCCTGATAGGTCACACGGCCCTTGACTAATGCCGTCGTCTCGGCTTCTTCGCCGCAGCCGGCGATGATGGTGCATAAGACGAACATCCATGCATGAACACCAACCATCCGGGACTTCGTGTCGTGTGGTTTGAAGTGCAAACGTTCTTCTCCCATATGGAAAAAAGCCACTCAAAAACAACCCGGCTGCTGGCGGCCTCTTTCAAGCCAGTTTTCTTTTCAAGCCAGATTTTTGAGCGGTCCGACGAGGCGTCCAAGAGCTTGTTAACGGCTCCCCAGTGGTATCCCAAGCATACCGAGGTGCATCTCCGAGGTCAAACTCGCGGAAATCGCATATTTTCACCATTCTTGGGTACTGCGGGGATGCCTCAAACCAAGGAGACGGCCATTGAAACCCTGGTATCCCACGCTCATTGCCGGTGTGCCTCCGAAAGAGGAGCCCTTCTTCCCCCTTCAATTAGGGGGTTGACACCAATGGCACCGGGTATTACTCTAGCCCGTGGGATGCCATAGGTGATGGGATACCGGCTGTGGAAGTGGGTATTCGGGTGTCTCGCAATCATTCGGAATTACTGGCACTAACTTGTCCTAACTCTAGTCTCATTTTAAGGGGGGAAAGCTAATGACTCAAGCTAGATTCATATTGTGGTGCTGTGTCGCAGTCATGGCGTGTCTGTGTATCTCTAATCTGTGTATCTCTACAGCGCAGGCACTGCCTATTGTTCTTTTCGATGAGGATTTTGAGGACCCGGGCGGAATAAATACGACGGACTCCCTTGGTCCGAACTACATTCGGACTCGTTACTCCGCGTCCGAATTTGTGCCGGACCGGGGCACCGACCAGAGTGTCTCCCCGACACATAGCCATCAAAACGACGACAGCACCGGCACCGGCCCGAACGCGGGCAAGAACCATACCGAGTGGTTCTACATGATCTCCCAGCAGAACCAATTGACGCTCTTTGAGGCCTGGGCCCGCCTGGACAGCGCGCATACTAACAGCCAGGAAATTGGGATCTGGGGCCATGGCAACCCACAGCTGTACGCAGCTGCTGCGCGGATGCGCCGCCTACCTTCGGGAAACTGGGGCTACTGGATTGGTGACCAAAACGTCTGGAACGACTCGGGCATCGCCTACGATCCCAACACGTGGTATCGCGTTGGTTTTGAAGCGGACCCGAGCGACGGGTCCATTGATTTGTTCATCTCGACCACCGCGAATTTAGGTGCGCCTATAGCCTCAGGTTCTTGTACCGCCCTCTGTGGCAATGGCAACATCATGGCGAACGGTGTCGGGGGGATCTACAACTACTCCGATGAAGGTTCAGGTGGCAGTTCAGGCGACCCGGCGTACTATATCGACGACGTCCTGATCACGACGGTTCCCGAGCCGGCAAGCCTTGTGTTACTTGCCTGTGGCGGACTGCTGGTCTTGCGTCGTTCAAGACGCAGGTACTAAGTGAAAACCCTTAACTCTTTCACGCAACGGCCTGGGTAACTCACAGGCCGTTGTTTTTTTATCGTTGAATGCCGACATGACACGTTTGCTGCCCCCATCGATTGATTGTCGTCGATGCGATCGTGGCAGCGCGGTTCGGACGGTCCTGACGGTCCTGACGTCCCTTCTCCTGACGTTTCTTCTACTGACAGGCTCTGTGGCGACCCGACCGCTCCAGAGTGCTGAGGTGGTCTCTACGGTCTCTACCGAGGGCGTTGTCCCCACGAAAGTGGTCCAGGCGGGCACCACGGGCGATCCCCAGGATTTCCGCAAGATTCTCGTCTCGGCGACGGTCAACACGCCGGAACCCTTTCAGGGATTTGGCGGATACTGCGGCTGGCCCGATGTCTGCCGGCTGAAAAATGGCGATCTGTTTGTCACGTTTGGTGCGGGATATAACCACGCGTCTTGGCCCACCCCGTTGGACATGCCACCGGAAGAAATAACGCGGTGGAAGAAGGGCAAGCACGCCTGGTCCCTGGATTGGGATTGTCCCGAAGGCGGCAGGATCATGTGGATTCGCAGCCGCGACCAGGGAAAGACCTGGACCAGGCCGAAGGCTTTT
>CAUZEG010000259.1:0-3873 GCA_963578775.1 Myxococcales bacterium
TCGAGCTCCGCCGAGCTGGTCTTGATACCCCCCAGATTCATGGTGTCGTCGACCCGGCCCAGGGCCCGGTAGTAGCCTCCACCGAGATGAAGCACCTGATCTCCGTGGCGACGCAGATGTTCTCCTCGCGGTCCCGTCGGCATATCTTCGAAATAGACCTCGTGATGATCACGATTGAGGAGGGTCTGGGAGCTGCCCAATATGGGTGGTAGAAGTGCAAGCTCACCGTTGTCGGTGGGATGGCCCTCCTCGTCGATGATCAGAAAACCACAGCCGATGGCGGGCGTGCTGAAGGCGGATAAAGCCTGCGGTTGCACCAGCGTGCCGGTGATATAGCCACCGCCTATCTCGGTTCCGCCGCAATATTCCATAACCGGTTTGTAGCCGCCCTGGGCCACCAGCCAATGCATCTCTTCGGGACTGGAGGCTTCACCGGTGGAGCTATAACAACGGAGACCACTCCAATCGAGCCCGTCCATACAACCGCTGGCCTTCCAGGCTTTCACCAGACTGGGGACGACACCGAGCATGGTGACCCCCACGTCCTGCACGAAGGTCCCGAAGGCGCGATTAGCCGGCGTGCCCTGGAACAATCCGATAGTAGCCCCGTTCAATAAGCTGGCGTAGATAAGCCACGGGCCCATCATCCAGCCAAGATTGGTGGGCCAGACCACCACATCACCCTGCTGAATATCGTGATGGATGAAGCCATCCGCCGCAGCCTTTATGGGCGTAAGATGCGTCCACGGAATCGCTTTGGGGTCGCCCGTGGTGCCGGACGAGAACAAGATATTGGTGGTGTCGGTCAACTCCCCTATCTGCGGTGTATAGGCGACATTGGTCGACGCCGCAGACAGGAAATCGTCGAAAGAGGCATCTCCCTCTCGTAGGGAGACCTGTAGGGCACCCTTGGCTGGTAGCACGATAGCGCGCGGGGCATTGGCCTCTTTTACCCGCTGATAGAGCGGTAACGTCTTGCCACCCCGCAGGATGACATCCTGGGTGAAGATCCCTTTGGCATTCGCGATCCGTAGACGCTTTTCAATCTCGACGGGCGCAAAGCTGTCGGCAATCGACACCACGGAACAGCCCGCCATAACAACGGCCAGATAGATAACGACCGACTCCACAGTCATGGGCATATCGATGGCGATGGCATCCCCGGATCCGAAACCAGACGCTTCCAGGGCCTGGGCTACATGATGGCAATATTGTTCCAACTCCCGCACCGACATACGACAGATCTCTCCGCCCTCGTCCTGCCAGACGATGGCGCAGGCGTTCGGATCGCGTTCCAGGAAACAGGATTCGGCGATATTCAGGCTCATACCCGGGAACCAACTGGGCTGCTCCACACCCTCGGACAGATCCAGGACGCAATGACAGGGAGTACGGGCCTGCACGCCGAGCTCGACCAGCATCCGCCGCCAGAACGACTCCGGGTTATCCAGGGACGCCCGATATACCGACTCGTAGGAGTTACCTTCCATCAGGCGTGCCAGATTCGTTGCCTGGATCTCTTCTGCGCTGGGGACCCATACGGGCGCGGGGCCCTGACTTTCATCCCAGGAAGCGTAGGTCCGCTCGAATAGAGCACGATGGACGTCGAAGGGGATCGACGGCGTGAGGACCTCTTTGGATACGCGGCGCCAGGCCTCGGTCGCTTCAGACGTCTCCGCCAGAATCGCCTGCGCCCTCGTGGCAGAGTCTGGATCAAGTCCAACGTCGACCAGCTCGTTCACCGTTATCATGACCGTACTCATTCCTGCAGTGTGGCCCCGGCCAACGACCGGATACAGGGACGATAGATCAGTTCGTTCCATTAGGCCAGATGCCAGATGGCCTTCTCCGAAAAATATTTCCGTTTCATTTCAGTCGTATTTTTCGTAAGAAATGAAGTCGAGCGGAGGGCTTACAGCCATTCGCAGGTGGATGATGGAAGAACTACTCAAAGCCATTCGAGAGTCCTGTTCCCAGGAGACCTGGTCAAAGGCGGTCCTTCTGGCACGGCACGGCGCTGTATCCGGCGAAACGGACGACGGAGATGAGGTGATCCTGCGGGTGGCCCGGGAGAATACGAACCTTTGTTATTCGGTCTCCCTATATCTGGAGTTCGAAGACTGGTCCTGCGAATGCTCCAGTCGCGAGGACGTCTGCGCCCATGCCGCCGCAGCCGCTATCGCCTTGAAAAAAGCCAGGCGGCGCGGAGAGGAGCTTCCCAGCTCCTATAAGAACGAAGCCACCATAAGCTATCGATTAAGTCGTGAAACCGGCGGCCTGGGCTTTCTTCGAATGCTTGTACAGGGTGATACCGAGGAGCCCTTCACCCGATCCCTGGTAGGTATCCTGTCGGGGCAGACGGGAGGGCCGAGCATCATGGCGACCAAGGCGGATATGGCGGCCGACCAGGTGCTGAACTATCGGCTCCAGGGCGGATCGTCCGCCCCCATTTTATTGCGTAGCTCGGAGCCAGAGCTTCTGCGCGCTCTGGAAGGTTGTAGCGACATCCGCCTGGAGGAACAGGCCGTGCGTACGAGAGGGGCTCCCTCCGTACCGGAGATCGTTGTAGACGATCACCCGGACGGTGTGCAGATCCGGCTCTGCGATCCCGCCGATGTGGACGAAGTATTCGAGAATGGCTTTGTGCGCTGTGCCGACATTATCCAGCCCATGGGATCCGGCGGGTTGGAACCACGGGAAGCGGCCGAGCTGCGGACCGGACGGGTGATCCCCACAACGAGGTTGGCGTATTTGATCAATGAGCTTTTGCCACGGTTTCGAAAAACCATGACGGTTCACCTGCAGACCACCGCCCTTCCCGATACCCAGAAACTGCCACCGCAAATCGTGATAGCAGTGGAAACACAAGGCCATGCCCTGTCGGTATTACCAACTCTCGTATACGGCGATCCGCCCATCGCACGGCTGGATTCCAGCGGACTGACCCCCTTGCAGAAGGGCACCATACCGGTTCGTAACGAACGTATGGAAGATCGGCTGACCAAACGACTGCAGTCCGAATTGGGCCTGGTGCCGGGTCGCCGCGCCGTCTTTGCCGACGAAGAGGCGGTCCACTTTGTCGCCAAGCTCGATACCTGGCCCGACAGTGTGGAGGGTACAGCGCATCTGAATTTCCGGTTGTTCCCCGAACTCTCGGCGGATTTCTCCATGGAGGGGCGCGACTTTCAGCTGGCATTCCATACCCAGGGCCTGGACGGTGACCGGGAAATCAATGCCAACGCCGATCCGGCAATGGTAATCAATGCCTGGCGGCAGAATGCATACCTGGTACCGCTGATCGACGGAGGCTGGGCTCCCCTTCCCAGTGATTGGCTGGAGCGATTTGGAGGGCGAGTTCTCGACCTGATGCTGGCCCGTGGCGAACAGGGCGAGCTACCCGCTTGTTCGACCCCCGACCTGCTGGAGCTTTGTGAGCAACTGGAGTACCCGGCACCGCCCGAACTCAAAGAGTTGAAGGTTCTCATCGACGACTTTACCGGCATTCCAGAGTCCGACCTGCCCGACGATCTGACCGCGAAGCTGCGAAGTTATCAGGTCAAAGGTGTGCATTGGCTACGCTTCCTACAGGAGGCTGGTCTTGGCGCTCTGTTGGCGGATGATATGGGACTGGGCAAAACCGTGCAGGTGCTATGCGCCCTCGACGGACGAACCCTGGTCGTGGCTCCGACCAGCGTACTTCATAACTGGGTCCACGAAATCGAACGCTTCCGACCGGGCCTTCGGGCGCAGATCTACCATGGGCCGCGCCGAAGCCTGGACGGTGAGTGGGATGTGCTGCTCACCACCTATGCCATCTTACGTCTCGACGCTGAGATCCTGGCCGCCAAATCCTGGGATACCGTAGTGCTGGAC
>CAUZEG010000260.1:0-3779 GCA_963578775.1 Myxococcales bacterium
ATTTCGGTGTTCATATTCGCTCCAATCGTGTTCAGCATCTGAATAGTTTGAAATTTAGTTATAGTCAACTCGGAAAACGCGGCTTGCCAGTAACTCTCGAGGAAGGTAACCAGAGAACCTATCATCCGGTCTCCCACGGAGTGCATAATGGCAAGAACACCATCCACAATGCTGCTTCCTCTTGGAAGTGCAGCGCCCGACTTTAAACTTGTTGATGTTATAGATAATTCGGAACGAACATTGATGAATTTTTCAGATGGCCGTGGGCTTCTTGTGATGTTCATCTGCAACCATTGCCCCTTCGTGATTCATGTACGGCCGGAATTCCGGCGAATTGGACGAGACTATGGGGATCAGGGCATTGGAATCGTCGCGATAAACTCCAACGATGTAGCCAACTACCCAGACGACAGCCCTGACAAGATGCGTGATCTGGCCCTCGAAGAGGATTGGAACTTCCCGTATCTCTACGATGAGAACCAGTCCGTAGCAAAGGCGTATCGGGCCGCCTGTACACCCGATTTTTTCCTCTTCGATGGCGGGCATCGTCTCGTATACCGGGGCCAACTGGACGGCAGTCGCCCGGGAAACGATGTCCCCGTCAATGGCTCGGATCTTCGAGCCGCCCTCGACGCGGTTGTGGCCGGTACCACGATTCCCGAGCCCCAGATCCCCAGTCTGGGATGTAATATCAAGTGGAAACCCGGGAATGAACCCGACTTCTGGACCCAGTCCTTTTCCTGAGATCGAGTCGACCTTTCTACCGAGGCCGAATGCCATTCGCCAGATCGTGTTCGCGGCGGTACACTTGGTTGGTATGAGTCATGGAAGCTCAGGATGGGAGGATATGCTATGAGACAGGTAGCAATAGCCGCTTGGGATGAATTGGCGGACCGGGAACCGGCCTATGCACTGGTTTCCAACGTAGATCTGGTCATTATTCGCTGGGATGATCAGCTATCGGTTCTTTATGGTCGCTGCCATCATCGGGGTGCTCTTCTGGCCGACGGGCGCGTCGACGGAGACAACCTCATATGTGGTGTACACGGTTGGGACTACCGATATAAGAGCGGCATTAGCGAATACAATAATGACGAGGCCCTCGACAGGTTTCACGCCTGGATTGAAGACGGAACCGTATACGTAGACGAAGAAGAGATCGCCGCCTGGGAGAAGGAGCACCCGCAACCCTTCCAACGAAACGAATACCTGGGCACCTATGCGGATGTTCACGGTACCGATGAAGAACCCCATACCAAGGTGATTCATGAACTGGCCGCGCATGGGCTCATGCGTTCGGGCCATCACGGACCCAGCGCAGCTATGGGAGTACCCGCTCCGGAGCTACCACGCTGGGATGATATCCAGTTCGTTACCGGTCAACTCGCCACTTTGCCCCTGCTGGAAGATGTGCCCGTCGATACGAAGTTGGTCATCGGAAAGAACGCAAAACGGCCCCTTATTCTGGACATCCCACTCTTCGTATCGGATATGAGCTTTGGCTCCCTTTCGGCCGAAGCCAAGGTAGCCCTGGCCAAAGGAGCCGACCGAGCCGGTACTGGCATTTGTTCCGGTGAAGGCGGCATGTTGCCGGAGGAACAAGAGGCCTGTAGCCGGTATTTTTATGAGTTGGCGTCCGGCCGGTTTGGATTTTCCATGGAGAAGCTTTCGAAGGTGCAGGCTTTCCACTTCAAGGGTGGCCAGGGAGCCAAGACGGGTACCGGTGGACATCTTCCCGGCCATAAAGTCACCCCGGAGATCGCGGCAGTACGCGACCTGGAGGTCGGTCAGACCGCCATCTCTCCACCTCGCTTTCCGGATTGGGACAATTTGGAGCCCTATCGGGAATTTAGCCAGGCCGTCCGCGAATCCACCGGCGGGATCCCTATTGGCTTCAAATTATCGGCCCAACGCATCGAAGAGGACATCGATGCAGCCCTTGAGATTGGTGCGGACTATATCATTCTCGATGGACGTGGCGGTGGAACCGGATCCGCTCCCCTGCTGTTCCGCAACCATATCTCCGTTCCCACCATTCCGGCACTGGCCCGGGCACGCCGGCATCTGGACGCCTGTGAGCAAGAGGGGGTCACACTTATTATCACCGGTGGATTGCGAACCCCCATCGACTTTGCCAAAGCGATGGCACTCGGAGCCGATGGGATTGCCATCGCAAACTCCGCCATTCAGGCGATCGGTTGTCTGGGCATGCGCGCCTGCCACACCAACAATTGCCCGGTTGGGATCGCGACCCAGCAAGA
This sequence comes from Myxococcales bacterium, assembly GCA_963578775.1. Taxonomy (GTDB): domain Bacteria; phylum Myxococcota_A; class UBA9042; order UBA3505; family UBA3505; genus UBA3505. Next base: position 2,262 of record CAUZEG010000260.1, read on the forward strand.
ACATTTGCGCCAACGCCTGAATATTGAGCTCTCAGCACAACGTCTTGAACGTTTCCTGAAGTCGACCGTGGAACTCATGACGGTAATGGCCCGCGCCTGCGGCCATACGGACCTGAATCAGTTCAACAACAACGATCTGATCTCCTGGAGACGTGATATGTCCGATCTGGCGGGCATTCGATTTGTTGGCGTCGGCTAGAACCACTTCCCAATACTAAGGAATAACCCATGAATAGAATGGTCTGGCGTCGGACCCGGTTCATACTCTGGTCTGGACTGACTGGTCTGCTTGTATGCACTCCGTTTTTTACGGGACCGGCGCTCGCTCTTGAAAGCAGCCTGTACAGCCCAGCAAACGACAGCATCGCCTTTACGGAAAACCGCAACCAATGGGCCGATGGGAGCCAATTCAAATTCTGGGACCATCACCAGACCGTCTCGCTTTTCTCGGACCGGATACTATTCCATAGCTTCCGATTGGAAACCGCCTCTCCGGTCGTGGGTCTACACTTCGAAAATGCCACAGATGCCACGTCCATTCATGGGGCAGAGCTTCGGCCAGAGGTCTTCCATTTTCTCTTAGGCAATAACCCAGACCGGTGGCAGCGACGAGTCCGACGATTTGATGCGGTACAATATACGGAACTGGGCCCGGGTATCGACGTGCTGGTTCATGAACGAGACCATCAACTGGCCTACGATCTGCGAGTACGACATCTGTCCAGCCTGAAGGCCTTCTCCATTCGCTGCCTGGGCATAAGCAAAATTCAGATGGATGAGCAGGGTGGAATGCTGCTGACTACACCCGTAGGAACCCTTCGCCAGACGGCCCCACGAGCCTGGCAGGTGGACCGGACGGGCAATCGAATACCGGTACAGGTCCGGTTCCAGATCCGCGATAATCTTCGCTTCGGATTTGAAGTGCTGGATGCACAGCCAGACCTTGAACTGATCATTGATCCCACTCTCTATTGGACGACCTTTTTGGGGAGCAGTGGCGTCGATATCAGCCACGACATCGTCTTCACCGAAGACGGAAGCAACGACTTGATCATCGTGGGTGAAACCGCGTTGGCCGGCGAGGCACCCGGGGACTTTCCGAGTACAGGGACCGCCTACCAGAGTTCTCCCGGCGGATTCACGGACGGCTTTGTCGCCCGCCTTAACGCCAACGGCCAGAGCCTGATCTACGCCACATTTCTTGGGGGCAGCGGGATCGACAGAGCAACCCATGTGGATCTCCTATCGACGGGAACCACTCGTATCGCCATAGCCGGAACAACCGAAAAGCTAGCCGACGCGGACAATGATTTTCCCACCACCTCTACGGCCTTTCAAAACCAATTCAATCACGGTAGTCCCCAGGATGGCTTTGTCGCAGAGCTTTCGGCCGACGGAACACAACTGTTCTACGGCTCCTTCTTCGGTGGCAATGGTGACGAGGTCATACACGCTATGGAGTACGCTGCCGATAATAGCGGCGACATTCTTATAGCTGGCATCACCCGTCGTTTATTC
>CAUZEG010000261.1:0-3778 GCA_963578775.1 Myxococcales bacterium
CAGGGCCCGTAGCAACAGATCTTCTGCGGCTTCATCACCCTGGACCTTACGAAACGCCATGAGGGGCCAATAGATATTTCTTTTCGACAATACGTAGGTTTCGATCGGATCCATGGCCATAGAACCCAACTCCACCAGCATCTCCATGGTCTGGCGCTTTTCGTCCTCGTCGGTCGATGTTGCGTCGGTCTGGTAGGTGAAACGATGCATCATCGCCTCCACCCCAGCCACCGATCGGAGCTGAAATAATTGATGGATCGCAAATAACCGCTCGTCGGATTGACGATGCGGATTCATCATCTTTCCCTTGTGCTTCTCGATCTGACGCTCTTCACGAGACTGCCCCCCACCAAATAATAGACTTTTGATCCCCATCGGACTCTCCAACAATTCGACCTGCGAACACAATGGCTCGACTACAAAACGAAATCGTCGGCAAACTAACAAAGCCGTACGCCGCAAGCAACGGATAATTATGATTTAAGAAAACACGCAAAACGTCTCGGGTCTTGCGTCCGACTCCAGGCTGCGATAGCCATGGACCGAACTGCATACGGGGTGACGCGTGTTCACGGGTCTGGTCAGCGCCGTCGGTACGGTTGTAAGAATAGAGAAGAAGTCGGATGGGAAGACCTTTCACATCGAGGCGCCGGCTCCGCCGTATGACGATCTCCAGGTGGGAGAAAGCATCGCCATCATGGGCGCATGCCTCACGGTCGAACAATTCCGCCAATTGACAGACAAGAACGTCTCCTTTACCTGCACAGCCGGCTACGAAACCCTTGGTTTGACCACGTTGGGAGACCTGAGCGCAGGCTCAAAGGTCCACCTCGAACGAGCACTTCGCCTGGCGGACCGCCTTGGTGGTCATCTTATGAGCGGCCATGTAGACGGTGTGGGACGCGTCGTTGGCGTCCGCGAAGTAGGTGTATCCCTGGAACTTCGGTTCCAGATCCCACCCGAACTTCAGAACCATCTGATCAAAAAAGGATCGGTCGCCGTAGATGGAGTGAGCCTCACCATTACAGCCGTCCATAACAACGAGTTTTCCGTAATGATCATCCCCCATACCCGTCAAGAGACGTTATTGGGGGCCGTTCGTCCTGGAACAAAGGTCAATATCGAAACGGATATCATTGGCAAGTATGTGGTCCGCATGCTAGGAGAATCGAACCCGCAGTTTTCTGATGGGCAACGCCTGGAGGGATTGCTTCAAGAGCTGAATCCAATCTCCTCATCATCGGAAAAAAGAGCGAAGAGGTAGAAGGCCATGACAGCTGGACCCAAGGTGTTCGAAGGCAACCTGGACGCGACCGGAAATCGGTTCATCATCATTGTCTCTCGATTTAATTCATTGATCACCGAACCCCTGTTGAACGGTGCCCTGGATACACTTCGGCGCCACGGTGCAGACATGGACAATGTACGTATCGTGCGCGTTCCCGGCGCCTGGGAGTTACCTCTGGCATGTAAACGAATGGCACGAAGCCTGGATACAGATGCAGTCATCTGCCTTGGCGCTATAATCCGTGGTGCTACACCACACTTTGAATATGTGAGCAGTGAAGCCTCAAAAGGTATCGGCTCGGTGTCATTGGAGACCGGTATACCCATCGCATTTGGTCTTCTTACGACCGACACCATCGAGCAGGCGATCGAACGAGCCGGCTCGAAAGCAGGAAATAAAGGGGCCGAGGCCGCCACAGCCGCGATCGAAATGGCCAACCTCTTCCAGACAATTGGCAAGGAGGGGCTTTGACATCGGAACCACAAAATCGGAGCCCAGGACTTCGCCGGCGTGCACGTGAAGCAGCCTTAGCCCTGCTTTACCAATGGGACCTTGGGGTTCCCAATCTCGAAAAACATATCCGGCATTATTTTGATAGCGAGATCATACCCCCGAAAGCTCGTGCCTATGCGGAGATCCTGGTTCGTGGTGTCGTCGAACATCATGAATCGATTGATCAATCTCTGGCAGAGGTCTCCACGCATTGGCGAATCGACCGCATGAATATTATTGATCGGAACGTATTGCGGCTTGCGATCTACGAGATTAGATTTGTTGACGATGTCCCACGCAAGGTCTCTATCAACGAAGCTATCGAAATCGGCAAACTGTTTGGGACCGAGGACAGTGGTTCGTTCATCAACGGAATTCTGGATCGATTCGAAAAGCCGACGGAAGACGGGACCAACTCGACCCTGGACGGATCCTGAGCGGGCGATGGACAGCACGAAACTGGCGGCCCGGACTCAGACACTCCTGAACCAGGTAAAAGGGAATCCAGATCTCGGGGCAGATGCAGCCGAGGCAGCGCAGCTTGTCGCCGAGTTACGTCCCGTGCTGCGCTTTCTGGAACATCGCTACTACGTCGAATATGACCCGCTGGTGGCGGATATCGAATACGACACCTTATTTCGACTTCTGAAAGGGCTGGAGGCCCGCCATCCGGACCTGATTCACCCGGACTCCCCCACACAACGGATTCATCAGGGTCTCATCGAATCGTTCGACAAGGTCGAGCATCTGACACCTATGATCAGCCTCGACAACACAACCAAACTGGAAGAGCTACGACTCTTCCATATCAGTGTTCTTGAAAACCTTGGCGTATTGCGGGCAGGCAACGACAGCAAGGCCTGGCGAGACCGTGTAAAAGAATCGGAAGAGACTCTGGTCCAAGCCACTGGCGGGGAGCAAACCGATCTGTTTTCTGACAACACGGACGGGGATCTTTTTGCCGGATTGACCGGAGCCGATCTGGAGTACAACGTCGAACCCAAATTTGATGGGGCCGGTATCGCCCTCCTCTACGAAAACAACGCCCTGGTACGAGGTGCCTCCCGGGGAAATGGCCGTGTTGGTGATGATATTACCGCCAATATCCGCACGATTCGCGCGCTCCCACTAGCGGTCCCCCTTCAAGACCACGGGATTGTGCGAATGGAGGTCCGGGGAGAAGCCATCATACGACTCTCCGATTTTGAAAAGGTGAACGAGCGCAGAACCCTGGCCGGGGAAGCCCCCTTTGCCAATCCACGCAATGCCTGCGCTGGATCCCTGCGCCAGCAGGATCCTACGGAAGTGGCTCAACGAATGCTCAGTGCATTCATTTATCATATTTCGTATATGGAGCTTGCGGATGGAACGGATCCGATACAGCGTTATCCCAGCCATACCGATCGTCTAGAGCTTTTACAGTCGCTCGGTTTCCCGGTTCCCGAGTCCAATAGCTCGAAGGGTATCGATGGTACCTATCGTCTATGCCAGTCCTGGACGGAGAGACGTGATGAGCTGGCCTATGAAATCGATGGCTGTGTTATCAAAGTGAACGATGTGGCGACCCAGGAACAACTGGGTAATACGGCCCACCATCCCCGCTGGGCTGTGGCCTACAAAATCGCCGCGCGCCAATCCACCACCCGACTTTTGAATATTGAACTGAATGTGGGGCGAACAGGAGCCGTCACACCGGTGGCCCAGTTGGAACCCGTGGCGCTGGGGGGTGTGGTGATTTCGCGTGCGAGCCTGTTCAACTTTCCCCTCGTCCAGAAGTTGGATATCCGGGTGGGAGATACTGTGCTGGTGGAGCGGGCCGGCGACGTCATCCCCCATGTGGTCAAAATCATCCCCGAATTTCGACCAGCCGAAGCCACTGCGGTTGTCCCCCCCGAACAATGCCCCAGTTGCGAATCCGAGCTGCTTTGGGATGAACCGTCGGCCGGAGACGAAGCAACCGGAAAAGTACTACGCTGCGTCAATCACCGCTGTGGAAGC
>CAUZEG010000262.1:0-3761 GCA_963578775.1 Myxococcales bacterium
CTCGATAGCCTGTAAGGCCTCCGGGAAGGTGTAGGCGCCGTTGGCGTCCACGCGAATATCGATACTGTTGCCCACCGCGTTGCGAATGGCTAGCAGTCGGTCGGTATCTTCCTTGATGCTATGGGCCCCGACTTTGACCTTTATGGTTCCCACTCGGGCCTGGACGGCATCGATGGCCTGGTCTGGCGTCTCCACAAGACGGTGGACTGGTACGAACTGAGTCGGCGCCTGACTAAGAAGTGTGATGGCGGGCACGCCACGATGCAGCGCCAGCAGCCCCAGCAGGGCCTGCTCGACGGCATGCTGTGCCGATGGGGGACCGCCCAGATGTTCCACCACCCGATAGATTTCGTCGGGCGTGGAAAAATTGTGGTGACTGAGTCGTAGGAGATAGGGCAGCCATTCCTCCAGAGCCGTACGTACATCCGCCAGGGTTTCCACACTGAAGCCCGGCAGGGGCGAGGCCTCTCCGGCGGCTCGATGGCCCGTCTCGGTCTCCAGGCTGAGCATAAGAGAAGGGCGACACCGTAGGGTGCCCACCGCCGTTTTTACCGGCGCGGAGAATCGGAGAGTGGTCTCCGTGAGTTGACTGCCTACGAGTTTCACCACAGGACTCCTATGCAGAGAAGGATGGCGAAAAGGAGTCCCAGACGAGCGGTCCCGGCGAGGCGGGCGTTGAGAGCGGCCCCGTCGTGGCGGAGCACGCCCCGAATTTCGTGGGCGGCAATGGGCAGGCTCAATAGAGGCAGGAGCCATGAGGCCGAAACCCCATCATGCAATTGCAGCCCAGCGGTGGCCAGATAAGCTCCCAATACAAGGGCGATATATTCGAACCGTGCTCCTCGGGCACCCAGACGCACTGCGAGTGTTTTCTTGCCCGCCAGCTCGTCGCTATGCCGATCCCGGAGGTTGTTCACCACCAGAATGGCGGTTACGAGAAAGCCGCTGGGAATGGATGCCAATACCACGATGTCCGGTACCACGCCCCCCTGGACATAAAAGGTACCCGCAACGGCCACGGGCCCAAAGAACCCAAAGACGAAAAGATCGGCGATCCCCAGATAGGCGAGGGGAAATGGGCCGGCGGTGTAGGCCAGGGCACAGATCAGGCTGGCGATACCGATCCACAGCACGGGCCAGCCGGCGATGGCGATCAGGGCGATTCCGATGGTCGTAGCAGCGGCCAGGACCAGTATCACGGCCCGCCGCAATTCCTTTGGACTGAGCCAACCCTGTTGGGCTGCGCGAGGTGGTCCCAGGCGATCCCCGCTATCGGCTCCTCGGACAAAATCACCGAGATCATTGGCCAGGTTGGCTCCGATCTGAAGCAGCACAGCAGCCATCAACGCCAGCCCTCCGGCCAACCAATCAAAGGTATGAAAGGCCTGGGCCAGTGCCAACCCCAGAAGGACCGGTCCGATGCTTGCGACCAGAGTGCGCGGCCGAATGGTCTGCCACCAGATCTGGATCCGGTATTGGGGGCATGGGGCTTCGCCCATGGATAGGGGCTGCTGACGAATGGTCATCGGGCCTCCCCGGACAGAGAGTCCCAGAGCTGCTGATGACTACGTACGTTGGCCTCGCGGTCGATGAGGACGTGGATGATGGAGACGACCGGTCGTTCCAGTTCGTCCTGCAGAGCCGTCAGGAAAGACTCTTTATCATCGGCCCGGCGGTAGGTCAGACCGAGCCCTGAACAGAGCTTTTCGATATGGCCGGGCTGTGGTGTCAGGAAGCAGCGTTCGAAGAGATCCGGATGCTCGTGGATGGGAAGATGTTCAAAGATGCCGCCGCCGCCGTTGTCTACGACCACCAGGGTTATTGGCTGTTCGACGGTATGAAAGGGGACCAGACTGCCCATATCGTGCAGGAAGGTCAGATCACCCATAAGGCCCACGACGGGGCCTCCGTGCCAGGTCTGGGCCGCACCAAAGAGACTGGCTATGGTGCCGTCGATCCCATTCGCGCCGCGGTTGCAGAGCACCCGCAGATTTCGGTTACGGCTCGGTACGAAAGCGTCCACATCGCGGATCGGCATGCTATTTCCAAGCTGGAGCAGAGTGCCGTCCGGGAGTGAGTCCACCAGGGAACGTGCTACACCCGCTTCCCATAGCTCTTCCGATCCAAGCAGGCGTTGCTCCATCGCCTGTTCGGCTGCGTTCCAGGTGATCCAGGTCTGGGCCGGTTCCTCGTCCTGCGGGAGCGCCGCCGTTAGTTGATCGCAGAAACCCGCCGGGTCGGCGCAGCAGACGCGACGGAGCTGGTGGTCGGGATCCAGATACCGGCCCGATGCGGATACCGCGATCTGTTGTGTTTCCTTCAGGGTGCGGAGCCACGCACGGATGGATTTCGAGATGGGCGCACCGCCAAAGCGTAGCACCACGTCGGGTCGCATCTGGGCGATGAAGTTTTCGTCCCGGACCAGCAGGTCTCCATGGGCGACCACATGATCCAATCTATGATGACCAAAACGAATCTGGGAGGTCGGTTCGGCGAGGATCGGCCAACCAAGGGTCTGCGCCAGGCCGGTAACCGCCTCTGCGAAAGCGCGAGGATCGGCGCGAAGCCCAGGGCTCTCCTGGCCGCAATAGATGATCCCGCTTCGGCCGGTGCAGCTGTCTGCAAGCCGCTGGAGATCAACCGGATCCATCATCGGCCGACTTCGCAGGAAGGTCGGGAGCCGATGAACCCGAATGTCCGGCTCCTGCTCGGGATCGTATAGAGGTTCGCGGTAGGGAAGATTCAAATGGACCGGACCGGGGCGAGCCCCTGTCGCCTGATCCAGGGCCTGGGCTGCCAGGGTCGGGATACGTGCAAGGCTTTCCTCGTCCAGGACCAGGCCTGGATTGGCGAACCAGCGAACGTGGTTTCCAAAGAGTCTGTCCTGGTCGATGGTTTGTGGAGCACCGCAGTCGGATAGCTCCGGCGGGCGATCGGCGCTGATCACCAGCAGGGGCAGATTGGATTCGGATGCCTCGATGACGGCGGGCAGATAATGGGCGGCGGCACTACCGGAGGTACAGCATAAAACCACCGGCGCGCGGCTTATCCGCGCCATACCCAGGGCAAAGAAACCCGCCGTACGCTCGTCGAGGAGTACGTGGCTGGTCAGGCGTGGGCCATACCCTTCAAGGGCGAGGATCAAAGGTATGTTTCGTGAACCGGGTGAGATCACGGCCTGGCGCACGCCACCGTGTACGAGTGTGTCGATAAGATGGCGCGCCGAAGTCTGGTTCCAAGCGGCGGTGTTCATGGCTGCACCTCGGGCCGAGAGGGGGACGGGCCGATGACAAGAGCCGTGGCGATACTCTGCAGTTTTGTGGTTGTCTCTTGCCATTCGGACTCGGCCTGGGAGCCGGATACGAGGCCCGATCCGGCATAGGCCATGACCTCGTGCTTATCGATGAGCGCGGAACGTATCGACACAACAAAATGGCCATTACCACCACCGTCGAGCCAGCCGACGGTTCCGGAATACCAACCGCGGTCATTGGCTTCATGTTCGGCCAGCCAGGGGAGAACCTCTTCTCTGGGCAGGCCGGCGATGGCCGGGGTCGGATGGAGAGCGTCGATCAAATGACAGATATGGGTTGGCCGATGGAGCTGCGCGGAGAGGATCGTCTGCAGATGCTGAACATCGCGTAATTGGCGCACATCTGGTGTTTCGGGATGTGTGATCAGCGCCGTAAAGGGTTCGAGGTTTTCCTTGATGGCCTTGAGTACAAGGTCATGTTCGCGCTGTTCTTTGGCGCTTTCCAATA
>CAUZEG010000263.1:0-3752 GCA_963578775.1 Myxococcales bacterium
ACCCTCCAGGAATCGCCCCGTGATCTCCGCCCATTCCGATAGATTGACGGGTAGAGATTCGGGTGGGAACGGACCAAAGTATGGCGACCAGAACGCCACCTCAAGCTCGTCGACTTCTTCTGCGCTACGAACACGAACATCGACGGAGGTGTCGCCAGGCAGGTTGACGCTCAACTCGACAACCAACCACTTGGTGGTCGTGTCTTCCCACCCTTCGAAGATCTGACGGAAGGTACCCGCTGGCGCCACAATGGTCTTCTGGGCATAGCCGGTCATATCGCTGTAGGTATAGGGATTGGGCCCCGTCGGGACCTCCATCTCCACATTCATATTCGTGGTGTCGATTCGAGTTGCGCTGGATGCGGACTGATTCACGGCCCATAGCTTATCCGAGAAATCCACCGCAACACCCACCGGGTTTCGGCCACCGCCAAGATCCGCGTATCCGACCGTTGCCATGGTATTTACATCGATCTTTGCAACCCGACTGGCGGCGTCATTGGCCACATACACAAAACCCTGACCATCCGCAGCTACGCCGCGTGGGTGAGCATCGGTGCTGGCCGCCAACCATTCATGGGTTACCGGGTCGAATCGATAGGCGACATTCCAACAGGAATAATTGGCCGTCCAGACGCGGCCATTTTCATCAATTGCGATCCCGTAGGGAGAGTAACAGCCTATATTCGGCGAATAGGAATTCGTGGAGCCGGTATTGGGATCCACCCGAACCAGAGTGTTATTTCCGCGACCACTGATCCAGATAATACCCGTCTGGTCGATGGCAATCCCATATGGATTGGTGGGGATGCTAATGGACTGCATCGAGGAGCCATCGTCCCTATGAAGCTTCCATAATCGAGAGGTATCCCACATGCCGACCCAGGCGTGGTTGTCCTTATCGACGCCCACTGCACGAGCCGTATTGCTGCCATCCGGCTGGACGATGAACTGCACACATTCATCCGATCCAGATCCGAGCATCTCGCCGCCATCAATCACACCATTGTCATTGGAATCGACGGATGTATCGATGACACCATTACCGTTCTTGTCGTCGCAGTTTTCGACCGCCAGGATTACCTTGCCCACCCGGCCGTCTCCACGACAGCCAATCCAACAGTTTCCGTCGGCATCAACGGACGTTCGCGACGGATCGGAGCATAACTGATAGCGTGCGACCTCGCGCCCATCGAGGGTGTTGATCTTGGAGATCGTCCCCTGGCCACTATTGGCCACCCAGATCATAGTCAATTGAAGGGTGGAGGAATCGAGCTCCACATGGCCGTCGTCGTTGACACTCGTACCATTGAAGTAGCCATCAAATACGGTCTCACCAGTCGATCCAGCCGAAATGACACAAACCGGCCCACAGCCACCGCATGGGGAGGTCACACCTTCATCAATTTCTCCGTCGCAATCGTTGTCCAGGCTGTCACAGATCTCGCCGGCCGTCGGGTAAATCTGTGAATCGAAGTCGTTACAATCCCCCGCACCCTTGGGGCAGGACGCCGGATCACCGAGGACCTCCTGATAGATATCGCAATAACCATCGCTGTCCTTATCGCAGGCCTCATCTGCAAAGCCATTGCAGTTGTTGTCCTGGTCGTCACAGACCTCCGGTTCACCCGGGCTCCTGGTAGCCGTGGAATCATCACAATCCCCACCCTTTGTCGCCGACCAATCTCCGTGGGCTCCGCAAAGACACATGGTAAGCGCGGTCACACCATAGCCATCTCCGTCGGCATCTAAGAAGTACGGGACACAACCAGAAGCACCATCCTCGTCTGTAAGTCCGTTGCAATTGTCGTCGGTCGAATTGCATATCTCAACGGCACCCGGAAAGACCTGGTTGGACCCATCGTTACAGTCTCCAGCGGCAGTCGCGGTATACGGGTAGACCGGCTGACAGACACATTTTGTTTCGGTAACATCCCCCCAACCATCGCCATCGAAGTCGCGATATCGGATAAGACAACCGGAGCTGTCATCATCATCGATGGTACCGTTACAGTCATCATCAAGAGCATTGCAGGTCTCAAGGGCGCCAGGAGCTATCTGGGGATTCAGGTCATTGCAGTCTCCCACCGTCGTCGTACTAAAGGTACCGGTCTCCTGACATAGACATAGGGAAGACAACACATTTCCGTACCCATCAAAGTCCTTGTCTTCAAAGAAGGTGGAACAGCCTTCGGAATCGGCTTCGTCCACCGCACCATCGCAGTCGTTATCCTGCCCATCACAGATCTCCAGACTTGCCATGGACGCGCTGCATACAATACCCAACGCTCCCTGGCATTCCGTAAGACCAGAACAGGCCCCAAGCGCCGAGGTTATAGTACAGGCGGCTCCCCCTAGACCTTCGTCCAGGAACCCGTTGCAGTTATCATCGACGCCATTACAGAATTCCATACTTCCTGGATACACCTGCGCCGAGTCGTCATTGCAATCACCAAAGGACATCACCGTATACGGTGGATCCGGGATACAAAGACACTTCTTATCCGAATGCACGCCCCAGCCGTCACCATCGGCGTCCCGGTAATACTGGGTACAGCCAGCTGCCCCTTCACTATCCACCAGGCCATCACAGTCATCGTCAAAGCCATTACAATATTCCGTACCACCAGGCTTAACCGCCGGGCTCAGATCATTGCAGTCGGCCCCGTTTTCCGTGGTAAAAGCCCCCTGCAATGTACATAGGCAGGCCGAGTTCGCCGCGTCTCCGAAACCATCTCCATCTTTGTCCTCATAAAAGGTCTGACACCCTTCGGCGTCCTGCTCGTCGGTGACCCCGTTGCAGTTGTTGTCGATTTCGTCACAAACCTCGGGAGCTGGCTCTAGAGCGTCACATTCACCCCATCCACCGGCCCCCACACACTCACGGTAGCCGGCGCACAAACCATATTCATTCTGGATATGGCACGACTGTTTGGTGCCAACGATCTCGGATGTACAAATGCAGGACTCTGTTTCCGGCACACAGATAGACTCCACACCGTCTTGATCTTCACAACTATAGCCCGTTGGACAGGGCTCAAATTCGCCACATCGTTGCAGACAAAAACGTCCTTCATCCCCCAACTGCTGACAGGCATCTACCGCGCCCGTTCCACAGTCCTCATCCGTTTCACAGGAAGAACAGAGAGGCGTGATCTCCGGCACGCACAGGAATACAAGATCTGTGTCCTCCACGTTTACTCCCTGACAACTCCATCCCTCCGGACAGTCCTCAAGACAGGTAATCGTGCAAATCCGACCACCGGCGCCGTCGATACAGAAACCAGTCTCACATTGTTCGGCAAGCTGACAGGGTGCATTGAAGTCAGCCGGAAGGCCGCCCGTTCCCGTATCTTCCGGGTTGGTCGTACCTTCATCCGGTTTCACAATTGGAGTATCGGAAGTACCGGTCACATCAGACGTGTCTTCGGCCGTATCACCAGGCCCCGCGTCGGTCTGCGTTTGGGTATCGGGCACATTGGGTGGGCCACTACTGGACGAACTTCCACAATGGGACAGAAGGAGAGCGAACCCCAGTCCGACCGAAAATAAACCACGCGCATTTGCAGGTTGCATTCCAACCTCCCGAATCCGCAATTGTACGGGAACAGGTCAAGCTGTGTCCACACCGAACACGACAAAGCCTGGTCTGGCACTCACTTTGAGACCGGCGTCCCGTTCAAGACCACTCTTCGAAAGGCCCCATGGCCACAATCCAGGGGAACCGATATACTCGGGTTTCGGCCTGTCCA
>CAUZEG010000264.1:0-3739 GCA_963578775.1 Myxococcales bacterium
CGCATCAAGGAGACATCAGTCACGAGCACCTGGATTACTACCTTGACGAATATACGTTCCGATTCAATCGCCGAACGAGCCGCCACCGTGGCAAGCTATTCTACAGATTAGCCCAACAAGCGGTGGCGATCGAACCGACACCTTACAAGGACATGGTCAAAAACGTAAGGGGCCCCAGGCCCCGCAAATACGCCATATAGTCGTAACTTGAGTTACCTGAATACCCCCAATTTGTTTGTATCCTGTACCTTGTATCTTGTCTTTTTCTACTCTGTATTTTGTGTTTCCCCTTTTTCCTTCCCGGAGGCTATCATTTTAGCTGGAAGGGTGTTTTATAATAGTAGTTTCCGCCGCTTGACAAGGCGACAGGGATCAGGCTAAGATCCTCAGGCTTTTTGATTAGGTGGAGTGGATCCGAATGATGCCTATTTCGGCATCATTTTTTTGTTTCTGAGGAAAAGGGCCCGTTACACTATGCCAACGTTCAACCAGCTAGTGCGAAAAGGGAGAAGCAAGGCCAAACCCAAGACGAAGAGCCCGGCTCTTCAGTCCTGTCCTCAGCGACGGGGCGTTTGCGTGCGGGTCTACACCCAGACGCCGAAGAAACCGAATTCGGCGCTTCGAAAGGTCACGCGCGTGCGTTTGACCAACGGGATTGAAGTAACTACCTATATCCCGGGTGTTGGTCACAACCTTCAGGAGCACTCTATTGTGCTGATTCGAGGTGGGCGTGTTAAGGATCTGCCCGGTGTTCGATATCACGTAATTCGGGGAACCTTGGATACGGCAGGCGTGGACGGTCGCCAGAAGAGCCGGTCCAAGTACGGGGCCAAGAGGCCGAAAGGTTAACGAACCAGGACGATCCCTTCACAAGCTGCAATTGGAGATCACCCCCTTTGCGGCTTGTTTTGTATTGGGAGCACGGTGAATGCCACGAAGACGAGAAGTTCCGAAGAGGCCTGTTCTGGCCGACTCGGTGTACAACAGTAAGTTGGTCACCAAGTTTATCAACAAGATTATTCAGCAGGGCAAGAGGAGTTCTGCTGAACGGATCTTCTATGGTTCCATGACCTTGATCCAGGAACGGACGGGCGAAGATCCGATGAAGATCTTCAAGCGGGCTGTGGATAAGGTTCGACCCATGGTGGAGACCAAATCTCGTCGTGTGGGTGGTTCTACCTATCAAGTTCCGATAGAGGTGAGTACCCGACGTCAGACATCGCTCTCGATTCGATGGTTGGTCAACTATACCCGGAGCCGGAACGAAAGGACCATGACGGAAAGATTGGCAGGTGAGCTCATAGAGGCCGCCAGTGACCGCGGTGGGGCCCTGCGCAAGCGCCAGGACGTCCATCGTATGGCCGAAGCCAACCGTGCATTTGCCCACTATCGCTGGTAGACCATGGGCCGGAGTTCGTTCCGGTCGTAGCCTAGGCATGAGCCTAATTGAGAAAAAAGAAGTGCCCAGAGAAGTCGCGCTCCAAAACATTCGGAATATTGGGATCATGGCCCACATCGATGCGGGCAAGACCACGACTACCGAGCGAATTCTCTATTACACCGGCATCAATCACAGGTTGGGAGAGGTTCACGACGGCACGGCTACCATGGACTGGATGCCTCAGGAGCAGGAGCGAGGAATCACGATCACGTCGGCGGCTACGACCTGCGATTGGAACGATGCTCGTGTCAACATCATCGATACTCCCGGACATGTGGATTTCACGGCCGAGGTGGAGCGATCGCTTCGAGTGCTGGATGGGGCCGTGGCTATCTTCGACGCCGTAGCGGGAGTTGAGCCCCAGTCGGAAACGGTCTGGCGCCAGGCCGATAAGTACAAAGTTCCACGAATCGCCCTCATGAACAAGATGGATCGGGCGGGAGCGAATTTCTTTTCTTCCGTTGCCTCGCTCGCCGAGAAGCTAGGCGCGACACCGGTCCCGATACAGGTCCCGCTAGGTCAGGAAGAAGATTTCGAAGGCGTCATCGATCTGGTCACGATGAAGGCGCGCGTCTACAAGGTAGAGACTCTGGGGGCCGAGTTCGTCGAGATGGATATTCCTGCTGAGCATCTGGAACAGGCGCAGCAGTGGCGAGAGAAGATGATAGAGCTGGCGGTGGAGGGCGACGACGAGGTCCTCCAGAAGTATGTCGGAGGAGAGGAGATCACGGTCGCGGACTTGCGGCTGGCCCTTCGAAAGGGAACTTGCAATCTTCGCTTCACCCCCTGCCTCTGTGGGTCGGCCTTCAAGAACAAGGGAGTGCAGCCGTTACTGGATGCCATTGTCGACTACCTCCCCTCGCCGTTGGATATCCCTCCCGTCCAAGGTATTGATGTGGGAGATGGAGAACCCGCGATCCGAAGGGCGTCCGATGATGAGCCTTTTTCGGCCCTTATCTTCAAGATCATGACCGATCCCTTTGTGGGGCAGCTGGCCTTTCTGAGGGTCTATTCCGGATGCCTCAAATCAGGTTCAACTGTTTATAACTCGTCTTCGCATGGCAAGGAGCGAATCGGTCGGTTGCTCAAGATGCACGCCAACAAGCGAGAGGACATTGCGGAGGTCTATGCTGGCGACATCGCAGCCGCCGTAGGTTTGCGCGAAGTCGTCACCGGCGAGACCATCTGTGACAGAAGCGATCCCATCGTCCTGGAGTCGATGGAGTTTCCCGCTCCGGTCATCTCGGTCGCGATTGAGCCCAAGACGCGGGCGGATCAGGAAAAGCTTGGCTTTTCCCTGGGTAAGGTGATGCAGGAGGATCCCACCTTCAAAACGCACACCGACGAGGATACCGGGCAGACGCTGATTTCCGGAATGGGGGAACTTCATCTGGAGATCATCGTGGATCGGCTGCTGCGCGACTTCGGCGTGGGAGCCAATGTCGGAAAGCCTCAGGTTTCTTACAAGGAAACGATCACGAAGTCAGCCGTAGGGCGGGGCCGCTATGTCCGTCAAAGTGGCGGCCGAGGGCAGTACGGCGATGTGAAGATTGAGATCCAACCCAATGAGGGCGAAGGGTTCGTATTCGATAACCGCATCGTCGGTGGATCGATTCCACGCGAGTTCGTAGGGCCGGTGGAGACCGGAGTTCGAGAAGCCATGGAAAGTGGCGTGCTGGCCGGTTACGAGATGCAGAACATCACGGTGACCTTGTTGGACGGTTCGTATCACGACGTGGACTCCTCCGAACTGGCCTTCAAGATCGCGGGGTCGATGGCATTCAAGGACGCGGTCGGCCGGGCCGGGCCGGTTTTGTTAGAGCCGGTGATGAAGATCGAAGTTGTGGTGCCGCAAGAGTACCTGGGCGAAGTCATCGGCGATCTGAACAGTCGCAGAGGTCAAGTAGGAAATCTGGAACCGCGAGGCAGCAGTCAGATAATTACGGCCAGTGTTGCTTTGGAGGAAATGTTCGGTTACGCGACCGTGCTGCGTTCACTTACCCAGGGACGTGCGACTCACAGCATGCACTTCGAGCGCTACGAAGTGCTGGCGCCGCATGTCGCGGAGGAACTCATCTCGAGGACACACGGTAGGCTTGTAGGGAGGGCCTAAGAAGGGCTTCCGATTCGAGTCTTTTCCGAGGGATATACGCTGATCTAGAGGGGATGTCATGGCGAAGGCGAAATTCGAGCGAACGAAACCGCACGTGAATATCGGGACGATCGGACACGTGGATCACGGCAAGACGACGCTCACAGCGGCGATCACGCAGGTTCTGGCGGGCCAGAATGACGCGG
>CAUZEG010000265.1:0-3699 GCA_963578775.1 Myxococcales bacterium
ATGGGGGCCTTTATCTGCGCCTTGAACGCCGGGTGTTACGATGATCCCGCTGTTCCCCAGGCCGGCTATCCCGGGGCTGAAGAGGCTGCGGCACGATGGGCGGCCATCAACGGTTGCGCCGAAACGACCACGGAAGGTCCCTTGATGGACCTGCTGGTGGACTTCCCCGGTGACGACACCGCCCCGCTAGTCCATGATAGCTGTCCGGATGGTTTGCAGGCCACGGTCTGGAAGATCGAGCGCGGGGGCCATGTCCCCTACTTCAATGGCAACTGGAGTGCGAAGGTCGTCGACTGGCTGAAGATGCAGGCCAAGCCCTAAAGCCCGAAGATCTCGCCCTGTTGCGCCACGCCGTAACCCTGACCATCAATGGCCTGTTGCGCCGATGAGTTCGGCTGCAGGGCCGGGTTGGTGTGGTTCAAATGAACGAAGTGTACCTTCTTGCGCTCCGCCTTTGGTAGTTTGGCAAAACGCCGCATGCTCTCCACGATGAAGGGGTGGGGGATCTGGGACATATCGCGCCCCGGAAGTTCCAGATTGTCGTAGAAGGTGCCGTCGAGATAGGCGCGATCGACCTTGGCGATGATGGTTTCAATGGCCGTCTCCCAGCGCTCCCATTTGTCGATATCGGGTAGCCATACCACCGCCTGGCTGGGGCCGCGGACGAGGAAGCCCACCGTTTCGGAATATTCGTCACGATGGGGGACAACCAGTGGAGTCACCCGGATACGAGCATTCAACTGGATGGGCTGGCCGTCCGCCAGAGCATGGAGCTTGATGTTCTTTAGAGTAACCAACTGGTTCCAGGGGCCGTTATTCGTCAGAAATGTAGTCATGCGCGGCATGGTATAGACCGGCATCTGCCGGGCCCCCATGACTTCGCGGCCCAGGTGCACCAGCCCGGCGTAATGCCCGATATGGGCGTGGGTGAGGAGGATCCCGTCCAGGGCGCTCTTCCCGGTGCGGGCCCGCAAGGCATCCAGCTGTTGGGGGAAGTGGGGAGTGGCGTCGATGAGCCATTGTTGCCCGCTCTGGGGATCGACGATGGCCAGGGAGGCCACATCGCGCCGACGGGACTTCGATACGGCCTGACAGCAGGCCTTAACGCAGCCCGCCTGGGGATAGCCGCCATCTTGTGCGATACCCAGCACCAGGACATAGGGGGATTTGGCCTTGGGGGCTGCCTCGACCGGATTCGTTAGAAGAACGAGAGCGAATAGAATTGGCAATAGGCGAAGGAAAGACATTCCTCTTTGTACCAGGCAACCAGTAAAGGACAACCCCATGATTGGCATTGGGCTGGTTGTTCGGTGGGGGGAATTCGGGCATTCTGTCGGGGCGATTGGATTCCCGGGGAAAGAGGATGCGATGACTATGGATCTACCTACTACGAGACGGACTCCTGGGGCATGGTGCTCCAGCCTGACGTTCGCATTGGTCCTTATAATGTCGCTCAGCTGTGGCAAGCAGACGGAAATAGGACCGGTAGATCTGGGGTCGGATGTTGGTTCGGATCTTGGTGTAGACACGGGTTCTGACCTGGGTACGGATACGGGTTCAGACACGGGATCAGATCTTGGTACGGACCTTGGTACGGATACGGGGTCGGATCTGGGGTCGGATCTGGGGTCGGATCTGGGCTCCGATGTACCGGATGAGACCGACACCTACGTGGACCCACTGGCAGATTGTCTTGTGGATCTGGTGTTGGCTCCCAATTGGTTCCAACCAACGTCTTCCGAGCCCCTGGCGGGTTTGTTTGAGTTTGGCCAGACCCATGTGGTCAGGGCTGCCGAAGACCGTATCGCGCCGCGCCTGCTTCAGGAACGGGAGACTCTGATCCTGTTCAGTCCCGAGGAGACCCTGGATGAGAACACCGATCTTCGATTCGGTGTATTTGAAGGCGAGACCCTGCTGGGCGTGCTGCGAGCCAATCCACCCAGCCAGATCCCCGAGGCTTTGGAACAGCGAATCAGTACTGCCCAACTGGACCCTTATAGCACGGCGGCGTGGAGTGCCTTTCTACCCTGGCATTGGATGCGCCCCGGGGTATCGATCCGCGTGGGTCATCTAACCGGCCTGATCGACGAGGGCGTCCTCCATGAGCAGGAACATACCTTCGAGGACGTGGGTGCACCCCATCGCTTTACTCTCTCCCGTTCGAAGATCCTTCTCTTCGGTGAATTCGGCTTCGACACATCGACGCTGGCGCCCACCCGACTGGCGCGGGATTTCTACGGCTCTCTGCCCGCGGCGGAGCTCTGGGTGGTGGATTCCACGTCGTGGGTTCCCGATTACTTTGTGGTTAATACCCTCGATGGGCCGCGCCGGGTGGAATCGGAGGGAGAGCGAGTTGCGATCACCTCGGATGCGGATCGATGGGCGATCATGAAACATCAATTTGCCCTGCGTATGAGCGTCGCGAATACGGGACGTGGTCTGGTATTGACCGACGGATGGGCTGGAGACAGTTCGCCCTATAGCTTCGGTACCTCCCTGGGCATGGGCTGGGTTCGAAATGATGATGGCAATTATACAGACATCAACAACGCCCCCTGGGCGGCGGGCTGGACAGGCTGGACCGCTCTATGGCTAGGAGAATGTGGAAACGGCTTCATTCATGAGCTGGGTCATTCGATGACCTTCGCGCATTTCACCGGCGGTACGGCGGCCTCCTGGGGGATCGCAGCCGAATATCCCCAGGACGGGGTCAATCTGTCCTCTCACCCCTGGGGCTTTGATAGCACCCGGCGTAACTTCCGGACCTGGTATCGGGTCGACGGCAATGGCCCCGTATCCGATGGCGGGGGGTGGGTAGGCAAGCGCGATCCCATGAACGGTGGCGAAGGTGGGAACGCTGTAAACTGTTTCCCACAGTACACCGCCTATCACGCCTGGAAAGGCCAGAATTGGATGCAGAACTCGCCAACCATCCGCCGAGTGGACGGTCAGGATGGTCTATACAAATGGAACGCGGAGAGCGCGACCTACGATCCCCATCCTGTCGCAGCAGACCATCAGGTACCGACCGGGTCGGAGGTACCGGTCGTCACCTTGATAGGAACCCTGGGAAATGTCTCCGACACCTGCCAGACCTATCCGCCTATCTTCTGGATTTCGGGCAATACCTTTGAGCTGCCCGATCCGGCGGCCGACGATCTGCCGGCTGTGTTCAATGGCGCGCGCTGGTATCTTGAGATCCAATACGAATCCGAGCCCACGAGGCGTGCAATGATCGCCCGTGGCGCCGTGGAAGACAACGCATTGGGCGTCTACGCGTTGAATCTGGCCTGGGATGCGCGGCCCACCCAGGTCGACCTCTATTATAGTGAGACGGGCTATCCGAATGTGGATATAGATGGGGCCAGCCTGATGCACTCTCGATTGATCGGCGGTCCCGAAACGCCGTTGCCGCCTGTGGTCAAGGTGGGCCGTGAGTACATTGCCAATGGTGCGTTGACCTTGAACCGACGCTGCACTCTCGGCGTCGACTGCAAGAACAACCGGCCCCGAAGTACCTGGCGAATTACCGGGGAGGCGCTCCATTTCGCGGATGGCGGTGGCGAGACTCCAGAGGTCGCCTATTGCATGGAGGCGGACGACTTCACGGTATTGAGCGTTCCGGTTTTGAAAGATCAGGAGACGCCGGCGACTCTTATTGTTCATGCCCAGCGGGTCGTCAACGCGGGCGGCCAGAGT
>CAUZEG010000266.1:0-3639 GCA_963578775.1 Myxococcales bacterium
ATCGATGACTGCCCCGATGGGTGGCAATGCCAGCAGGTAAATGTTCCTGGCCAGGATGCCGTATTCCTATGCTTGAGCCAAACGGTCAACCTATGCAGCCCGTGCACAATACATCAGGAATGCCGGGAATTAGGTGGTGATATCAAAGATCGCTGCGTCAACTATGGCGAACAGGAGGGGTCCTTCTGTGCTACGGACTGTTCGGACGGCAAGAGCTGTACCGACGGATACACATGTAATAGCATCACCGATGATGAGACCGGACAGACCTATCAGCAATGCCAACCGGAATCCGGGGAATGTGCCTGCAGTGCGTGGGCAATAGAAAGCGCCGCGCAAACCTCCTGCGGAAGCACATTCTGCGAAGGTACCCGCGTATGTGCCGAGGACGGGCTGACCGACTGCAACTCTCCCGCCCCAACGGACGAGATCTGCGACGGAAACGACAACGATTGTGATGGTCTCGCCGACGAAGATCTCGGTACCACCTCGTGTGGTGTAGGGGCCTGTGCAAAAACCGTCGACAACTGTGCCAATGGGTCGCTTCAGTCCTGTGACCCGCTGGCCGGCTCTACCGACGAGAGCTGCGACGATATCGACAACGATTGTGACGGCTATGTCGATGAAACCTGCGCTCTAAAGGTAGAAGGCTGGATCTTTGGTGACGGCTTTGTCATCGGAGCGGACAATGGTGAGTATATTCTCTCGACTCTCAATTCCGGTGTTCGCTTCGTTGGTGAATCCACTGACGGAGAGTTGATCCTACGCTTCGGACTTCCGAATCCGCAGCAGGCCAACGCCCCCGAATAGGGAGAGAACTCAGATTTCGGGATGGGCCTCTCGTCGATCTATCGAAGGGATCGCACCAATTTGCCGAGATAGGCACAGGCGCCCTCAACCCGGCCTTTCATCTTCGGATTCGCCGGAGCCCCGTCCGCATCGAATTCCCGGTCTGCAGAGCACAGAGAAATCCACTCTGGAGAGTTGATACCGTGGACCTGGCGTACGATGGCCTGGAGTTGAAGAAGGGAGCTGATCCCTACCGCCCCACCACATACGCTGGCGACCATGACTGGTTTGTCCCTGAACTCTGGCCACAGAAAATCGATGGCATTTTTCAACGCCCCTGACGGTGCACCATGGTACTCCGGTGTCGCCAAGACAATACCATCCGCAGAGTTCATCCAGGCACGAAGATTCTGCACATGCTCATGGTCTTCATATTTCTCACCCTCTCGCATCATCGGAAGGGCCATGGTCGAGACATCAAAAAGACGAATTTCGAAACCATCATCTGCCAAGCATTGCGCCACGTAGCTACAGAGCTTCATCGTAGTCGAACCTTCATGGTTACTGCCAGAAACAATCGTGATCTGCATCGGAATCCTCTTGCAAATGGGGGGGCACCCTAGCATGAAGATCTCGATCCGACGAGGGTTTGTTCCCCCCTTTCAAGCAGAGCCCCATTTTCCAATCCACGAAAACCAGGTTCCTCTTGCGATGAAACCACTCTATCGGTTATAGGCCCAACACGCCCCTTGATCGGAGAACAGCCGTGCAAATCGAAGATCTTGCCGTTAACACCGTAAAAGCCCTCTCTATGGATGGCGTCGAAGCCGCCAACTCCGGCCATCCTGGGATGCCCATGGGAATGGCCGACACAGCCGTTGTGTTGTGG
The DNA here is from genome assembly GCA_963578775.1 of Myxococcales bacterium. GTDB lineage: Bacteria > Myxococcota_A > UBA9042 > UBA3505 > UBA3505 > UBA3505. The sequence continues at coordinate 1,679 of CAUZEG010000266.1, forward strand.
ACTCGGTTTCTGAAATTCAACCCGGACGATCCAGACTGGCCCGACCGTGACCGCTTCGTTCTAAGCGCAGGGCACGGTTCTATGTTGCTCTATTCCCTCTTGCACCTCAACGGCTATGAGGAGATGACGATCGACCAACTCAAGAACTTCCGGCAATGGGGTTCAAAAACGGCCGGTCATCCGGAATATGGCGAGGCGGGTGGCATCGAGACAACTACCGGCCCCCTTGGTCAGGGAATCAGCAACGCAGTCGGCATGGCTCTCGCTGAGCGCCTACTCGCCGAACGTCATAATCGGCCCGACCGCTCTCTCGTGGACCATACAACCTACGTAATCGCCGGCGATGGAGACTTGATGGAAGGCGTCGCGAGCGAGGCCTGCTCCCTGGCCGGACACCTCGGGCTCGGAAAGCTGATTGTCCTCTACGATGACAACCAGATCACAATCGATGGCGGTACCGACCTGGCTTTCACAGAAGATGTACAAGCCCGCTTTGAGGCCTACGGCTGGCAAACCAGGCGGGTCGATGGACATAATCGCTCGGCCGTAGCGAACGCCATCGAAGAAGCACAGGCGGATGCCGCGCGGCCCAGCCTTGTCATGTGTCGAACCCATATTGGTCACGGCTCTCCCAATAAGCAGGACACGTCGGGCGCACACGGCGCCCCGCTGGGAACGGACGAAATTCGTTTAACCAAAGAGAAGATGAACTGGCCCCACGAGCCCACCTTCTTTATCCCCGCCGAGGTACCCGCCTTCTTCAAGCAGGCGGCCGACAGGGGACGTACAGCCCATGCCGACTGGCAGAGCCGTCTGCACGGCGCGGACATAGATGCCCGTAAAGCCTATGAGACACAGCTCGACAAAAACGTGGAGGAATCTGTCTTCGACCATTTGCCAGAGTTTGAAGTCGGAACGTCAATGGCGACGCGTAAGGCGAGCGGCACCACGTTGAACGCCATCTGCGATCATATCCCGGGTCTCATCGGCGGCAGCGCCGATCTGGCCGGCTCCAACAATACAACTCTCAAATCCTACGACTTTGTTGGCCCCCGTGAATTCGGTGGAGACCGTCGGAATATCCATTTTGGTGTTCGCGAGCACGCCATGGGGGCGATCTGTAACGGAATGTCTCTTCATGGAGGATTTCGGCCCTACGGTGCCACCTTCTTGATTTTCAGCGACTATGTGCGCCCCTCCATGCGCCTGTCTGCTCTTATGGGACAGCCCGTAACCTACGTTCTTACTCACGACAGTGTTTTCCTGGGAGAGGATGGTCCAACCCATCAGCCCGTGGAGCATGCCATGAGTCTGCGGTTAATCCCGAACTTCTACGTAGTTCGACCGGCTGACGCGCAGGAAACGGCCTTGAGCTGGCGCATCGCTCTGGAACGAACCAACGGTCCCACCGCTCTCCTTCTTACCCGGCAAGGGCTTCCCGTCCTTGAAGGTGTAGACCCGGACGGAGTCCTCCGCGGGGGTTATGTCATTCGACAAGAAGAAAGTGGCCAGGCACCCGAGATCATCTTGATGGCGACCGGCTCGGAAGTGCATCTGGCGGTGGCCGCTGCCGAACAGCTTGGGCCCGGCGTGCGTGTTGTGAGCCTCCCTTGTTGGGAACTATTCAACGCCCAGGATCAGAGCTACCGGGACTCCATTCTTCCACCGAGCGTCAGCCGCCGAGTGGCATTTGAGTCTGGGCGAAGCCTTGGCTGGGAACAATATGTCGGAAACAAAGGTCATATCCACGGGATCAACCGCTTTGGAGCCAGCGCGCCCGCAGCGCGTATCGCGCAGGAATGGGGATTTACCACCGATGGCTTTGTGAAGATCGTTCGAGCCTATATGGACGGTCAGAGCTGACCTTCTCGTAACGCCGCTCCCAACGCCTTGGATACGACCGCCAGATCGGCGTCGTTGATTCCAGTTCGGCTGGTCACCGCAAAGCTGAGTGGTGGCCC
>CAUZEG010000267.1:0-3553 GCA_963578775.1 Myxococcales bacterium
CGATCTCCTATTTCATCGTTCGCCCCGCTACAGCCCGCTTCGCAGGTGATTTTGCTTGGGCGGTCTCGAAGCCGTTCCGATTCAAGGATTCAACAGGGGCTCCAGATCGAAGTTACCGTTGATTTCGTTCACCATGTCGTTGTACTCGGCCTCGCCATCGCATACCAGCGACTGGCAGCGTTCAAGACTATCGGTATCGATCCCGGTCTCAGGAGCGGTCGGATCGTAGACGTAGAGACATGGAAGAAGCCCATCGGTATTATCCGGCGCTTGCGATGCGCCCATCGCGAGGGCCCATTCCCCATACGCTTCCGGTTCAAGCTGGGGATTGCAGACGATGCAGAAGGAATGGCTGAAGGGATGGCCCGTGATCTTCGGCTTGAACATCACCTTCAGATGTTCATTGGGGGACTCGCATTGGCCATACTCTTGACCGGCCCCGGCGTTTCCGCCACAGGCGAGCAGAGTGGCCGTCGCTAGGCACAGAATAAGGAGTCGAACCAAGGTCATTGTAGCTCTCCCAGAAATGCCAATCCCCAGCGGAGATCTGTAGACAAATCCACGGTAGTGGAAAAAAGGGAACAAGGCGAGCACCACCAGGAGAGGGACTCTGGTGTCAGACGACAGGATTTGCATCGATTTCCGAGCGAGTCATCCATGCCCCACTCGGATTTTGGATTTACTGTCTATTCGCTGTCATACGCCCCAATGGCATGGTTTTGGCTGTAGCTTGATCCAGGAGGGGCTAGAAGTGGACCTTCTGCTATTGTCGTTTCGTGGAGGAAGGTGATGAAGCCAATGGTCACATGTCTGGTTCTGGTACTCGGCCTGTTCTGGGCCCCGGGCCTTTGCCTGGCGGAGACGGTCTTGTCGGACCCATTGGCCGGGACGACATCCGGCAATCAAGACGGCGGGTCGTTCACCGAGGGGGGGTGGCAGGCACCGCATCAGATCTGGTGGGACCTTGGAGAGAGCCTGAGCGCAGGCTCCTTTTCCGTCGAGGTGACCAATTGGGATCCCAACTCGGATAGTGGGCAGCATCACCATGACAAACAGCATATTATCAATATGTACGAGGCTCCCCATGGTTCCGCCTGGGACGCGAACGACTCGGACCCGCAGACGTCCTTCTTCAATATTCGAACGGGTGCATCCTACAACAACTGCTTCAAGTTTCTCTCTAGCACGGGGGGCTTCGACGAACGTATCGAATCCCGGGTCGAGAAGCCCGATGGCACCATCAACCCGGCTGAGACCCATACGATCTCTATCGTATGGACGGCGGACGGTACCATTACCGCCTATCTCGATGGGATCGCCCAGGTTACCCACGAACATGGACAGCCCTTCGCCCTTCGATACGTTTTCATTGGTACGGACAGTACCATTCCGGGCACCTATGGCCCGCAGCACGATGTGATCTATAAGAACCTCGTCGTGACCAATGACGGCGGACCAATGGAACCCAATCCTGATCCCGAACCCGAGCCGGAGCCCGAACCCGAGCCGACGCCGGACAATCCGCTCCTTCTCCATCCCACCGATGACACCTGGGTGGACCCGTTGTCCCCCTCGGAGGTTCATGGTGCCAGCGATGAACTTCGTGTGGGCGGGGATGGGCTTGGTGGCGTTGGCCGCACGATCGTATTGAAGTTCGATGTGTCGGGTGTGGGGCCGATTGAAAGTGCCTTCTTGCGCCTGAAGACTTTCAATGGAGGCTATGGTGGTGATGTACGTGTGGTTTCGGACACTGCATGGACCGAGGCTACTCTCAGCTATAATACGATGCCTGCGGTCGGAGAGACCGTCCTGGTCTCTTTCGGGCAAGTGGGGATTGGCACCACCTATTCTGTAGACGTGTCCGCCGCAGTACCGTGTGACGGAGTCTATGCCTTTGCCATCAACTCAACGGAAGAGGACGGAGCCGGATTCTGGTCCACCGAGTCCAGCGAACTGGCACCGGAGCTGATTCTGGTTGCGGACCCGAATGGTGGCGATTGTGACGGACTTGAGCCGGAACCTGAACCGGAACCCGAACCGGAACCCGAGCCGGAACCGGAACCCGAGCCTGGTGCGGACGCGGAATCGGAAATTGGTCCCGAATATGAAGATCTGTCTGGGCCCGCAGAAGATGCGTCTGGCGGTGGATTTGTGGTCCCCGATGATCTGGGTGGTTCACAGGGGGCAACCGGAGAAGGGGGATGTAGTGCCGGCACACGGAGTGGATTGGCGCCTGTGTTCAGCGGTCTGGCTGGCTTGATTCTTCTGGGTTTCGCGCTTCGTCGCCGTGAGGGTGAAGAGGCGTAATACTCTTCCCCGGTCTGGATACCCTCTAAAAGGGTGTCTTGGCGCTGATGCCTGCGTCGGCGCAGGGGTCATGGCCCTCGGGGTGGGTGTCAGCCAGCAACTGCGCGAATTCATCGCTGGTTACATGGCACAGCAGATATAGCCCGGATTCTTCTAGAAATTTCATAACATCGTGATGGATATCTCGACCCGCGGGATTTTTCGCCAGGTCGAAGATCCCCTGTCGTCCGTAATAGTTGTCCTTCGGAGTCGGTCCACCGGTGTAGGTGGTCTCTTTGACGGCTCGAAAGCTGAGCTCCATCACCAGACTATCCCATCGATCCTGGGTAAGCTCCGCGATGTCGTACATCAGCGCGTTACGGATCGGATACATGATGGCCATAACCCGGTGAAAGGCTTTTTCGTCGTCGCTTAGCCCCGCCTGGGAACCCTCGATGAGGTCGTCCCCGTCAAAGGCTGGAGTGCCCCGGGCTTCAAGGACTTCACCGACGGCGTTGGCAGCCAGAGCATTGTCTACGGAGAAGAGAAAGCCCCCGTCTCGATCTACGATGCCGTCTGTTCCCGGTTCAAGACCTGTCTGGTGCGGTGTTCCCGTGAAGATACAGAATCCGTCTTCATTGATTTCACAGGCGTATTTATCTTCCGGGCGGCCGGTACCATCGGGACCACCACAGGAGCCAAGTAGTAGACTCATCGTCATTAACAGCCCGATGAGTACTGCCGTTTTTCTCATTTTCGACCTCCGTGCGGGCAACATACCAACAATCGCTGCCAGCCAACAAGGAGGCTCACAGTCGTTCGCTTTGATCCGCTGGTTGACAGTCCATACGCCCGTTCCGTAGCGTAAACCATACGGCCTACGAGGAGTTGGATCATGCGTTTCGTTGTATTGCTATGTGGATTGATGCTTTGCATCGCCTGCGGTGGAAGTTCGGACACCGATCCGGTGGGTGACGATACGTCGTCGTCGGATAGTAACGATACGTTGTCGTCGGATAGTGGCGATACGTCGTCGTCGGATAGTCAGGACTCGGCTTCTGTGGATGTGCCAGAGGACGATACCACGGTGGCTACCGATACAGGAGAACCACCGGCCGAGGCATGCGATCCGAGCGGGGCGTGGACCTTTGAAATATCGACGGCCGCCCTGCCTGGCGAAGGATGTGCGCCGGATGGTGCGCCGTCGCAATCCCCGAATACCCAGGAATATGTGGTGCAGCCGGGCGATGACGGTGCATTTGTTATC
>CAUZEG010000268.1:0-3538 GCA_963578775.1 Myxococcales bacterium
GCTGACATCCTACTCCTCGTTCTCAACCACGGACACATTGTCCACGAAAACAGGGAACTGAGCCTGCGGAGAGAACCCAAAAATACCGGGAGCACCCTTGGGATGTGCCTGTGCGTGCGGTGCTTCCAATAGCCATGATTCCGGTTCCTTCGTACCTCTGGGCCAGACTTTCGCTCGTACAACTCCCGATCCATCGGCTGCTACATCGACTCGTGCCTTGATTCGATACCAGATTCCAGCCTTCCAACGATAGGAAGTCCCCACCCGAAATCGGTCATAATTGGAACTTACTTCGAGTTGTTGCCAACCACCACTCAGGGCGATCACATAGCGCTGATTGATAACCCCGACGGTTCCCAACAAACGACGCGATCCATCGCTCATGACGTCCGCTTCAATAGTATAGTTGTGCAAATTCGGGTGACCGATGAAGGTGATGGCACGTTGAAATAACAATCTCTTCAACGTCTTACGCAAGACTTTGCTTCCCTGATGGGCCACGACCTCCCATTTCATCTTCGCACCGACCCAGGGGCCGGGTGGATGGGCAAAGGGTCTGTCTGGGCCTGGCTGAAGCTTCGTCTCCTCAAAGTCGATCGAGAACGGCGGCGCGGGAACCACTCGAACGAAAACCTTCAACTCGTCCTGGCTACCCATTTTCTCATGAAGGCGAATCGCCACATAATCGGCAAAATAGCCGCTATCCGCTCGCGCCCGAACCACGCCGGGTCGAACCATTTCCAACGGTTGGCCCGCGGCCGCGGAGAGAGTCCAGGCGTCGGCATCGTAGGAGCGCACAAACTGCCCCTTCGCATCCAGGGCCTCTACGAACACAGCTTGCTCCTGCCCTCCCTGCAACAACCACGTCGCGGGAACAACCCGCAGGGCCGAGATAGGGCCCGTCGGGTCAATCGTCGGGCTCGCCGCTTCCTGTGTTGGGCGTGGTTTTTTTTCACCAAATGCATAGAGCCGCTCCGTGGTGTGAATGAAGAGTCGACCATCCAGAGCGCTGGGGCTCCCAATGCAATCCCCCTTGAGGTGGGTCTTGGAGACCTCCTTAACACCAGAACGATTGGCTTTGAGAACAAATACGTCGCCATTGAGCAGGGGCACGTAGAGTTTTCCATTCGCCCAGAGGGGAGACGCATGCAGTTGTTCGTTGGCCAGTTTCTTACGCCAGAGTTCCCGCCCATTCGCAGCGTCAACGGCCACCAGAGTGCCGGTAGGAAGAAACTGGTAGAGGACGCCATCGGCCAATACCGGGGAACTGGTGAAGTTTCCCAGGTCGTTGCGCCAGACTTCATGCGCCCCACTCAAGACCATCGGTTTATCGGCCGCGTCCAGAACCGGTGGCTTTATGGCCAGCATACGACCGGTTTGACTCGTATCCAGATTCTCTTTGCCATGAATCGCGATGATATGGGAACCGTCCAGAACCACCGAACTATTCACTCCTCCCCTGGCCATAAGAAAACGCCAGATGGGTGTTCCCGTACGCGCATCCATACACACTACATTTCCACAACCTGTACCCACATACAGAACTTTTCGGCCGTCCTGGTGGGCTACCACCGGCGTCGAAAAGGAGCTGTCGGTTGGAGCGGTACCCGGAGTGGAGATCCAGATCAGCGCACCGGTTGCACCATCGAAGGCGTAAAAGCGATCTCGAGCCGGGCCGTTCCTTCCGGCATTTGTTGTGATACCGCGGACGATGACCAGACCATCGACCACCACGGGCGCACCCGTACGACCATTTGGAAAGGCGATTCGACCGAATTCCTCCATCATGGATCGGTTCCAGAGTTCGCCCCCATCGAAATCAAAGGCGTGGATGGATCCAGCCGATGTCATCAAATAGACATTGCCTGTGATCGGGTCCACCACCGGGCTGCCGATGCTATACCGCTGGTAGATGATATCGCTCAGAAAGTCGTTGAAGCGATGTTCCCAGATCACCCGCCCCGTCGCCGGATCGACCGCAGCCAGTATTTCCTGCAGATCGGCATCCTCGCCCCGATATCCAAAAACGAAAAGGCGATTCTTGTGGCCCACGGGGGTACCGCGTCCCGCAAGATCCAGAGTCCAGAGCAGATTCGGCCCATCCGGACGCAAACTGTCTGGGAGATCCTGCTCATAGCAATGACCGTTCTGTTGGGGTCCGCGCCAGCTAGACCAGCCCACATAGGGAGCCTTCACTGCAGCGTTTGACGATGTTTGATCCGTGTCGATACCGCAAACGGAAGAAAAGACCGTCGAACAAGCGAGTCCGAATACGACCAGCAGGGTAGTCAAAAACCAGCCAATAAACCTGTGCATGGGGCCTTTATTCACGGTTCAAAACTCAAGTCTGGTTCATATAATCGCAGGTCGGCAATGTCCAGACGGAGCACCGACTTGTCACTCACGTCCATCCTCGGCAAGATAAACTGAACTCGAATGCGACACCATGTTTCTGAGAAAACGCATAGTACTTGCACTTCTTGCCGGCCTTGCGGCCTGCGCAACCACGCCTGAGGCAAAGGTACCCTATCAGACGGGTGCTGCGACCCGGGTGGGTGCAAACGACGTGCAGGATCCAAATTGTAGCGATAGAGATCTTCCCTTCGGATGCCTATACGCAGTCCCAGAGGGCCGCTTTTTGATGGGCGCTCAAAACACCGACCCCAGTGGGCCAGGCTATGATTCCGCTGCCGAAAACGACGAAGAACCGGCCCATTTTGTGGAGGTGGATGCATTTCATATGCACGTCTGGGAGGTCATGGCCTGGCAATACAAACGATGTGTATTGGCAGGAGCTTGTCAGCTGAAGGACGTCCAGACAGAGGGTTATTTCTATAGCTACGGTAAAGCCACGGCCAACCATCCAACGCTGGATGACCGCCCAATCAACGGAGTGAGCTGGTTCGGTGCCCGTGACTATTGTGCATGGATCGGCGCACGCCTACCCACCGAAGCCGAATGGGAATACGCCGCCCGAGGTCCACAGAGCCGACGCTATCCATGGGGTGAAAAGGAGGCGACCTACGACCTCGCTGTCTTTGGTGAGAAGCAACGCACCTCCGGCCTATCCCTCGACCCAAGAGCGGAAGGTCAAAACTGGATAAAGCTCTTTCATTTGGCGGGAAATGTCTGGGAATGGACCGCGGACTGGTATGCCCCCGATGCCTACGCCAAGGCTACCACCGCCTCAAATCCCAAAGGCCCCCAGAAAGGGACAAGCCGCGTCATTCGTGGCGGTGGGTGGGCCGATGAGTCGTCCATCGATCTACGCTCCAGCGGGCGCGCCGCCATGCCTCCCCAGGTCAGAGCCAATGACATCGGTTTTCGCTGTGTACGGCCGGTAAAGACAACCACCGAGTAATCACTTCAAACCAATGCAGTACAAGGTTTTGAAGGTCCGGACATAGATACGATCGCCGGATATATGAAGCGAACTTCGCATCTCTCCGCCCAATTTGTTCCGAGAGATCTCCTCGGGCTTCGAGCCGGTCCTCAACACGAGCGTCGTCCCCACATCGTTCGTAATGAAAAGATGGTC
>CAUZEG010000269.1:0-3469 GCA_963578775.1 Myxococcales bacterium
GCGCTGCGGTGACCAGAGCCCGGGTCAGATTGATATCCATACGCGATCCCACACCGTAGGCTCCTCCGCTCCAGCCCGTATTGACCAGATAGACTCTTGTGTCGTGCTCACTCATTTTTTCGCCCAGAAGACTCGTGTAGTGATCGGGCTTTCGAGGCATAAACGGGGCACCAAAAAAGCGTGAAAAGGTAGACACAGGCTCCGTAATACCGGTCTCGGTACCTGCCAATTTGCTGGTGTAGCCCATCAGGAACCAGAGCATCGCCCGTGATGGATTGAGTCTGGAAACCGGTGGCAATATTCCGTTCGCGTCCGCCGTAAGGAATAAGATGGTTCGTGGATGTCCCGATACGGGTGGCGTCTTAATATTACTCAGAGATGTAAGCGGATAGGAAACACGGGAGTTTGCCGTAAGCCGTTCATCATCTACATCAAAACTTCCATCCGGAAACATCAGACAATTCTCGATCAGCGCACCATGCTCCCGGGGATGGGCGTTGCGGAAGGTGGCGTCCCAGATCTCGGGCTCTTTATCCTGCCGAAGGTTGATGAGCTTGGCGTAACACCCGTTCTCGAAATTGGCCACGCCATTATCGTCCCAACCATGTTCATCGTCGCCGAGAAGCGCTCGGTTTGGATCCGCCGAGAGGGTCGTCTTACCCGTACCGGAGAGTCCCAGAAGCAGGGCTGACACCCCATCTTCCCCTTCGTTCGCAGAGCAATGCAGCGGCAGGATCCCTTCTTCCGGAAGAAGATAGTTCATCGCCGTAAACATGAGTTTCTTATTACTGCCGCAATAGGCCGAACCAAAGACCAGGCCAAGCCGGTTATCAAAGTCCATCACGATGGCCATATGGCTGGTCTCACCGTTCGGAAGGGTCCGAAGACGACCCGCATACCGGGCCGAATCGATTCGGTCATAGGGCAGGGAGACCAGATGGAACGGCTTATTCGCGAACATGCTGCTTTCGATATCCGACGGCATATCGCGAAACATATTTTCCGTGAACAGGGCGTGTGTGGCCCGATCGGTAACGGTGCGTACCGGCAGGGCATAGGACGGATCGGCACCGATCGAGCGGTCGGTAATGAACAACTGCTTTTTCGCCTTCAGGATGTCCATAGCGTCGGCCCAGAGCAGTTCAAAGGTCTCTGGATCGAGTGGAATATTATTGGGCGCATCCCAGTCGATATTTTCCGCGCTACCAGAACGGCGGACGATAAGTGTGTCTTTGGGACTCCGTCCTGTGGATTCTGCACGTGTCCAGGTCACCAGGGCGCCGTTGGAAGAAACAGCGGCCTCTCGGTTTTCGATAGCATGATCGACCATCTGCGCCCGACTTGGATTCATCACCAGGTTGGAATGCTGCTCCAAAACATGGTCAAGGGCGGACTTGAACTCCATGAGAATTCTTCCTGTACGCGGGGATCAGAAACCCACCCTTATCATGTACTTTTCCCTACCGCACCCCCTATTGGGGATTTTTTTCGGCTCCGCTCCTCTACCGACGGAGCGCGTTCCAGGACCACGATCCAGGGGCATACGGCCTTATCAATTCCGCACCAATTACAGCAGCCAGCCATAACTATCGGGTGGATTGAGGATGTGGTTTGTCCCTCAGGGCGCGTTACAGGACAGCCAGATAAGGAACTCATCCGCTTCGAGCGCGGGTAGATCCAGGGCGGGCGGCATAGTCCCCTGGCTCACCCGATCCATCACCCGATCCGCCTGTTCCAACACATCCGATTTCGTATCGAAGTTGACGTTCAGGGGGGCTCCACCCCGACTTCCAGTTGGAAGATCGCGGCTATGGCAGCCTCGGCACCAGGTCAGGCTGAAGGGTTCACCGATCGTGGTCCAACTGCCACTCTCCTCGGGATCTTCACAGGGACCCGCATCCACCAGTTCATTGGCCGGATCTTCGGCACAGCCCGCAGCCATGCAAAGGCATAAAAGTCCGGCGAGAATCCAATGGTTCCGTCGAGGGTTCATATCAGCTCCAAAGTCCGCCCAACGGGGGAACATCGGCCAACCAGATGTTGCTATCAATACCGGCCGCAGTCAGAATCGACGCGATGAGGTTTTCGGCCATCAGCGGTTCACCCGCGCTGCTGGTAAGACCCGTGCTGAAATCCACATTCTGGGCCTCTTGCTTATTGTCGGTTGCGCCGTAGACCCCCGACTTGATGGAGGGACCTATTAGAAGAGCGCTGGCATAGGGCCAATGGTCTTTCCCACCCCCCAGATTTACCTTGGGCGTGCGGGCCATCTCGGACAGTACAACAACGAGACTCTCATCAAACATGGTCTGGCCGCTTCGCCGGCCGGCTGTGGCCTGGAGCTGGGTCACCAGAGTATGCAATCCCGTAAAGAGCTGCTCAAAGAAGAAGCCCTGTTGATCGAAGGTCTGATGGGTATCCCAGTTCCCCCGATCTTCCAGCATAACGACTCGGGTCAGACCACTCTGTACTGCCGAGATCGCCAGCTGCGTCTGGGCCGTGAGGTCGAGGGTTATCCCCCGTTCGCCAAAATCATCGGAGTAGCCTTTCAGAATCTGGCTCTGATCCAGCGAATGGACAAAATCATCGAGGAGACGACGATTTTCTCCCAGACGTCCACGTTGCGCCCGCTCGCGCTGGACACGGGCCTGAAGATAGGTACGGATCGCCGCCTTCTCGGCCGTATTGGGGATATAGTCCGGGTGCCCTCCGGCGGCCGATGCGGGATAGATATCCGCCTTGCTCAGAATCGCCTTCAGCTGATTCGTGATCCCCACCGAGACCGACGAAAAGGCCAACGTGCCAGGGAAATGATTGCTACCCAGGGCCAGTTTTCCAACTGGTAATCCGGGGCCAAGCTCATGGCCGAGGATAGAGCCAAGATCGGGCGCCTCTTTCGCGGTGCTACCCGTCAGAATCCGACGGCGGCAGGGGATATGAGCGATGGAACGCACCTGGATGCCATTGACGACCGCACAGAGGGAGTTATGGGCCTCGAAGAAAATCTTCGCTATCGGGCGATTGTCCGACAGCCAGAGGTCCAGCGCCCCCATCGACACCACATCTCCAAACGGCGCGGTCACGTCTGGATTGTCCGGTTTGGGATCGAAAATATAGGTCACATCCCAGCCACCAGGGGCGAGGACAACGAATACATTTTCGAAGCGTCTCTCCATCGGAGGTAACGCCCAGGCTACTCTATGCGTCAAGGCCGCCGCTGTGCCCAGACCGGCTCCCACCAGGAACTGTCGTCGTCGCATAAACAGCCTCCTCAGTAGTACATAAGCCGCGGATCGCGGAATAATGCGGAAAGCAGACCCGTCCAGGCCCGCACCGGGTCGCCGGACATGGTATGCAGGGTTGTCAGCAGGTCATAACTGGCGGACAGCTCCTCCCCCGCCGGATCCAGTCGTTCCGCAAAGAGTCGAAAGTTCAACTCCGCCAGTGCGCTGCGCAACATGTCCTCATT
>CAUZEG010000270.1:0-3372 GCA_963578775.1 Myxococcales bacterium
CAACCTGACCCTGCTCAAGCAATATACTCAAATAATTCGCCCATACCAGCCCGGGCTGGGGAGCGAGGGCTACCGCCTTGACGATCCACCGTCTGGCCTCGTCAAAACGGCCAACTCCAGCATAGGCAATGGCCAGGTTGTTGGTGATAGCGGGATCATCCGGCAACCCACGCCCGGCTTCTTCAAAACTTGAAACGGCATCCTCATACTGTCCAAGTTTGAGCTCCACAAAGCCCAATGACCGCCATGCCAGCAAATTGTCGGGCTGATCCTCCACCAGGCCGAAAAATACAGTTCGGGCCCTCTTCAAGAAATTCGAATTGGCTAGCAATCCTCCAAGCAACATTCGACTTTTGTGGTCCTCTGGATGACGAACACTATGCGCCTCAAGTTTCTTCAGAGCGATTTCAGGCTTCCCCTCCAGGATCATAAGCCGCACCGTCCCCAGAAAAACGCGGGGGTCATCCGGTAAAGAGGCCTTCAAGACCTCATTTACTCGGGCAGCGAGCTTTAGATCCCCAAATTTCAATGCCAGATCCGCAGTCCGTAGCTGTACCGCTATGCTTCGATCCGCAGGGGCATCGGTCCATATTTTCCGCAATAGCACCAGGGCTTCCTCGTCCCACCCCACCAATACAAGAGCTTGTGCTCGATCCCACTGAAGCTGGAACGAATCCAACGGGCCCTGGTTTTTCAAGATATCCAGAGCCTCCTGGCCCTGGCCCGCCCGCAATGCGATCTGAATCCGTAGATGATCGCGTTGCCGGCGGATCTCGGGTCCACCGTCCAGCTGAGACAGGCTGGTACGGGCCTGATCAAGTTGACCTCTCTTCAGACATAGACGGGCACGATCGAGACGAGCCTCGACACCTATAGGGCCCGAAGTCGCGCATCCGACTAGAAATAGCGCAAGAAGGGCTGTAAACAGCGCTGGTTGGGAGCGAATCACTGGCGCATCATATAGGTGCTTAGACCCCTCGGCTAGCTGCCGACCAGGCCTTTTCAACGACTGGACACTGTAGCCAGCACACCTTTTAGATAACGGCCTTCCGGAGCAGCCGTGACAACGGGGTGATCCATTCCCGCGGCCAGAGCTTCGTGCACATGGAGAACTCGGCCCGTCTTGCGTGCCACATCGGTCAACATTCGTGAAAATGCGTTGCTATCGACATGGCCCGAACAAGAATAGCTCATAAACAACCCTTCGTCGGTCACCAACCGAAGAGCCGCCGTATTCATCGCTTCATACTTCTTCAAGCCCTGTATTTGTGCCTTTCTGGTCTTCACCAGCTTGGGGGGATCGAGAATCACCACATCAAATGACTTCGGCTCAAAGGAGCGGCAGGCCCGAATCGCGTCTTCCGCCAGGAACTCCACAGTATTCAACTTGTTCAAGGCCGCATTTTTCTGCGCGTAATCCACCATGACTTTACTGCTATCCACACCCAACACTCGACGGGCCCCCGCCTTTGCTGCATTGAGCGCAAATCCGCCTGTCGACGTACAGAGATCCAGAACATTGGCTCCTTCACAGAACGAGGCCAATCGCGCCCGGTTTGCCTGTTGATCAATATAATGTCCGGTCTTCTGGCTGCGTAGAAGGTCCACCGCATAGTGGATACCATTTTCCTGAAAGCGTACTTGATATTCGGTCCGGTCCGAGTCCCCGTCCACATGTTCAATGCCGTAGATCTGTTCGTGTTCAGCGACCTGATCATCCACCCGATGAACCACGTCTTTCAGAGACAGTATGTCTCGTAGCAACTGAGCCACCAACTTGCGCCGTGTCCAGAGCGCTGCGGAGCCATGACGAACGGTCGCGACTTCTCCCAGAACGTCCACCGTCAGTCCGGGTAGCCGATCCCCCTCCGCATTGATCAGTCGATAGACGTTGTTGTCTCCGGATGGGATGCCCAGCCGTATTCTGCGCTCCATAGCCTGCTGTATCCGAAGTTCGATGCAGCGATTTACACTGACGCCCTCGGAGGTCTGCTCATATCCCCACATGCGAACTCGAAAGGCGGAGTTGGGACTATACACCCCCCATCCCAAAACCTTCTTTCCCGGATCTAAGACCCATACCGCGTCGCCGGCTTCGGGCTGACCCACCACACTGTCCACCGCACCCGCAAAGACCCACGGATGGCCGGAATGAATCGGTCGGACTCTACCTTTACGCAGGACAACCGACCCCGACGGAACGTCCTTCGGAATCCCCTCCATCAGTCGTCCTCGGGATTGTCGTCCCCTTCATCTTCCTCGTCATCGGACTCGGCTGGTTCCTCTTCCTCTTCCTCGTCATCGGACTCGGCCGGTTCCTCTTCATCTTCTACGTCAGCCGACTCGACCACTTCGGCCGCCGCTTCGGCCCCTTCGCCTTCTGTCGCTTCGACGTCACCGCCTTCGCCCTCGAGGTCTTCCCCTTCTTCCTCGTCATCGGAGAGGATCCGTTCAACGGCCACGATCTTATGGGTATCGGGCACATCAAATAGCTTCACTCCCTGCGTATTTCGACCGATGACACGGATCTCGTTCGCACGAATCCGGATCATCTGCCCACCGTCCGTGACGAGCAGAAGATCATCTTCATCCTCGACCTGCAGTGCGGCCACAACCGGACCATTTCGGTCACTACACTGAATGGTAATAATCCCCTTTCCACCACGGTTCTGGATTCGGTACTCGTCGATATTGGAGCGCTTCCCATATCCATTCATAGTTACGGAAAGAACGGTGATACCTATTTCGACGGATTCCGCACTGACGACCTTATCACCTTTACGAAGCCGAATACCGATCACACCACGAGCACTGCGACCCATCGGTCGGACCTTGTCTTCCGGGAAACGAATGGACAGACCCTTCTTGGTGGAAAGCAGTATTTCCTGGTCCCCACGGATCGGTAGAACTCGAACCAGATCGTCGCCATGATTCAGAGAAATGGCGATCTTTCCATTCGACCGGATGGATTCATATTGGGACAGGGGCGTCTTCTTTACATGCCCCAGGGCGGTAGAGAAGAACATATAGTCGTGTTCTTCATAACTACGAATCGGTAGCACCGCACAGACCTTTTCTTCCTTGGCTACCGGAATCATCTGGACAATCGGCTTGCCCCGATGGCGCCCCGTCTCCGTCGGTGTAACCTGGTACACCTTGATCTTATAGACCTTGCCAAAGTTCGTGAAGATTAAGAGCTGGGTGTGCAAAGTCGTATGGAATACGTCTGTTAGCACATCTTCATCACGCAGTTTGGCACCGACCTTTCCCTTGCCCCCACGTCGCTGGGACTGGAACAGGGAGACCGGCATACGCTTGATATAGCCCGTATGGCTTATGGTCACAACGGCATCGTCGTCGGGAATGAGATCC
>CAUZEG010000271.1:0-3348 GCA_963578775.1 Myxococcales bacterium
CTTTTTGACCGGCGCGACTGGCTTCGTGGGTAAGGTGGTTCTTGAGGAACTCTTGCGTCGTCGAGAAGAGATCGGTCTGCATCGTGTCTATCTGCTTATTCGGCCCACTAAATATGAGTCATCTCCCGTAGCCCGTTTCAAAAATGAATTGGTCCCTTCACCCTGCTTTTCGAACCTCGATGAGGATTGGCCCAACTATATAACGGTCGTTTCTGGGGAACTTACGCAGCCCGGATGCGGTCTTGGCGCTGAGGACAAGGAAACCATCACGCGGAATGTGAGCCATATCATCAACTGTGCGGCCTCCATTGAATTTGATCTACCCCTGCCGGAAGCAGCCGCGGCAAATATCACCAGCAGTTTGAATGTGCTGGAGCTTGGACGAGCGTGTGAAAAACTCAAGGCGTTTGTTGGTGTATCCACAGCCTACGTTGCACCACATATCAGCGAGGATACGATCATCTCGGAGAGCCTGATTCCTCTGCCCCGCCCGGCCGCCGAGATCTACCAGTCCATTGAGGATGGTACGGCCGTGCCCCATGAATTGCTTGCCGAGACGGGTCATCCCAACACCTATACCTACACCAAATGTCTGGCCGAACATCTGCTGACCGAACGACGAGGCGATGTACCATTGACGATCGTTCGTCCGAGTATCGTGTCGGCGACCTGGCAGCATCCGTTCCCTGGCTGGATTGATAGCCACGCCGCCTTTGCTGGATTTGTCGCTCTGATAGGGGCCGGTCGACTCCGGGCTATAGCGGCCGATTCAAACACTATACTCGATGTCATGCCCTGCGATGAAATCGCCGCACGGGTCATCAATGCGGGTTTTGCTCCCAACCCGGAGCCGACGACTCCCCGAATTATTCTTGCAACCGCTGGCAAGGAACGTGGGTTGAAAATCGGCCCCTGTGTTGATGTCATAACGGATTACTTCAAGCGCCACCCCTTCGACCGGGTTCCCGGTGTTCACTATGTGGGCCCTCGTGGCATGAAGTTACGAATGCGAGAGTTGCGCCATCATCGAGCGCCCGGCTTCGTGGCCGGTACATTGCTTGCGGTTACCGGAAAACAAAAGACACGTCGGCAAGTAAAGCGGCTCGTGAATCGGCTCGATTATCTGAACCAGGCCTTCCCCTATTTCACCCAGAACACCTTCAACTTTCGTTCGTCCGTGCCATTCGAGACCAAGGGATTCGAGGTTGAGGACTATGTCTCCACGATTTGCCAGGGTGTGTATCGGAATCTGTTGAAGAAAGATGAACGGGAGATGCCCTTTGCTGGCAGAAAGCACCGACCGGAGAAGGGCGATTTGTCCTGGACCTTCTCCCAACCCAAAGGCAATTGGGCGATTCGATCGTCGGCCTATCTGGTGCGGAAGACCCTGCGCCGGTTTACGGAACAGGTGACATTTGATCGACCGTCCTTTGAAGAGGCAGCCGAGAAGGTGGATCCGGAGAGCCTGGTTGTGTTGATACCGACCCATCGAAGTTATATGGACTTCGTTCTCTGTTCGTACCTCTTCTTTGCCAAACCGGATATGGGGATTGCGATTCCTCGGATTGCTGCTGCGGACGAGTTCTCACGCATCCCGGTCCTGGGCTGGCTCTTCAAGCAGACCTATGCTTTCTACATCAAGCGAGGCCTGGGTCGCGAAGACCGCGAACTGACAGAAAAGATCCAGAATCTGGTCGAGCAACGCGAGACTTTGAAGTTCTACATTGAAGGGACTCGAAGTCGTTCCCGGAAATTCCTGCAGCCCCGGCGCGGCCTGTTGAAAGCGATTCATAACACCGGCCAGAAATGTACGGTTCTTCCCATTTCCATCACCTACGACCGTGTACCGGAGGAAGAGGCCTTCCTACGCGAATTGGGGGGAGGGGCCAAACCGAAAATGAGGCTACGTTCCCTCCTGGCCTGGGCGACTCGTGTTGCCGTAGGGCGGGTTGATGTCGGACGTGTGCATATGGTCTGTGGCGAACCGCAGGTCATGGAATCGACGACCGATGTGTATCAGTTCAGTCGGGATGTGATGACCGAACTGCAGAAAAATACCTTCCCCACAAGCCATCACCTACGCTGCTTTATAGAGAAGAACCCAAAGCTTGGGCTCGACGTGGAGTGGCTTAAAGATCAGATCGAACGACGCGGCGGCCGTGTTGTGACAAGTGATCTGGCAGATGAGGAAAAAGTAGACCCGATGGCAGAGCGATGTATGCGCTACAACTGGTCCTACTTCTTCTACCCGGAAGTTGCGCGGCTCTGCCCGGAAAACCCTGCTATTATTCAGCATCTTGCGCAGAATAGTTATATCCCTCCGGCTGTAATTGAAGGCGCCGACAGCGATCCGAGGGTCCAGACCCTGGTTCGGGCTCTTTTTGAGCCGGTCTGTAGGGACTATGCAACCACGGCAGAACTTCTGGGCAATCCGTCCAATTCGCTTATTGTAACCGATCCCAAAGAAGTGGTGCGCAGGGTTCCAACCTCGCATCTTCCCAATGTGGAGATGGCATTTGAGGACCTCCTTGAACGAAAGATTATCGTTCGCGATGAGGAGGATTCATCTCTCTACTGGGGACCGAGCGCACGCGAAGTAACGCATTATCGGATTCAGTGTCTTTGGCCGGATAAGAAACGAAAAATCACAGCGCTTGGATGAGCGGGTTTTCTGTGATGGGTCCCATACTTATAACGGGCGCCTCTGGTTTTCTGGGACGTCATCTTCTGACGTATGTGGAGGCACAAGCCGGGATTGAATCCTGCTACGCTCTTGTGCGTGATGTGCAGGCCTGGGAGGAGATGGACTGGGTACAGGACCTTTCCCGGGTGCAGGCTGTGAAGGGGGAGATCACCGATCCAGCCAGCCTGACACAGGTACCGGATCGATTGGCAGGGATCTTTCATCTGGCGGGCCTGGTACGTCATAGCAAAAAAGACCGAGCCGAAGTATTTCGGATCAACGTCGACGCTACCCTCAATATGGTGCGGTTGGCGGCGAAGACCGGGGCACGCCTGTTATTCGTCTCGACGTCTGGGACCGTGGGTGCCTTTGATACACCCGACGGTTGGGCCGACGAGAGCTCCCCGTTTATCGAAGAGAAAATTGGTGCCTGGCCCTATTACGCGTCGAAGTTGGAGGCCGAAAAACAGGGCCGAGCTCTGGCCGAGGAACTTGGCGTCGAGTTCGTGGTTATTCGACCGCCGGTAATGCTGGGCCCGGGCGACCACCGCTTTCGTACCACCGACAAAGTCAGCCGATTCTTGCGTAGAAAATTCCCCTTTCTGCCTCTCGGTGGGATCAACTTCATTGACGTGCGCGATGCCGCCGAGGCCATGGTCCGGGCC
>CAUZEG010000272.1:0-3314 GCA_963578775.1 Myxococcales bacterium
TGAACATCGCGTAATTGGCGCACATCTGGTGTTTCGGGATGTGTGATCAGCGCCGTAAAGGGTTCGAGGTTTTCCTTGATGGCCTTGAGTACAAGGTCATGTTCGCGCTGTTCTTTGGCGCTTTCCGATAGGGAACGGGCCAGCTCGTTATCGCGCTCTAGACTGGTGCCGCGGGGTTGGCTTCCCGCCAATGCACAGGTTCGCACCAGGTTTCCCGTGGTGCGGATGAGAGGCTCTGGTGTCGCTCCAAGAAAGGTGGAATCTGTGGAACCGCGGATCAGAAAGGAGGTGCAATCGGGCTGGTCCCGGCGTAGTTTCTGTGCCGTGGCTACCGGGTTGAAGGCGGTGCCCTTACGTGTCTGGAATCGGTGCACTCGGGACAGAACGACCTTGTCCCAGGGGCCATCTTCGATCTGGCGGATGGCCCGTTCCGCCGTTCGTAGGAAATGGGCCTTCTCCTCGGCGGGCGAATCTGGAGCGATACGTTCTGGGTCGACCGGACGAGCGGCATGGGTCGATCGGATGGAGTACAGTTCTTCGAGGGTAGAAAGAATTTGTTGCCAATTATCCCGTGCGGACTTGTTGGAGTCTATCTCGACACAGCCGATGATCTCTGTCCCCTGCGGGCGGTCCACCAACAATAGACTTGGGATCCACAAAAGCCCGGCGGGCCAGGACAACCAGGCCCCCCCGGGTGGGGTGTCGGAAAATGCGAAGCCGCCCACAAACATGGGGTTGAACTGCCCTGCTTCTTCGAAGAGGTCAATCGTTTGTTTACGGGCATGTAAACAGAAACGTTCCGCGTCCGAAAACCGTGATTTCCCCATGAAATTACTGGCTTTTTGTGTGCCAATAGCGAGGAAGGTCTGGGCTTTGTCGGCCGAGCTCCAGGCCATGGTCCAGGGGTCGTCGGCCAAGTGGCTATCCAGGTAATTCCAGGCGCCCGAAATCGGCGCCCATGCTCGAAAACGGATGAATTGGGGAAGAGTCCTTTCTAGCCGATCCTGGAATAGGCGGAAGAAGGCTTCTCTCTGCTGCTGACCAATGGACTGTTCGATGGGCATGGGCGGTGAGGAGATGCTTGGGCTTAGCGACTTGAAATGATTTAGTTGTTTACGGTATTGTGAACAGCGGAAGCCTACATTTGCGTGAAGGCTTTTGCAAGCTTCGCGTGCGCGAATAGAGTAGGCGGAACACGCAGGATTGATGGGATATGTAGCAGGGGATTGTCATGGCTTCAAGCAGTAAGGTTCAAAGGTTGAAAAGTCGGCCGGCTGAAGCACAGTCTGATGGGGTGCAAAGACATGTTCTGGCGGTTTGTGATGCGATTGGAGCTTTTATCGAATGGTGGGGTTTCAAGGCGATTCATGGTCGAGTCTGGGCTTATCTGGCTCTTCGTAATATGCCGGTCAGCCAGACGGAGCTGGTGGATGTCTTCGGGGTGAGCCGAAGCCTGATCAGTGGAAGCGTACACCAGCTGATGGAGTTGGGCCTGGTACGATCCTGCGGAGACCATCGCAACGCTCCCTACGAGGCGACGATGGATGTGTGGCCGGTGGTCACCAATGTGATTCGCTCCCGGGAGTGGATCATGATCGAAAATACCCGGACGGCTTTGGAGTCCTTGATCGAGGAGGTCACCTATGCACCGGAGAAGTCCGGTCGCTACGATCTGGAGCGTATGCGTCTGCTCCTTACCATGACGGAAACAGCCCAGGCCTTTGTCCGTATTTTGATGAAGTTGCGTGTGCCAAAGTCCCTCGAAGGAATCGGGTTGGTGATGAAGCGGGCCGCAGGGATTATTCAGGGAATTCGGCACCCCTCCTGAAGCCGGGCTTGAAAAGGACCGCTGACTCCGATATTCGAGATCTCAGGTTCTTTGTTTGGGAGGGAACGCATGCATCAGGGTTTTCTTGATCATCTGCGCGCGGAAACAGTGCAGGTTCGCGAGGCGGGCTTGTACAAGGCCGAACGGATAATTACGTCACCACAACAGGCGGCGATTCAGGTGGAAGGCGGCGCGGAGGTTATCAACTTCTGCGCCAATAACTATCTGGGTTTATCCAACCACCCCGCGATGGTGGAAGCGGCCCAGGCGGCTATCGTGGATTATGGCTATGGCATGAGTTCGGTTCGCTTCATCTGCGGGACCCAATCGGTACATAAGGAACTGGAATCCCGATTAAGCCGATTTCTTCAGACCGATGACACGATTCTCTACTCGTCGTGCTTTGATGCCAATACCGGTTTGTTCGAGACCATTCTCGGCCCGGAAGATGCCATCATCAGCGACAGCTTGAATCACGCCAGCATTATCGATGGTGTTCGATTATGTAAGGCGCAGCGTTATCGCTACGCCAATAGCGATATGGCAGATCTGGAAGCAAAACTGGTGGAGGCCCAGAGTTCTCGTTTCCGTCTGATCGCCACGGACGGGGTATTTTCGATGGACGGGTATATCGCCAATCTCAAAGGGATCTGCGATCTGGCCGACAAATACAATGCCATGGTCATGGTGGATGACTCCCACGCTGTAGGCTTTGTGGGTGAGAATGGCCGTGGGACGCCCGAGGCTTGTGGTGTGATGGGACGGGTCGACATCATCACCGGAACTCTCGGAAAGGCTCTTGGCGGTGCGTCGGGTGGTTATACCTCCGGGCGACGCGAGATCGTCGAATGGTTACGGCAGCGTTCCCGGCCGTATTTGTTCTCTAATACTCTGGCGCCGGTGATCGCGGCGACCTCCCTCAAAGTGCTTGATCTTCTTGAGGGGAGCAATGAGTTACGACTCAAACTCAACCGCAATAGCGAATATTTCCGGGCAGGGATGAGCCAACTAGGCTATGATCTACTTCCCGGGAACCATCCCATTATTCCGGTGATGCTCGGTGATGCGCGTCTGGCGACGTCCCTGGCGGACCGTTTGCTCGAAGAAGGAATCTATGTTGTCGGCTTCTCCTTTCCGGTGGTCCCCAGGGGCCAGGCAAGGATCCGTACCCAGATGTCGGCGGGTCACGAAATCCACCATCTGGATCGGGCGGTGGAAGCCTTTGCGCGGGCTGGCCGCGAACTGGGCATTCTCAGCTAGGCAGGACAGGTAGAGCGAATGAAAGCACTGGTCAAACGCGAGGCGAAGCCCGGCATCTGGATGGAGGACGTCCCGAAGCCGAGCTACGGGCCCAACGACATTCTTGTGAAGATGCGCCGGACCGCCATATGCGGCACGGATATTCATATCTATAACTGGGATAGCTGGTCCGAGCGCACCATTCCGGTACCTATGACCATCGGGCATGAGTTCCTGGGTGAGGTGG
>CAUZEG010000273.1:0-3271 GCA_963578775.1 Myxococcales bacterium
GTGGATGATTTCGCACACGTTCAGGAGAAAACCGTAGTACAGGTTGTTCCTGTGGAGCCGGACGTGCCGAAAATCGGCCAACTGGATGTCGATTTCCTCGATCTCGGGGAAGCGGCGGTAGACCGATACCAGTTCCCCCTCGACCTCGCGGTCCAAGTCCTTGACCGAAATGACCCTTCGGATCGTCGTCTTCAGTATCTGGTTGTGGAGAACGTCATAGCTGAGTTCGTCGTGGGCGCAAGCGGCCATAGCCCGACGGAAGAGGTTGCGCTTGAGCGAGGGTCCGAACAACACCTTGCCCCGCAATCGGCGGGTGTCCTCCTCGCGGGTGATGTAGTCGCGGTCGAGCCCCTTCTTGAACAAATAGGCCGTGCCGTTGGCCAGAACCTTGCCAAACAGGTCAACGAGCCGCGTAGCGTCCCGGGCGTCGACCTTGGTCAGCTCGGCTTCCTCCAGCTTGTCCCATGCGTAGCAGAGCAGGTAGTAGATGTTTTGGATCGGTATCGCGCTCATGGCTGCCAGCGAAGCTTATCTGCCTCGGCCCCAGCTCGCTCAGGGTCGTCAAACCAGTACTCCTCGAGTTGGGGGGCAATTTCCAGGTCGATTACGCGGTTGTACCATTCGGCGGAGTCCTCCACCTGTTCGAGAGGGCAGAAGAAGCTGTGGCCGATCTTGAAGCCGCGCCCCAGGTTCTTGGTGTCCGCCTCGATGACCGCGTTGAGCGCCTCCACGCGCTCTACGACAGCGGCGATGATCTCCTCTTCGACCCCCGACGCGGAGAGATGAACCCGGAATTTGTAGCCGAACTGCGGCTCCAGATGGATGAATCGGAAACGGCGGCGGAGCGCGTAGTCGACCATCGAAAGTGAACGGTCGGCAGTGTTCATCGTGCCGATGATATGAAGGTTTTTCGGCAGGTAGAACGTGTCGCCCTCCTCCTCCGCGTAGGTGAGCGGCACGGCGAACGAAGGGCCCCTCTTGTCGGCTTCTACCAGCAGCATTAGCTCGCCGAACACCTTGCCGAGGTTGGCCCTGTTGATTTCGTCGATGATAAAAAAGTATCGCTTGCTTTCGCGGTCCCGCTGGGCCCGCTTGGCGAAGTCGTAGAAAACGCCGTTCTTGAGGTGGAAGTCGCCAGTGTCTGTAGGGCGGTACCCCTGGATGAAGTCCTCGTACGAGTACGACTGGTGGAACTGGATCATTTGGACCCTGGACTCGTCCTTTTCGCCCATTATAGTGTAGGCTAACTTCTTGGCCATGAAGGTCTTCCCCACGCCGGGCGGGCCTTGCAGGATGACCGTCTTCTTGTACAGCAGCGCGTCCCGAATCGAAGCCAGCTCTTCCTCGTCGACAAATAGCTCCGAAAGCGCGTCTTGAAGACCGTACGGCTCGACGGTTCCGTTAACCAGGGACAAACCTTCCGTGAGTTTCTTTGTCCTGTATTTCTGGTCGAAGATCATCCGCCCCAGTTCTTCGTTGTGCTTGTGCCGGAAGTTGGTCGCGCTCCGGTCCTCGAAAAGCTCCTTGGTCAGCTCGACGGCCCGCAAGTAGGGTTCCCCGTATTTCTCGTCCCATAAGGGCAGTTCCTCTTCGGGTATCACGAGAAGCGTTATCCGTTTGTCGTTGCCCTTCGCCGCAAATGGTTCCCCCTCCGTTTTCAAGCCAAGCGCGACGGCCCGCTCCTCCTCGAAGGCCGCGCGCAGGCGTCTGGAGCCCGATTTGGGGGAGTAACACCCCAGGATGAGCCACGGCCCATAGTTGAAGTGAATCGCGGGAAGATCCTTGCGATGAGTAATAGCGAATAGCGGGTCGTCCGCCGAAGTGATGCCAAGGATTTTTGTCGTATCATCGAGCACCGAGAAGAACCACTCCGCCTCCTTTCGATCATTGAAAATTTTATCGAAGGGTCGCCCGAGCGATTCTGACTTCTTCTTTTTCTTCGCCTCTCTCCACCTTTGCATCCATGGCTTGAAATAGAAATCAACATCCTGCCCGACGTGCTCAGCTTCAAGGTGCTTCCGAATGGTAAACAGGTCGTGATCTCGTTGCGTCAGCGAATCAAGGTTCAGCGATTCACCTCCACTCTCCACGCGCTGGCCGAACGCATTCACGATCTCTTGCTTGTGGTTCTTGGAGGCGATTCTCTCGTAGGAATCGGGGAATACGAGATACGGAAGGATCTCGCGCAGTTGCCGATGATCGGCATCTTGTTGCGAAGAAAGCCAAGATCCGAATTTCCAGGGGTCGTCGATAAGGGATCTACGCTCTGTCAGATCGAGTAATAGCCATGTTGTGATTATCCTTACGAGGAATTGGAGTTCTTTGTAACGGAGTGTGTGGAACGCGGTTCCGGTGTTTCCTATTCCTATATTCAACGGGTCCCCGAGCATTGGATGATCGGGATTCAACGCATCGCGAGACCAGGACCATACCTTCAGTATGTTTTCCCGCTTTCTGTCGCCGCCCATGTTTCTTGGGAAAAGGAACATCACCCACAGCATCTCGGCGGTCAACTTTTGAACGGCAGGAGGCGCCGGCCCGAGCTGCTGTTCGAATTTCGTTAAGAAATCCTCTTTGCCGACCAGCGGATTCTGAACAAAGTAGTGGTCAACCAGCCTGATGTTTTCGGCGATCCACAATGGTTCGTCGGTGAAAATTGACCCGGTGTCAACCAGGCACCTTCGCCGCCAAGCATCAGCGGCGTCCAGAACCGGCGTCACATTCTGTTCGTTGAATCTGGCCATTCACACTCCCCTTGTCCTGCCCATGAACGAGCCTACGACGATTTGAGCCACGAGGCAATCTGGATGTTCTGCGAGCCGAGTTACCCTTCAAATCTATAGGCCTATAGAGACCCCCGTCGCCTCGAACTGCTCCCAGAAGTCCACATGCACCCGGTGAACCTCTTTGGTCGCCACGACGTCCCCATCCTCATCTTCACCGGCCCGAGACAGGAACATGTCGGACTTCTCCTCACCCAGGAACACGAACCAGCCGGGTTCGATGTCACCGACGCAGTCCTTGAGTCGGACCACGATCCCAGGAAGAATAGGGACGTGCTGGTGCTTTTTGATGGCCTCCTCGAAGAGCATCTTCGGAGTCGAGCCCATGTGTTCAGCAGCGTTAAGCGTGAGGACCGTTGCTTTGCCTTCCGAGTCGACCATGGCAAAGACGCATTGCAGTTCCGGATCGTAATCGTTGATCTGCTCGATGACTTCATCTGGGAGATCGGCGTCCTGCGAGAACGGGATGTACGTAAGTGCGGCTTCGA
>CAUZEG010000274.1:0-3212 GCA_963578775.1 Myxococcales bacterium
TGATTCTGTGCGTAGTTCTGGGCTGCGGCGGTGCCGACAGCCCCGATCTGAGCCAGGGCGAAGATCTATATCTGAATTTTTGTGCCTTCTGTCATGGAACAGATGGAGAGGGATTCGCCGCAGACGGAGCCAATGCGCTCAGCAACCAGAATTTCCTGTCCGTAGCCAGCGATGACTTTCTCCGGGACGCCATCCGGCGAGGGCGGCCCGGCACACCCATGTCGGCCTGGAGCGATGAATTTGCCGGACCTCTATCCGCCGACGACGTCCAGGCTCTGGTCCAATATATTCGCCATTGGCAGACAGAGCCCAATGTCGATGTTCACGATATGGTCGTATCAGGCGAGCCCGACCGGGTAGAAGGCATCTATGAGATCGCCTGCGCGACCTGCCATGGCGCCGAGGGCGAAGGGGGAACCTATATGTCCCTCAACAACCCCGAGTTTCTAGCCACGGCGAGTGACGGGTTCCTGCATTATAGTATCAGCCATGGACGGCCCAACACGCCGATGAACGCTTATGGCTCACAGCTTCTCCCCCAGGAGATCAACGATCTGGTAGCCCTCATTCGAAGCTGGGAAACTCCCATCCAACAACGCTCTGGAGATCTGCCGACCCCATTCACGGCCGAGAGCGCGGTGATACACCCAGATGGTCCCGATCCCGCCTTCGACGATACCGAACGATTTGTTTCGGTGGAGCAGGTCTATGAAGAGTTGTCCGCAGGAGCCAGAATGATCCTGGTGGATGCACGCGTCCCATCGGACTACATCCTCAACCATATTGTCGGTTCCGTCTCGGCCCCCTTCTACGACATCGAACTCTATATGGACGAACTACCCCAGGATGTCTGGATTGTGGCGTATTGCGGCTGTCCTCACGAAGAGTCGGGGCTGGTGGTCGATGCCCTCGAAGAAGCCGGCTATACAAAGGCTCGTGTGCTGGATGAAGGGTATTTCGTGTGGGAACTAAATGAATATCCCATACAGAGCGGCCCCGACCCAGGGGACTTCCCTATCGCAGACGAATAGGGCCGGAACCTCTCGCCAAGAAACGCCATTCTGGGTACACTGTTCGCCGAATCAAGGGGAGTCCATGCTTTCACGGCTCGGCGGAATTCTGGTACTTTGCCTCTCGGTCTCGTTCTGTGCGGGACCAGAGAATGGGTATACGGATACGACCACCACACCGGATACACCGGCGGTGGATCCGGGACCGGAGATCCCCCTGGGTGCTGTCACGGGACGCATCGTGAATGGCGACGGCGAACCCCTCGCAAATATCAAAGTGCTTTGTTGCACCTCCAGCATCTGTGAAACTGGTGAGACCCTCGAGGATGGCAGCTATATCTTCGAACAGCTGGAGGTGGAGCCCCGAAAAATGCAGGCCGCCGACCTCACGAAGACCTATATGGAGCTCATCTTCTACCAGGACGTGATCGCCGACCAGATGAATACCCTGTCGCGCGACGTGGTTCTGACCCGGCGCAACGACGAACCGACCACCTGGCTCGAGGACATTGGTGGTACCGTTTCCCTCGCTGGCGGGGAGCTGGAACTTCAAGCAGGCCCCGAGAGCGTCGACTACCCCTTCGGTATCTTCGATGAATTGATCCAGGGCGAGACCATGGCCGGTTCCATTCTTCCACCCTATGGCACCGAGCCCTGGCTCGACCAGATGGAGCAATCCTTTGGTTATGTCTTCTATCCCGTACATATCATCACGCATGAGCCCGTAAGCTTCGTGATCCGTCGTGACGGACTCATGGATAGCGGTACGATCTACCGGATCTGGGCCGTAGATCCAGATGACGCGGAGCTCATCGACAGCGGGACTGCGACCGTTGGAGACGACGGGGATCTCGCCAGTGATCCCGATTCTACACTTACCGATCTGACCACCATCATTCTGATTCCGGAATAGCCCATGAAGTTCCCAACCGCTGTTCTTCTAGTCTTCTGCCTGTTCCTCTGGAATTGCCCGGACAAATCGGAACCAGCCGATTTGGATACCGACGGTGACGGCCTCTTCGACGCCGAAGAGGCGGAACTGGGTACCGATCCCAATCTGGTGGATAGCGACGGAGACACCTACACCGACTACGATGAGCAGGTCGAAGGCACCAATCCTCTTGATCCAGACGATCGAATCTATACGGGCTATTGGCCCTATAATCCCAATAAAGACGATATCGAAGATCCGGGCTGGATGGGTACCTGTCCGGGCGGTATGGGTTGTAATTGTGACGAAGCCAATCCGGATGTGAACCCCTGTACGGAGCCGTATTCCTTCTGCCTTCATACGCCCAAAGCTGACTACTGTGCACCAACGGCGGGGCATTCGTTCCCACGCTTTGTGGGTATCGACCAATACGGTGAAATGGTCGACCTCTATGATTACGCCTTTCAGGGAAAGATCATTGCGCTCGATATGTCCACCGGCTGGTGTGCTCCCTGCAAAGAGCTGATGCGCTGGTTCATGGACGAAAATGACACCGAGGTCTTCAATAATAATTGGTGGAAATCAGACTATCTTCCGATTCGCGATCTTTTCCTGAATAAGGAAATCATCTGGATCACCGTCTTATATGAAACGGTGACCCATGAAGATGTGGACCTTGCGACCCTGCAATTCTGGGCCGAGGCGTTTCCTCATGAAGGAACCCCGGTTCTGGGGGATACGAACCGCGACCTGCACACCTGGTTGAAGCCCTCTGGAATCCCCAATGTGCATCTCATCGCCGAAGATATGACCCTGATGACCTACAGTAATCGTGGACTTACGGACGCATTTGAACGACTCCTGGAAGAGTTCCAACTCCTCCCCGAGGCCCCATGAATCGGTGTGGCTTCGCCATTCTCGTGCTTCTTTGTGTCCTGGCCTGCGGCGGCACAGAAAACGACGGGGTCACCGATACAAACACCCCAGCGGAGCTGCCGACCTCGTCCTGTGACAATACGGGGTTTGAAGCACTCTCCGCGGAGGTACTACCAAGCCTCAGCGGTGATTTTCGACTTCGATTTGCGAACGACACACAATCCCTCGAGATCCGTATCCGTCACGGCGGCGCCTATGACGGCGCCCAGGGACCGGCGGAGGTCGATCTTGTCGGATCCACCTACGAAAGTTGCCACAACTGCGTCATTCTTTCGAAGAACTGTGCCTCGGACGGCAGCTGTGAGCAGGTCTTTCTGGCTACCGAGGGGACATTG
>CAUZEG010000275.1:0-3167 GCA_963578775.1 Myxococcales bacterium
GGGAAACTCGAGGTCTCTCCAAATATCCCCAACCCCTGGGCGCTCTATCTGAATCACTTCTGCTCCCATTTCGGCCGCCATTGCCGCCGCAAATGGTTGGGCTATAATCGTTCCGCTGGAGATGATACGCACCCCCTGCAATGGACCGAACTGCCGAGGTTGAAACGGGCTTCTTTCCGAAGTCATAGGTACCCCCTGTATAGACTGCCTACAAGCGCTATAAGTATAGAGGTCGGTTTTTAAAAACTGAAGCCGGGGCGTCTTTGCAACAGGGTTGTTTTAATAAGTGAAACAGGTTTTCGTAGAAACGAAGGCTGGTATGGTGTTATCAGTACCGCGAGAGCTACTTTCGTATCGGGTGTACGGTTTGGTTCGATTCTACCCAATCTCCCCGTCTGTGTGGCCACTTAACCTTCAAGTCGATTCATGGAACCTGGATGCCCAACCCATAGGAACTGGCTCTTTCTAACAGATTTGCTAACGAACCGAATCGCACAGATTAACACCAAGCATTACAAATATGCTTAACCAACTGTACGGAACGGCAATGCTATGCTCTTCATAATCCAATTCAGCAGATTCTTATCCTATTGACGGAAATTCACTCCAGAAAGGCAGGAGGCCGAATGATCATACGCTTATACACCGGCGAAGATGGCCAAGCTCACTTCGAGGACCTTAACGTGCCCGCCGGGGATACCGAAACCGTCGCCCTCAAAGCCGGCGCCGAAATGACCTATCGCCGGTTCCCTGATGGGAGCTTCAGTGATTGGCACAACGCTCCTCGCATCCAATACGTCATCGTGCTGTCTGGTCAGATGGAGATTGGAATCGGAGACGGGTCCAATCGGCTGTTGGGCCCGGGGGACATATTGCAGGTGGAAGACGTTACCGGACAAGGCCACACCACCCGCTCTGTGGGTGAGCGCGTCTCGGCCAGCGTGCCCCTGCCAGGTTAAGGCGGGTGGGCAAGTATAGCCATCGGCCTCCACTCGGGCAATCGGCCTGGAACGTTGGGCCTCCCCTACGGAGGGTACAAGACTAACCCCCGCCGTCCCGTATTCGATACTCGGAATAGATGGCCGCCATGAGTGGTCACATAAAGCGTATCCAATCCGCGGCCGCCGAAGGCGCAGTTGGTCGGCCAATCGACGGGCACTGGGTGCGTCTCCAAAACCCGCCCCGAAGGGGAGAACACGTATAGCATCGGTCCCGGTCCGGCCTGTCGCCATCCACCACAGGCTATGATGTTCCCTTCGGTGTCCAGGCACATGCCGTCCAGTCCTCGGTGTACCCCGCGGGAGTCCTCCCCAAAGACATGCAACACGGAGAAATCTCCCAGCGTGTCGTCGTCGTGGAGGGGATAAGCGCGTAGGTCCCGTACACCTTGATAGTCGCTCTGTATCAAATAGAGAGTCCGCTCATCAGCGGACATCAAGATACCGTTGGGCGCGGATGTTCCGTGGGTCATGCGATTCAGGGTCCATCCGCCTTCAGCTTCTGCATCCGGGTCCAGCCGCAGCACAGAACTATGGTCCAATTCCCTTTGCTCAATGGGAATCCGCCCGTTGGGGTCGGTGAACCAGATGCGCCCTTTTCTGTCGATGGCCAGGTCGTTGGGCGTGTTGTGGCGGCTTCCGTTCAAATTGTGAGGGAGAGCGGCGCTGGTCCCGTCAGGATAAAATCGCAAAATGCATCGGCCTTCGCCTGAGCACCCGTAGAGGCTTCCTTCGGCATCGAACATCAGTCCATTGGTCCCGCTCGTCCCCGTTCGGTATTCGCTGCATTCGCCGGATTCGGGGTCGTAGCGCATGATTCGGCTGTTGGGAATGTCGGTAAACAACATGGCCTGGCCGTCCCAAGCCGGGCCTTCAGACGTTCCTCCGTATGGCCCGGCGACGAGTTCAAACTCCCAATTCATGAATCCTCCCATCGGCCAGCGTCGACCGGCATATTGGCCGTTAGGCTAGGTCGTTCGATTTCTCCCACAATGTTTCCAGCAGGGCGCCGGGCGTCATGGGGAGGTGGTTAGTACGAACTCCGATCGCGTTGGCGATGGCATTGGCCACGGCCCCCATGGGGGGCACCAATGGAACCTCGCCCACGCCCCGCACTCCGAAAGGATGGCCGAGGTTGGCTACCTCTACGATGACGGTATCGATCATCGGAAGGTCGAGGCTTGTGGGCATTCGATAGTCCAGGAAACTGGAATTCAGCATCTCCCCTTCGTGGTCCACGAAATACTCTTCGTTGAGGGCCCAGCCGATGCCTTGGACCACGCCACCCTGTATCTGACCTTCGACGTAGCTCGGGTGAATGGCTTTGCCAACGTCCTGTAATGCGGTATAGCGAAGGATATCCACTTTGCCGGTTTCCGGATCGACTTCCACATCGACTATGTGGAGGCCGAATGCGTTACCCACCCCGCCCGGGTTCGCGGTTGCCCGGCCCACTATGGGGCCGCCTGTAGCGTTGAGCCGGCGGGCGATTTGCTTCAGGGTGATCTTCAGCTCTGGGTCTTCTTTGTGGCTTAGTTCGCCGTTCGAAAATTCCACGTCGGCCTTGGTCACGTCCCATATGGTGGCTGCGCGCTCGATCAACTGGTTGCGCACGTCCACCGCAGCCTGGTATACAGCGGTGCCCATCTTGAATGTAACCCCGCTACCGCCAGCGCCCGAACTGTAACCGATGGAGTCGGTATCGGCGATGGATGGTTTGATATCAGTGGCCGGAATTCCAAGAACTTCGGCAGCGTGCATCGCCATTGCGGCCCGGCTACCGCCGATGTCTGGAGACCCCTCTACCAGGCTGATGGTCCCGTCTGAATTGACGCTTGCTGTCGCGCTCGCAGGGCCGGTCCCATTGAACCAGGCACCGGCCGCGATGCCTCTGCCACGGTTCGGGCCTTCTAGCCGAGCGGCCAGGTGAGGGTGTTGCTGAGCAGCTTGCAGCACTTCAACCATTCCGATCCGCCGGTACGTGGGTCCCGCAGCCTGTCTGGTTCCTTCGGCCGAGGCATTTATCAGGCGGAATTCGATTGGATCAATGCCGATTCGGCCACAGATCTCGTCGACCAATGACTCGCTGGCGAATGCAGCGGGTGGAGAGCCCGGTGCCCTGTAAGCAGCCGATTTCTGGCTATTAATGACAACATCAAGTCCTTCGAT
>CAUZEG010000276.1:0-3115 GCA_963578775.1 Myxococcales bacterium
TGTTCACGCTTTTTCGTCACGAGCGGATGGAGGTTGCGCCAAATCAACTGCGCGAGTAATCTTGGCGGTGGAGTAGTTGTGGAACGCGGGTTAAACAGCAACTTCAACCTCAGGCTTTGAGGAATTCTCTACGTTTCCGCAAGTTTCTCAACGGTTCTCGCTGCACTGCATTTGGGCTTTGGTTACGCTCTGATCGTCGGCACTGCATTGGCGTATACGTAGAGAGGGTATTCAATCACAAGCATAGCATTCTGAAGAAACGGCAGCTGGATCATCGCACAGTGGCGAAATTGCGTGACCGACTCAGCCCTGCTGGCAACATCGAAAGCTTCCGGCAACTTTTGCGGACATGACCCCGGCTTTGCAGTCATCATATTTCCGGAGGACATTCCAATCTACGAAGCCAGCTTTTGTTTCAAATGTGACACAATCGGCAAATACACTGAACGAGGATGGCTTCGTTTGACAATGGCAGGATCCGAAGAAGACAGAAAGCAGCTGAAGATGTTTCTGAGTTCCCAGTTCGAAAAACAACTCCAATGCTAGCATCCAGACAAAAGCGGGTTAAGGCCGTATCAGCCTTGAGGAAAGAATGAAGAAGCTGGTGATATCAAACGAAGGCTAACAGACTACCGAGGTCAAGGTCCTGACCGGCGCCTGGCGCCAGACACCCGACGACCGTCTTCTCCGGGAGACGCGAACGATCCGTCAGATCGGTCCGATCGGACGGATCGGATTTGCGCCCCCACCGGCGCTGGCGGCACACCAAACCCTCCGGCGGCAAAACGGAAAAGACAGGTACCGGTAAACCGATGTCATTCTCCATAGACTCTTCGATCCCCTTCGCGGACCACTTCGTGAAGTATGGCTTTGCGGTGCTGCCGGGGCTTGTCGACCGCTCGTTCTGCGCCGAAGCCCTGGCCGAGATCCGGCGCCTCGTCGACGACGACCAGCCTCTTGAAGCGTGGACAACCGAGAAGCCCGGCGTCATCAACATGCCGTTCTTCGAGGATCTCGGGCGGGACGACAGGAATTCGAGCGCGGTCCTCGACCGGATCTTCGACCAGCCGGAGCTTCGGGCTGCCGTCGACGAGCTGCATGGCGGTCCGGACGTGTGGGACGGGGTGCGGAATTACTATTTTTTTATCAAGCCGTATGATCCCGCTGGAAAGATGAAACTCAACCTGGACATGTTTCATGTCGACTTCGGCTCATCGCCGCCTCCAACCCTGTACCGCGGCTTCCTGTTCATGGTCTCTCTGGTCGATACCGAACCGTTCAGCGGCAACTTCACGTGTCGGCCGGGCTCGCATCGTATCGCCCAGAAAACGTTTATCGAGAACCCCGGACTCGTCGGTAACGATCCACAAGTCAAAGATTCGATCTGTGACGGGCTGCCGGTCTACGAATTCGTGGCGAAACCGGGAGACGTGCTGTTATGGCACCATTTGCTCTATCACGAAGGCAACCCATCACACTCGAAGAATCGGAAGCCGCGGGTGGCGTTGCTCGGCGAGGCATTTCGCGAAAAATGGCTGCGGGAAATCATCGCAAACGATCCTACCCTGTCGCCCTGGGAACGCAGTCTCGCCCAAAACGAATCTCACAAACCGGCGCACGACGTGGAGCGCTTCGAGCGTGAGAAACGCGCCAAACGCATCGCCGCCTGTGAAGCAAAGGGAATCGCGATAGACGAAAAATGGAAGCACTACTCCCACCGTTGAAGACCGATGGGATTCGAACCAATAGAACACCCCGACCGGAAAATGTCCAGCAACGGTCAGGGAGTCGGTTCCATCGTGCTGGCCAAGGACTGGGATAGCAACGAGGTGACTCTGTGCTTTGACATGCAGAAGTCTGACGACCTGAAGACGTGGATCCCCTTTGCGGGTGGCACGTGGACAGCCGTTGCCAACGGCGGGGTGAAGCTGACCCTGCCACTGAATGAGGCCAAGAAACTGCTGCGCGTTACGCTTAAGGGATAGCGATCCCCCCAATCAAGCGACCTGCGTCGTGGGGAGTGAGTAGTACCCCCAACCATGAGCCACCCGCCCTTGTGCCCTTGTGCGCTGTGTGTGTGGGGGGGGGGGGGGGTAGGGTTGCGGGATGAAAAGGACAATTATTTTTTCACCGGCCAAACTCGGACACGGAAATGTAAACTCCGGACAACGATCGGTTTGCGAGCAATGCGCTGACCGCCCCTGATGTCAGGTTCCGGTCAGACCCGGACAGCCCGGGCCCATATCCAGACACCATCTCGCCCCCAAGGAAACGCCACGCACCGTCCTCAGGCCGAAGGGTTCGTTGCTCTTCCCCCTGGCAGCAGTCACCTCCGGCCGCGGGGGCCAATCACACTCAAGACATTATCACCAACTGAGCGCTCAATTGTACTGCACGGCACCTTATCACCCGTGGGGCCTCACCGCTGAACCATTTTTATCAGAAAATACACGAGGACGGAATGCGCGAGCGGGCCATCGATGTGAGAACAGCAGCGACCAGTGACGTCCCCACAGGCAATCGATTTTCCGCCATCGACTGGCGACCGGATCGTGTACTCTCTCGACATCGGCTGCGAAATCGCAGGTGATACAGCGCAATTCTGCATGTGCGATGTGCACGGCTCAGGGGACAGTGTCCCTGTCGTGAATCACGAGACAAATCGTAGTGTAATTACATATGCTGAAGATCTTTCGTTCGCCCAATGCCAGTTTCGAACGCGACGCCCAAAACGCGGCGACGGTTTACACTGAACATGTACTCAGCGGGCTTGCCGATTCGGACTTCAACGGGATCTGGATTCGCGTCATCTTTTACCCGCTTTTGCGGCATCCGGCCTTTCCCGAATTCGGTGCGGATGCCAAGGGCCTGCAGGCCTCGCTCGAGACCGTAATCTCCCGTGCTGCGTGCCACGGGATCAAGGTCTACATCTATCACCAGGAGCCGCTTGGCTTGCCGGTCGAACATCCGTTCTGGCAGAAGAACGCGGCGCTCGGCGGCACCCAGTCAGCCTACCGCTTCCACAATCGGACCGCAGGCTCTCCCCGTTGTCGCCCATCCCATCGGTGTCGTTGTCCTGGAGGTTGAGGCCGAGCGCGACTCCTCCAACCAGATA
>CAUZEG010000277.1:0-3114 GCA_963578775.1 Myxococcales bacterium
CCGCCTCCAGTAGACGAAAAATATCCCCATTCCGCCGATTCCCAGCTTCAGAGAATGGAAATGGTGAACCGAGAAAACCCCATTACGCCCTGGGATTCTCGACGCAGGTGCCGTACCGCCCCACTGATTCCTAAAAGTTACTAATATCTTGAAAACTACTCACTTGTGTTCACTACTTGGATGGTCGATAATTTTCCTAACACAGGAGGACTTGACCATGTATCCAAGCAAAAACCATCTCCCACTTGTTGGGATTATCATTATACTTTTCGGTGCTTGCACCTTTGAAATTGAACCCGGTGACTCCCAATGGCAAGGACCAGATCAGGTCGGTGTCAATACATCTACTGTCACCACCCCCCAGACCGGCGAGCAACCCAAGGTCGTTGTTCCACCGATCTGGACCGAAGAGGTTCTAGAACCCGCCGTCTCGATCGTAGCGGGGGCCAATCATGCCTGCGCGCTTTCTGCTAACGGCGACGTCAGTTGTTGGGGCAAAAACGACGTTGGACAACTGGGCTATGGACATATGGAAACGATCGGTGACGACGAGCCCGCCGCGTCCCACGGCATTGTGGACGTAGGTGATTTGGTCATCTCCCTCGCAGCTGGCCAGGAACATACCTGTGCCATCCTTGAAAAAGGTAGCATCCGCTGCTGGGGATTTGGCGGCGATCTCGCCCTCGGTAACGGGAATGGCAAATACTACACCGTCGGGGACGACGAACACCCGGGCGAAATGGGTGACGCCATTATCTATTCCAATAGCCCCTTTGCACAGGTAGTGGCAGGGGATCATCATAGCTGTATGCGTACCGAAGCCGGGTCGATCAAATGCTGGGGCAACTCCCCGCAGGGCGCTCTCGGGTATGGCTTCGCCACCCAGACTGGCGGCTGGTTGGGTAATGTGCCCATCGGCGGTGACGCCAGCTTTCTTGTAGCCGGTGCCGAGCATACCTGTGCGGTAGTCGATGGTGGTATGGTCCGTTGCTGGGGCGAAGGAGGCAACGGTGCCCTCGGCCACGGTGGAACGGAGGATATCGGCGATAACGAACAGCCCACCGATCTGGCAGCCTTATGGCTCGGAGAAGCTGTCACGCAACTGGCGGCCGGCTATTACCACACCTGCGCACTCACCGCGTCGGGAGCCGTACGCTGCTGGGGCGAGGCTAATCAAGGCGCGCTCGGCTATGGAAACAAACAAGATATCCATAATGCGGAGACAGCCGGTGTAGTAAACGTAGGCGGTGTCACGGTGCAAATCGCAGCCGGCGGAAGCCATACCTGCGCTTTAATGCTGAGTGGTTCGGTTCGTTGCTGGGGTGACGGAAGCTGGGGTGCTCTCGGCTACGGCAATACCAACAACGTGGGCGACAACGAAGTACCCGCAGCCGCTGGTGATATTGAACTCTCCGATGCTGCCATTCAAATCGTCGCGGGTGATGATTTCACCTGTGCGTTATTGGCAACTGGCGCGGTACAATGCTGGGGCAGCGGTCTGGATGGACGGCTCGGCCAGGGCCGCTATGAAGTGACCATCGGAGACGACGAGACCCCTGCATCGATGAAACCCATTCTTCCCTTTGGCATCTGATGAACCCCTACCCTCAACCCTCTTCGTGGCGAAGTCTGCTACTTCTCTGCGCGATTCTCGTCCTCCTGGCTGCCTGCGAAGGCATCCCGGAGGACGAGTTTTCGGTGGAGCCGCCAGTCGGACAGAACCACGACGAGTGGTCGACTCTGATAGACGTCGAGTGGACCATCGAAGCGGGAAGCGAGGAGTTCATCTGTGCCCTGGTTACTGTGGAAGAAGAGATCTTCATCCGGGGGTTTCGAGCAGCCGCCCCTCCGGGAACACACCATACGGTGCTGACTGTGACCCAACCCCATGGTCCCGACAGGGTATTCCCGTGTGATCCCGGAACGCTCAGCGACGCCATGATCTTCGCATCGGGCTTTGGCACCGATGATCTGGCCTTTCCCGAGGGGGTGGCAATCCGGATTCCTGCGGGTAAACAGCTGCTGCTCAATCTGCACCTTCTCAACGCCACTCCCGATCCCCTAACGGGACGGTCCGGAACCCTCATCAAGACCTTGCCGGCCGATGAGGTCGTCGCCGAAGCTGAGGTGGTCTTTGCCGGTACAGCCACCTTTGCGATTCCACCACATTCCGAGGCAAGCGCGACAGGTAGCTGCGTATTCGAGCAGGACGCGACTCTACTGAGTCTATGGCCGCATATGCATCAACTCGGCCGCCATATGGTGGTGGAACACCATAGTGAGGACGGGGTCAGCACCCTGCACGACGAATCGTTCAATTTCGTCGATCAGCTCAACCACCCCATCGAACCTATGACGGTACGGGCCGGCGAGAGAATCGACGTAACCTGCACCTGGAATAACACCACCGCGGAGACGGTCCGCTACGGAGATACCTCCACTGAGGAGATGTGTTTCGTCGGCCTCTATCGCTACCCGGCCTTCAGTCGCGGTCTCTACTGCGATCTGCCCGGTTTATAAAGCGACCCTGACGGGTCTCTCAGGGAACAGCTGGAACAAAGGTTCCTGCGACAGCGATATCTTCGGTGCAATCCTGCTGCACCTCGCCCGAATCCTTCGTGAAACTCGATTGCACCGTACCACTTCCGGAGATGGCCCCCTGATCTTCGCTAACCGTATAGACATATTGGATAGACGCGGTTCCACCCTCATCGCCTTCACCAGCGCCGGGAACATAAACCTCGGCCGTAACCGTAACAAGAACGGTACAAGACGGGCCGTCACCAATCACCTCCACGGTCATCTCTGGATTGGGTTC
Source organism: Myxococcales bacterium (assembly GCA_963578775.1). GTDB lineage: Bacteria > Myxococcota_A > UBA9042 > UBA3505 > UBA3505 > UBA3505. The sequence continues at coordinate 2,819 of CAUZEG010000277.1, forward strand.
CTGCGGCTCGACCATAGAGATAACAAATGCACCGTCATCGCCCGGCTGCACCACATATTCCTGGGTATTCGGGGATTGCGACGGCGCACCATCCGGCGCACATCCTTCGCCAGGCAGGGCGGCCGTCGATATTTCGAAGGTCCACGCTCCGCTCGGATCGCATGCCTCGACCGGTGGTTCTCCTGTATCGGTAGCCACCGTGGTATCGTCCTCTGGCACATCCACAGAAGCCGAGTCCTGACTATCCGACGACGACGTATCGCCACTATCCGACGACAACGTATCGTTACTATCCG
>CAUZEG010000278.1:0-3061 GCA_963578775.1 Myxococcales bacterium
CGTGACCCACCACAACGGCTTGATGTTCACCACAGTGTTCGATGAGCTGGGCCACATCGGTAGCCAGCTTTTCGATGCGATAGGCCTTTACCCGCTTCGGCTTCGAGGATAAATTATAGCCCCGCATATCCGGTGCAACCACTCTATATCCCGCCTCTACCAAGGCCGGGATCTGATAGCGCCACGAGTACCAGAACTCAGGGAAACCGTGCAGCAGTACCACCAGGGGACCGTCACCAGCTTCCACATAATGAAGGCGCACATCGCCCAGATCCGCGTATCTATGGATTACGGATGCCTCATCAAATTCCATGGTCATACAATCGCCCTCATGGCGTGCGACCAAAGGATTTCGGCACCTGATAGCCAAGGTTTTTGACCAGGAATGTTAAAACATCGGTGTATTCGGCAATCCGTTTAGCCGTGGATTTACCCCGACCGTGTCCGGCTTTGGTGTCGATACGGATGAGCACCGGCGTCTCTCCTCGATGGCTGTGCTGTAGCTGGGAAATGAACTTGAAGCTATGAGCCGGTACCACCCGATCGTCGTGATCGGCAGTGGTAATCAAGGTCGCTGGATACGCTGTTCCCACCTTCAGGTTATGCAACGGGGAGTATTTCAGGATGACTTCAAAATCCTCTTTCTTGTCGGGTGATCCATATTCGGAGGTCCAGGCCCAACCGATGGTGAACTTATGAAAACGCAACATATCCAGCACTCCGACACCACTGATGACGGCACCGTACAGGTCGGGTCTCTGGCTCATACAGGCCGCCGTCAGTAGGCCGCCATTGCTATATCCCGCGATGGAAAGTCGCTCGGATCGGGTATATCCCTCGGCGATCAAATATTCTGCGGCGGCGATGAAGTCATCGAACACATTTTGTTTTCGCTCCTTCATTCCGGCTTCGTGCCAGGCCTCGCCGTATTCGGAACCACCGCGAAGACTGGGGATCGCCACGATGCCACCCATCTCCAACCAGATGAGGTTGGCCACCGAGAAAGAGGGCGTGATCGGAATATTAAACCCACCATAGCCATACAGATAGACGGGATTGTTTCCGTCCAGCTGTGTTCCTTTTCGGGCTGTAATGAACATGGGGATCCGAGTTCCATCTCGGCTCGTGTAGAGCACCTGCCGGGTCTCGAAATCGTCGGACTGCACATCAAGCTCCGCCTTTCGGTAGACCTCGTTCGTGCCGGTCTCAAAGTCAAAACGGTAGATCGTTGTGGGAAAAGTATAGCTATGAAAGGAGAAATAGGCGTCGGTATCATCCGCCCGTCCGCGGATCTGCCGTACGGTGCCCAGAGTCGGTAGAGGGATCGTCCCGGTCTCCTTGCCTTTCGAGTTGTACCGTTTTACCAGGCTATGTGCGTCCTGGAGGTAGTGGGCCACGAACTGGCCGGCGATCCATTTCACGGAATTCAGGGCATCACCCTGCTCTGGCACCAGCTCCTTAAAGCGGTCCGGCTTCGCAGCGTCGAGGGAGATTAAGCGGCCCTTCGGCGCATCGCGATCGGTCCAGAAGACAAAGTTTCGCCCGTCATTATGTACAAAACGGTATCCCGCATCGAAGCTATCGAATACCGGCTGCACTGCTCTTCTAGATCGCAAATCCGCGTAAAACACGGCGTTCTTGGACGATGTACCAGACCAGGCCCCGATAACGACATAGCGACCGTCATCCGTTACTTCTGCGCCAAAGCCCCAGTCCGGCTGGTCTGGCCGATGGTAAAAGAGGCGGTCTTTACTCTGTTTCGTGCCCAGTTGATGGAAATAGAGCTTATGGAAGCGATTTACAGCCTCATGTTTTTCACCTTCGACGGGTGCATCATAACGCGTATAGAAGAAGCCATAGCCCAGGGGACTATCCTCCGGCACCCAGGCCAGAGGGGAGAACTTGACCCACTGCAGGTGATCGCTGGTGTCTTTACCGCTTTCCACATTACGGACGTGAATCTCCACCCAGTCGGAACCACCCTTCGAGAGCTGATAGGCAAGCCACTGTCCGTCCCGGCTGGGAGCGTAGGATTGAAGCGCAGTCGTACCATCCTTGCTCAGAGCATTGGGATCCAATAATGCACGCGGCGACCCATCACGATCTTTGGAAACATATAATACAGGCTGATTCTGTAATCCGTCTTTACGGGTAAAAAAGAAGTTCGTCCCCCGACGCGTGGGCACCCCATACTTGGTGTAGTTCCATAGCTGTTCGAATCGTTTTCGTATCCTCTCCCGGTAGGGCAGTGTGGCGAGATAATCAAAGGTAACCTTGTTCTGCGCCTCTACCCAGGCCGTTGTTCGCGGGTCTTTGGGAGACTCCAGCCACCGATACGGATCGGCGATCGTCTGCCCATGAAGCTCATCGGTATGCGAACTTCGCCAGGAATCCGGATATCGTAGCTGGGTCGTAGTTGGACCACAGGCCCCAGCAACAAAGGCTACGACAACAACAAAGAATAGATTTTTCGGGCGGAATCTACGGACGGAATTCAGGACGAGACCTCCACTTCCTCTTTCGTATTCGTAGTGTCCAACTCTTTTTCGTCGAAGAAGTCAACCTTATGTAAGGGCATAACGACGGACGAAAGAATGTTCACGAGGTGCGCGCCAATCCGCTTATAGAAGCGTGTAAGCAACACCGTGGCAGTTGTCTGAGCGGGCGTCATCTCGCTCTTTGCAAGCTCTACGAGCAGGCGATCACAACGCTTACCGGCATTGCGTCCCTCTTCGATCAACTCAATCGCCCGTGCATTGTCCTGACCCGAGATAATTGGGGCCACTTCGTCAAAGATCATATGGGCGATCCTCACCAGGTCGTCCAACTCAGTTCGGATTTCTCCCTCGGGTAACGCGGCACCTCCGAGTTCAGACACTTCAGCGATATTCTTGATGTAATCACCGACCCGTTCCACATCCTTGACCAGAGTCATCATAAGAAGAGCATGTAGAACATCACCCTGATGCCGTAAGCTTAGATGGGCGATCACACGTTTTCGAACGGTCCGCTCCAATTTGTTGACCGAAATATCGAGTTTGTACACTTTTCTTCGCTGCTC
>CAUZEG010000279.1:0-3054 GCA_963578775.1 Myxococcales bacterium
CATCCTGGTCGTGGTACTTCCATTCGGAGCCGAACGATATCTCCTGAGCGCTTGTTATGGAGCTGATTGTGAACCATTGGCTGGGGCCGGTGGAGATCGTGGGGTCGGAGCTGTCGCGGACTCGAATGGCTGCCTCCGATGTATTCACATTCGGGAGTTTCCAGCCGTATTGACCACTATTGCTATAGCCGTACGATAAGGGGAGCCAGTGGGCCCCACCGTCGAGGGTATAATGGACATCGACGAGAGGTATATTGCCCACCGTATCCCAGCGAATTGTCGTGGTCGCACCCGATGCCAGGATCTCTTTGGCCTGGGGTGCGGCAAGGTACAGGCCCTCTTCCTTCGCGATGGTGAACCAGTCCGAGACCACACCGTCGTAGCGAATATTACGGAGAGTGAGCCGACTACCTTCCACATCGATGATACAGGATCCCAACTCCGCTTCGATGAAAACCATGATCGGATGAACGCCCTCTTGTCCAAGACCCGTTCCTCCATGGCCGGCGACCACGTAGACGGCTCCTTCATTGGGATTCAAACCAGGGTTTTTGACGTAGGGGCCGTCACCGCCCGGTTGACCATCCCCGGGATCCAGGATGTGGCCTTCGGTTGTTGTTGGCGTGTCATAGGCTCCGTCCACAAGATACGAACGTTCGTAGATATGGGAATGTCCGGCGAGAACAAGGTCGACTCCTGCGGCCTCCAGAAAGGGCAGCGCATTTTCACGCATCTGAATCAGCGTTCCTTCCGTGTCCGAATCATGGGTCCCCTTGGAGTAGGCGGGATGATGCCAATAGGCGATAAGCCACTCCTGGTCGGTGGCCTCCAGATCTTCCTGAAGCCAGCTGAGCATCGGACCATCGGTGGCCCGGGATGACTGGTGCGAATCCAGAACAACGAAGTGGATGTTCGCGTAATCGAAGGAATAGTAGGCCTCGGTGCCAGTGGGAAGTCCCCCGGCCTCGGCGGCGCGGGGCAGGACGTAGGCATCGTAGTAGGGGCCCGATTCACTGGCGGATTCACTGGACTGGCCTTCGTGATTCCCCATGGTGGGCCAACATACCGTGTTCTGAAGAATCGGTTGGTACATATCGAAAAACCGCGTCTGAAATTCGTCGTCCGTACCACTCGAATAGGCCATATCCCCCATATGTAGATAGATGTCGGGCCGTTGGTCGTCGGTGTAGTCCAGCATCGCATCGGTTACGTTTTGCTGGCCTATGGATCCCGTACCAGAATCTCCGACCACCCATAGCCGGATTGGACCGGTCGTTCCTACAAGTGGTGCCGTTACAAAGAAGAACTCCTCTTCGCCACCGGCGAGTACCTCGTCGGCCGTTCCGACCGCGTAATAGTATTTTCGGTCGGCATCAAGATCGGTGATCTTGATCGCGTGCTGGGTCGCCTCGGTGGCCGACTCATGGATCGTATTCAGTGCCAGGGGATGGAGTCCCACCAGGACACGGCCATTGGTGGGGCTGTCGGTACGCCAGACCACCGTCATCTCCGTAGAGGTCCCCATTTGCACGTAGGGGCCTCGGACCAGAGTAGCTCCCAACGCCAGTGGTGCAAGCAGTATGAAGAGCAAGCCGGAACAGAAGATGGTGATTGGTCTCATTGACGTTCCTCAATGGTTGATTCCGGAACCGGTTTCGAGTTCCTGTCGGAGTTCTTTCGCCTGGATCAGAGCTGGTTGAAGGGCTAGAGCGGTATTCACATCCCGAAGGGCGTTGACGGTATGCCCCAGGGCTTGATGTGCTCGAGCTCGTTCCAGAAGGCTGAGCGGTGTTCGACGTTTTTGAACCCGTTGGTCGGCCTGTTGGAAGGCCGCTTTTCGATCCTTTCCGGCTTCGGTGATCTGACCGTTTTGCTCGTATATATCGGCGCGCAAGCGTAACCAGCGGCTCTGCACCCGGGCATGTGTAAGTACGGGTTCCAAGACCTTGATGGCCTGGGAGTAGCGGCCGAGGGTTCGTTCGGCCGTGACCAGGCCAAGGCGAAGGACCGTTGCGTCAGGAAAGACCCGGAGTCCTTTCTGCCATATATCTCGAGCTTGTGTTCGCCGGCCCTGTTTTCCGTAGAGTCGTGCAAGGGTTGTGATGCGCTCCATGGTGGGCGCGAGCGCCATAGCTGTTTCGAGATGTTGTGGTGCCGAGGTAGACCGGTCTGTGGCATCGAGGATCTGGCCCATCAGGCTATGGGCATCGGCGCGAGTGCTAGCCGAGATGTTTCCAGTCGTTGGTTCCAATAGGGACGTAAGAGCATCTTCCGCACGGTTGAGTTGACCGAGCTCGACCAGGACCTGCGCTCGAATCAATCGTATGGTGGCGTCGTTGGAATATTGATTGGCGAGCTGATCTATGTCGCCAAGAGCCTCCTGAAAACGACCGAGTTTTCGATAGATATGTACTCGACGCAGACGACTGTCTCTATGATCCGGGCTTGTTTCGAGATGGTGGTCCAGCTCGGACAAAGTGTTGTGCAACGCCGGATGACCGAACGCGGCCGGAGCGAGTCCGTATGTGATGGTACCCCAGACGACGAAGATCCCGATCCATCTGCCGGGTGCGAGGGGATTACTGGCTCGAAACCTCATGCCAATCTGCATAGGCAATCGTGCTACGTGGGTCAAGATCACAATCGGTAATTCTAGAATCGGTGCTAGCGCCAACCAACTGCGTGCGGTACAGTACGACGATTGAGGAGAACAGGGGTGTGAAATGGCGAAGACGGTCCCACAGGAGACAGCGGACAGTAGTCGGGTCGATGCGGTGATTCAGCGGATCGCTGAGCCCATTGTCTCCGATTGCAGAGAGCTTCTCGAAGGGATCGTAAAGGCTCGTCTCGGTGAGTCGTCAGCCGATATGGGACATCTGTCTCCCTGGCCGCAGGTCGGTGATGTAGACTCCATTGAAGGCCTGCAAAAACTTCTGAGCGATGGCTGGTTGGAGCTACGTGAGGACGGAGGTCGATTGGAATCGGAAGTGACCCTGTCCACAGGAACCCTTATTCCCGGCTGGCGTATGGAAGCCGAGGCGCTGGGGCGTCCCA
>CAUZEG010000280.1:0-3034 GCA_963578775.1 Myxococcales bacterium
CGGATCCACGCGGTAATCCGATAGTGCAGTGGACAATTCTTCAAGGGTTGCACGAGCGTCAGCCGTCAAGGGGAGGGCGTTATGTTTAAAGGCATCAAACGCAGCAATATTTATATTGATGAAGCGCACATTGGGGTTTTGGAATGCAGTCTTGGATGCGGTTGTGAAATCGCTATAACGGGTGCCTATACCAATGACGAGGTCCGCCTCTCTGGCGATACGGTTGGCACCGGGGGTTCCGGTTACGCCCATGGCTCCGAGGGCCTGCGGATGTTCGTAATGCAGGGCTCCTTTGCCAGCCTGGGTTTCCGCCACAGGAATGCCGGTGCTCTTGGCGAGTTCGCTCAGGGCATGGGTGGCCTCACTATAGATTACACCACCACCGGCGATGATGAGTGGCGCGTGGGCTGCACGGATCCAGGATAACGCCTCGGCGATCAGCCCTTGATCGGCTCGGGGCCGAGCGATTGTACGTACCCGCTTCTCGAAGAGCTCGGCTGGGTAATCGAAGGCTTCGGTCTGTACGTCCTGGGGCAGGCAGAGGGTTACAGCCCCCGTTTCGGCGGGTGAGGTCAAGACGCGCATCGCTTCCGGCAGCGCTGTGAGGAGTTGCTCGGGGCGATTGATGCGGTCCCAATAGCGAGATACAGGCCGGAAGCAATCGTTGACCGATACATCCTGGCTCTGCTCGGATTCCAGTTGCTGCAATACCGGCGCCACATTCCGCCGCGCGAAGATGTCACCAGGCAGAAGAAGAACCGGTAGCCGGTTGATGGTGGCCCCGGCCGCCGCGGTCAGCATATTGGTTGCTCCCGGGCCGATGGATGTGGTGCAGGCGAAGGTTTGAAGGCGATTGTTCATTTTTGCGAAGGCCGCAGCCGCATGGACCATGCCCTGCTCGTTTCGGCATTGATAATACCGAAAGTCCGGATTCTGATGGAGTGCTTGTCCGAGTCCGGCTACATTGCCGTGGCCGAAGATCCCGAAGCAGCCTGCGAAAAAGGCCTGTTCGCGGCCGTCTCGGGAGACGTACTGTTGGGATAGAAATTTGATGAGCGCCTGCGCGCTGGTCAGTCGTCGGGATTTCAAGGGAACCTCCAGGGATTCGGTTCAGATCAGCAAGGGGTGGGGATCAAAACCCACCGGCACGTTCGATGAATTCGAGAGCTTCGTTCTCGTAGGGCATGAAGTTGGCACAACCCTGGCGAGTTACGACGATGGCACCGGTTGCGTTGCCCATGCGAGCCGATTTCAGCAGGTCCCAGCCTTTGTTATGGCCGTAGAGAAAACCGGCGGCGAAGGCGTCACCCGCACCTAGAATATTGCAGACATCAACCGCGAAGGGTGCGGAATCATGAATCGAGCCATCGCGGGAGAAGACGGATGCGCCGTCGGCTCCTCGTTTCAATACCAGCGTTTCCGGTCCGTTGGATAATACGTAGCCAATAATGGACTCCAGATCACCGGTTACACGTGGGTCGGATATCTGGCCGTCGGTGATCTGCAGTTGCCCCGCGTGGGTCATGCCCATGGCCTTCAACTCATCTTCGGTACCAATGACCAGATCGATGAGTGGAAGGACGGAGCGAAGGACGACACCAAAGGCTCTGGGGTCGTGCCATTGGTCGGCTCGGAAATCCACATCGAGAATGACGGTGGCGCCCGACGATTTTGCTTTTTCGGCGGCGTAGAAGGTGGCGCTTCGACTCGGTTCGCGGCTTAAGCCCGTACCCGTGATCAGGAGGGCGGCGGTGTCGGTGACACAATCCAGACGGATGTCATCAATGCCGATCTCAATATCGGCGCAACCGTCTCTGTAGAAGACAAGAGGAAATTTATCGGGCGGTTCAATGCCAAGAACGACAGCACTGGTACGCCGGTCCGCTTTGGTGGGAATGTAGGCGGTGTCCACCCCTTGCTCATCAAGAAACTTGCACACGAAATCACCCACAGGGTCGGCACCTACGGCCGTAAGAAGGGCCGTTTTCATGCCGAGCCGGGCGCATCCTACGGCGATATTCGTTGGGCATCCGCCCACGAAAGCTCCAAAGCTCTCGATGTCCGAAAAGGCCGAGCCAATATCATTGGAATACAGGTCGATGGAGCTGCGCCCCATGGTGACCAGGTCGTAGCGTTTCATTGCTCGCTCCGAATCTGCATATCGTGGTGTACAAGGGGGATGCGGGGATCCAGTTGATCCCAGGTGTCCTTGGTCCAGGCGAAGGCCGGATCATCGGTAGCCGCGAGGGATTGATGGCTACCGGCCAGGAAGTTCAGATAATAACAATCATAGCCGTAGGCGGCGCTGACCGGATGGTAGCCCTCGGGTACGAGCACGATGTCATTATCATGGGCGATTACCGCGGCGTCGATGGACCGATCATCGGTGTAGATACGCTGCAGGGCATAGCCCTCGGGCTTCGCCATCTTATAATAATAGAACTCTTCCAGATCGGCCTCGATCAGGGTGTTCGTTGCGTCGTGGCGTACCGTATCGTGTTTATGGGGTGGGTAGCTGCTCCAGTTACCGCCAGGGGTGTACACCTCACAGGCTACAAGCCGGTGGCAATCAAATCCCGGCGGCACAATACTATTAATCTGCCGTGTTGCGTTGCGCCCGCCACGGACCTCGATAGTACTGTTGTCGGGTGTGACCAGTGCAGCAGGATGGTCCTCGTTGGTTGCGACCCAGGCATGCGCGACCTCTAGATTTGCGCTGGAAGCGGTGACGGAAAACTCGGTTTTGCGGGGGAGATACAAGGCGTAGGGCATACCTGCAAAGACGTTGGGGCGTTTGCCTACGTCGGTCCAGGTCCCCCGATTGGATCGGACGCTGCAAGAGCCTCCGAGAATGACCAGCAGGGATTCACATTCATCGGTATGATGGTCCCATTGTTGGCCACTGTGGAGTCGGCGGACCTCCATATTCAAGAGATCCCAGCCTGCGTCAGCCGTAGTTACCCGTGTAACAAGTCCGTCTTCCAGAACCTGGCGATTGGCCCGAAACCGTAAATTGGTGCTGTCGTATTGCATA
>CAUZEG010000281.1:0-3032 GCA_963578775.1 Myxococcales bacterium
CGGGGGACTTCATCGCGGAAGACGAGCTGGTGTCCCTGTTGAGCTCCCTGGGCTATGAGCCCGGCCCCGGCTTCAGCCTCAGCGATCTGCCCGCCGATCTACAGGACGGTGACAACGACAGCCTGGCTGGGCTGGCCTGCGCAGCGGGACAGATCCTTGCATGGGATGGCAGCCAATGGGTCTGCGCCCAGGATAACGACACGAATCTTACAGAGAGCGCCCTGCTCATAATGCTCGCTGCCAACGGCTTCCAGGCGGGCAATCTGTTTTCCGGAAACTGGGGCGATCTGGGCGGCATACCCGACGGTTTCGCGGATGGCACCGACGCGGACAGTCTGAGCGCGCTCAGTTGCTCGGATGGCGCCATTGCACAATGGGATGGTAGCAGCTGGATCTGTTCCGATTCCGCCTGGGCGATCCCCACCGCCATGGAGGCCCCCTGCACGGCCGAGACGGAGGGACATATCTACCTGGACTCGGACGCCAACGGTGTCTGGGTATGCAATGGTTCGATCTATCAGATCATCAATTTCTGCACCGCCGAATGCCCCGATGCCTCCACCTTCGCCTGCGGTCTGGCCGTAACCGATGGCTGTGGTCTGGGGTGTGGCACCATCGGAACGGCCCTGGACATCAGTCAATGTGAGGACGCCGCTATCGCCGTCTGCGGTAACGATGTGGTCGATGATTGTGGCAACTCCTGTGGAACCGTTGGGACACTTTGTACCGAAGGTATCTGCCAGAATAATAGCTGTTGCGGAGATGGTATCGTCTCCGGCACAGAGGGCTGCGACGATGGAAACAATATCGCGGATGACGGTTGTTCCGCGATCTGTACAACCGAAGGTGGTGGACTCTACGTCACCCTGACCGGGACTCCGAACCCCGCCAATGTCTTCAATGTTATCGACCGGACCTTTCACTACTCCAATAATCTGGTCAACGGGATCTGGCACCGGGAGACCGATCGGATTATTGTGGGACATTATTCGAAGGATGGCTATTGGTCCCATCAATCCAGTGCCAGTGGCTATCCTGAGGCCCCCAATAACGGGTCCGGAGCCTTTGATCGTATGGTCCATATGCCGGCTACGGGCCGAGTGATTCACACCGATCAAGACCAACATGCCTCGATTTACAATCAGATCTATATCGGAACTGTTGTCCCAGCCACCGGCCTGCTGAAGGACTTTACTACGGTTGTTTTCAGCGATGGCTTCACTGGCCATTGCAACCTTCTATCGTCGTCGGCCGACCATTTCCTCTGTTATACGGGGACCACCGTTCGCTGGTATCAAACCGACGAGGACAGCTCGACTCTGGTCCATACCCAGACCATTACCCTGGGCCCTGCCCCCTCCGCCGTATGTGACGCATACTGCTTCGGCGGAACCTTCGCCTGGGACGGGGTTTATTACTATTTTCCGGAGAGTGGAACTGGCAGTAACTCAGCCGGCTATCAGGTCTTCAATGCCTCCGGAAATCTCATAGGAACGTATACCTCGACGGCCGGAGCCGCCATGACCGGTGTATATTTCGACTGGTCGGTGGGACGATATGCCGCTCACGACGGATTTGGAGGTCGTAGCGGTGGGTCTGTTTATGGCTGGGGACCCAGCGCAACTACCGGGGACGATTCCCAGAGCTATAGCCCCCTGTCGTCGGCCCATAGTCCATAGACCATCAAGCGTCACAATAGATCTTCTCCCAGGTGTCTATGTCGTAGCAACAACCCATGGGGTAGCAGATGATTGTCGGGTCTCCATTGGCCATTATCCGGGCGTGGGACTGGACCAGTTGCTTGGCGCCCGACGGACTGGGCTGGGTTGAAGCCGCGCAGGATAACAAAAAACAAACGAGGCTCAGGGCGATTCTGGGGGCACGAAAAGACATGGACGCCTCCCAAACAGAGGTAGGAACATGCTGGAATAGACGGGCGGTGACCGAAATCGATCTAGAGTTGGCCCGTCAGCCCACGTCTTCGCCGAACCACTTTACGTAGATTTCCTGGTAGCGCCCGCTTTCTCGGAGATCGAGTAGTATCCGATTGATCTGCTCGCGATAGGGGCTGCCGTTGGGAAGCGCAATCCCATAACTCTGTTTCTGGAAGATGGGCCCAACCACTCGAACCCGGTTCTTCAGGAGCCGTTTGGCGTGGTATCGAAGGACCGGCGAATCGTATACAACCGCCTCTACCTTGCCCGCTAATAGCGCCTCGTAGGCACCCTCCACAGTATCGTAGGCCAGGGCATTCACCGCGTTGTTCTGAAGATAGGCCTCGCTTGTGCTCCCCCCTACGGTCCCCACCGTATGGCCCGGAAGATCGGACGGGCCGTTGATCGAACCTTCCAACCGGCTGACTGTAAGCTGCGTTGTCACGGAGGCTGTGAAAAAGGAAATCAGGATGATCCCTGCAAACATCCAGACGAGAGCCACCAGACGCCCGGGCGTCGATCGTGGAACCCGATCCCCATAGCCAACGGTCGTGGCCGTAACCGACGACCACCAGAACGCCTCCCAGAGTCCTTTCACATAGGCCCTGGGGAAGTTCTCCGAGTTCTTTCGGCGCTCGAAAAACCACAAGACATGGGCCGCAAACAGGACCGCCGCAAAGAAAAACCCAAAGGTGATCAATAGAGCCTTTGAGAACAAGCCTTTGATCATCCGCCAGAAGGAGCCACCGGCACGATCCGACACCATGATCTGTAGACCCGATTCGAAGAACGAATGGGAAAAATCGATGCTCTCTTCGCGCTGTGAGGTGATCGTGATTCCCGCAATCGCCACATCGGCCTGTCCGGAGCGCACCATATCCAAGAGTTCCGCCACCGAATCGGTGGCCACCAACTCGGTGGCGAGGCCCAGTTTTTTCGACACGTCATCCCATAGATCAATGCTAAAGCCCGCATAGGCATCGTCCTTCTTAAAGACGAAGGGCTCGAATATTTTGGTGGATACACGCAGGCTCGTGGGGGCCGTGGCTGCTGCCGCTGGCGCCGGATCTTCGGTGGCCAGCCCTACAGAAGCCGAAA
>CAUZEG010000282.1:0-2939 GCA_963578775.1 Myxococcales bacterium
GTGCTTCTTCTGTTCGCCTGCAGTGGTCCCGATGTCGGTTGTTTGAATCCTCTACCGGAGGATTGTGTACCCCAGTACGAGCCCACCTTTGATAATGTGTTCTCGAATACTCTGGACTCAAGTTGTTCCGTAGGTGGGGGGAGCTGCCATACCAGCCAGGGAGCGAAGGGTGGTCTTGTATTTGAAGATCCGGACGTGGCCTATCAGCTTCTGGTTGGTAGCTCGTCGCCCCTGGTTGTCCCAGGTGACCCGGAATGTAGTCCCCTGATGTGGCGATTGGAATCCGCCGATCTGGGAGAGGTGATGCCCCCGGGGAGTCCCTTGTCCGAGGTGGAGCGCTGTGCGATCCTGACGTGGATACGGAATGGGGCGGAACGATGATGAGCAGGTGGATCCTCATCTGGATTGGGCTCTACGCGGTCGTAGCATGCAGCGATGGTCCGAACTATTTGAACCGGACCGCTATGATGGATCCAGCCACCTGCAAGGACTGCCACGAGCAGCATTACATCGAATGGTCGGGCAGTATGCATGCCTATGCATCCTTTGATCCGGTTTTTCTGGCTATGAACGCTCGTGGACAGCGTGAAACCAACGGCGAGCTGGGAGATTTTTGTGTACAATGCCATGCCCCCCTGGCCCTTCGGCTCGGCCTTACGACCGATGGGTTGAATCTGGCGGACGTGCCGGACTATGCGCAGGGGATCACCTGTTTCTTTTGCCATACAGTCGAGGCGGTGGAGGGAAGCCATAACGCCCCCTTACGCCTGAGCGGCGATCTGGTGATGCGCGGTGGCTATGAGGACCCGGTTCCCAATACCGCCCACGCCTCTGGCTATTCTTCTTTGCTGGACCGTAATACCAAACAGTCGGCCGATCTATGCGGCAGTTGCCACGATATTGTTACCCCTACGGGCGTGCATCTGGAACGAACCTTTCTGGAATGGCAGGAGTCTCTATTTTCCAATGAAAAGATTGCTCCGCCCCAGACCTGCGGTGATTGCCATATGTCGGGCCGAAACGACGTGGCAGCGGATTACGAAGGAGTCTTTTTGCGCCGAGTACACGACCACAAGATGGTCGGAGTGGACACAGCGTTGACTCCATTTCCCGAAATGGAGAACCAGCTGGCGGCCATCGAAAAAGAGCTGAATACGACCGTTAATGCGCAACTCTGTGTATATGATGAGGACGAGCCTACCCGCGTGCGGGTATTGTTGGAGAATATGGCGGCCGGGCATTCGTGGCCTAGCGGTGCCGCGCAGGATAGACGGGCCTGGGTCGAATTGGTGGCGTATAACGCCGACGATGAGGTCATCTTTGAAAGTGGGGTCGTTGCCGATGGTCAGCCACTGACCGATCTCGACGATCCCAATCTGTGGCGTATTGGGGACCGCACCTATAATGCCGCCGGTGAAGAGGTGCATATGTTCTGGGAAGTGGCCAGTGTTGTCAGTGAGCTTCTTGAAGCACCCAACACATTTAATGTTCTGGATCCGGAGTATAAGGATGTTCACCAGGAACGTGACTACATACTGGGCGATCTGAAGCCAGAGCGGGTCAAAATGCGGATTCGCATTCGCTCGATGGGACTCGATCTTCTAGATGATTTAATAGCCTCTGGAGATCTGGATCCCGCCATTCGAGATCAGATCCCAACATTCACATTGGGGACCACCCAACTCAACTGGACATCGGGCGGTGGAAAGGTTTGTATCCCTGATGATCATGTTGGGCCTTGATGCACAATACAAAGCAGGATGTAATAGTATAAGAAACGGAGGCGAAAATGAGCCATATGCGAACAATTCTAGTTATGGTTGGAACCATATTTTTTCTGGGGCTGATGGGCTGTAGTGGGGATCCGGCCGGTCCGGTAGTACTCGGAGGAGACGAGGACACCGGGATAGCCGAGGACAATACATCGACGGAGCCGGACGTGGCGGATCTGGATACCGCTGTGGCGCCGACCGACGAGGGGTCGTCCGCCGAACCGGGGTCGTTTATTTTGACCATCGAGCATTACTTTAACGAAGCTCCAATGGAGCTGTTGGTAGATTATACAACGGACACTGGCCTTATCGTTCACTTCACGACATTACGATATTGGATCTCCAATCTGGTTCTTACGGATGTCGATGGACAGAGTTTCGTAGTGCCGGAGTCCTATTATCTCCTGGAGCAGACCAGCAATGGGGTGCGTGACACCGTTACGATCACCGGGGTTCCCTCCGGCGACTATACCACCGTGACCTTTTCAATCGGCGTTGATGAGGACCATAACCACAGCCTGGATACTCTCGAGGGAGAACTGGATGCCGGTGTGGATATGAGCTGGAGCTGGAGCTCGGGCTTTATATTCTTCAAAGCAGAGGGGAATTATCTGAACGACGCTGGGCAGACCATGGACTTCTTCAAGGCCCATCTCGGTTTTGACGATTTGTATAAGACTGTTTCTATCCCTCTGGACGGTTCCATTCGGGTGGATGGCACGCATGTTGGTAGTCTGGTTCTATCGGCGCAGACATCGAAGCTCTTCGATGGTTTGGATATGATGGTGGATAATTCCATCGTAGGTGGCCCTGTCGACAGTCCAGCCGGAACGATGGCCGAAAACTATTCCAACTGGTTCACGGTTCTGTCTTCTGGAAGTGAAAAGCAATAGAGGGCATGACTCCACATAGGAAATCATGGTCGCGAATTACAGGGCTTCTGGGGCTAATGCTGCTTGCATGTGCACCGTCGAGCTCCGGCGATCTCTTTACTGTGCCGGAAAATCTGGGAACGGTGCTCCCCTCGCCAGACCGCAACCCGCTTACCGTGGAGGGGGTGGAGCTGGGTCGGGCTCTGTTTTACGACCCGATCCTGTCGGGCAACAATCAGGTAAGTTGCAACACCTGTCATAAACAGGAGTTGGCGTTTTCCGATGGAGAGCAGAT
>CAUZEG010000283.1:0-2938 GCA_963578775.1 Myxococcales bacterium
GTGCGTATTCTTCATCTGAATGACCGTTTCGGCACCCGCGGTGGAGCCGACTGGCATCTTCTCGGCATTCTTTCCGAGCAGAGTCGAACCCATGAGATTGTCCTGGCGGCCGGACGAAAGGACTCCGCCGGCGACCCGCCATGCACCTTTCGACTCGTCGGTGGGCTCGATTCACGAACCGAATATCCAGTCGATTTAGACGCACTCTTCGACGAGATCTGCCCCGACATTATCCATGTTCACAACGTCATGAATCCCATTGCACTCGCCCAGGCCGCGAGCCGTGGTGCGGTTATGACCGTCCAGGATCACCGCAGCTTCTGCCCTGGACGTGGCAAGCTCACCCTGTTGGGGGCACAATGTACCGAGACGATGAACGAGACGCTCTGCGCCGATTGTTTTGAGGATCCAGCCTATGGCGCTTCTATCTGGCAGCTGACCCGATCTCGGCTCGAGCAGGTGCAACGCATGCGGCGCCTTTTTGTTCTGTCGGAGTATATGAAGCGGGAATTGATGGCCGTCGGCGTATCCAACTCGACGATCCATATCATCCCCCCCTTTGTACATGGACTCGATCTTGATGCCCCGGCTGCGGGACCCCCCTGCGTATTATTCGTCGGCCGACTTGTGGAGCATAAAGGCGTCGACGACGCCATTGCTGCATGGCGCGGATCCGGGGTGGATCTACCACTTGTCTTCGCCGGAACCGGACCGGCAAGACCCCGTCTGGAAGAAGCGGGCTTTGATTGCACCGGTTGGCTTGACCATGCACAACTGTCCGCCGTCTACCGCCGAGCCCGTCTTGTAATCCTCTCATCACGCTGGCAAGAACCCTTTGGGATTGTAGGATTAGAGGCCGCAACATTGGGGATTCCTGTCGTATCCTGGCAGAGCGGTGGCGTAGAGGATTGGTACCAGGGCCCCCAGATCGCCTGGGGTGATACGCAGGCGCTGGCCGCCGAGATCCGCCGCGGCGTCGCTGGCGAACTTCCGGTTCCGGATCCTCCACCAGGCGCGGAACCGATGATGAACCTCCTGGAGGCCGCCTACGGCCATGTGGTCGAGCCCGACCTCAATCGTTGAGAAGTTCGTCTGCACGAAGCCTGGCAATGCCCATAATCGTATGCTGTGGATTCACCCCCAGCGTTGTCGGAATGCACGATGCATCCGCAATATACAGACCTTCTACGCCATGAACTCTACCGCGACCATCACATACGGAACGAGATGGGTCGGATCCCATCACACAGCCGCCAAAAAGATGGGATAGAATACCGGTCCAATGACGCGGATCAAGGGACGCGTCGAGGACCTGGTCTACCTGATCAGCACCGATCGCATAGGGCATTCCTACAACCCCGGGAATTACGGTGTTCGCGCCGGCAGCGAATCCCATTTTTGTCAGATTGTGAATCCCAATCCGCATCCGCTCCATATCATAACGTGTCAGAGAATATTGCACGGAGGGCTTGCCACCGAACCCGGCTTTCACACGCCCCTCGGCCTCCGCTCGAATGGTAAAGACCCACATCGCCAGATGGCGGTATTCTTTGATCCGCTCCATTAATTCCGGCCCCGCTCCAGAAAGACGGCTCACCACAAGCTCCAGGGGAAGAGATAATGTCTCCAGCTTGATTCCGTGCTCGGAGCGCAATTCCGTGCTGGACCAACCCTGGGTAGCGCCGACGTTCATATCAACGGGCTCGTCAAACACTCCGAAGATCCCGGCACCGGGATGGGCCCGGAAATACCGTCCGACGGACGGCGTCTTAATTCCAGATCGCATTAGTAGTACGGGGCTATGGGTGGCCGAGGCGGCAATCAGCACTCCTTTGCGAGCCCGGACCCGAAATACGGCCCCCTTCGCCCGTGTCTGGGGATGAACGAAAGTTCCTTCCACGCCGACAGCGCGTCCCCCCTCGAGCTGAATCCGTGACACAGGTGCACACGATAGGAGATCGCCCCCCCGCTGTAACACCTCCGGCACGTACGTAACCGCGGTACTCTGTTTGCGTTCGGCCCGACACCCCTGCAGACAAAACCCCTGTCCGAGACAGTCTTTTACGTTCCGGAGCATGTCATGGTTATGCAGGCCGGTAGCCTTCGCTCCCTTCATCGCGAGCGCGTTGCTACGACCCATCGTCTCGCGTGGTACCGGCTCTACCGAGAGCTCGGTTTCAATCTGATCCTGGTAGCCCCAGACGGACTCGGCCATCGCGTCACCGCCTACACCATGTTCCGCCTCCCACGAACGAAAAACATCGCCAGGCGTACGTACTACGATGGCGGAATTAATGACGGTGGTACCACCCACGACCCGTCCCTGCACAATCGGCCAGTAGGCACGACCACGCGTAAGCGTACTGCCCCAATCGTCCATCATATCTCGTAATTGGCCATACATAGAGGTGGGGTAGTCGTTGGGGGTACGCCAGGCTCCCGCCTCCACCATGGTCACATGCATACCACCACGTGCCAGCCCCACCGCTGCGGCCGCACCGCCAGCCCCGGTACCGACCACCACATAGTCGGTATCCAACTCCACCACAGGGCCGCGCTTCTGGTACGCGAGGTGGGTCATGAATCACCCCGGAATGTGCCTGGATCACCGTTGAGAAGAGGCACACCGAGTTGGGAGCGCACATCCGAATCTTGCCCCCAACAGAGTCCGGCCACCATTTTCAACATCAGCATGGTCTGCCGCATCAGATACCATCGGTGTGTGGCAGCCCGGAAGGCATGCTTTTCGCGCCAGGCACGTGGCAGTAAAAACAGAGGTAGCGGCACATACACCGTTAGAATCGGGCTCCACAGATAGATCCATGTTGAGATCCACAAGCCAAAACGCATCAGCCAGGGAGCCTCGCGACGGAACTGGACAAGGAAGGGGGCTAGATCGGTTTCCTCCACGCCCTTAATACCGGTTCCTCCGGGCAGA
>CAUZEG010000284.1:0-2911 GCA_963578775.1 Myxococcales bacterium
TCCTGGAAACGGCGGCCATCGCCGTCCCACCGGCTGGTGGTGGTCCGAGCGAGCTGGTTCTTTGCACCGTCGCCGACGCGGGGGCGGACGCGGGCGTCCTACGAGATGGGTTCCAGCAGGCGATTCGTTCCGAGCTGAACCCTCTCTTCAAGGTGGCCCGCGTTGTACTGCTGGACAGTCTTCCCCGAACGGCATCCAATAAGGTGATGCGCCGGGTATTACGTCGCGAGCAGGGCGGCTGAGTTTATCAGCCGGTTTTCTGGAGAAAAATCAGGGCGAAACGGAGGTTTCGAACCGTGACCACTCCGACGTTTTCGAAGCCGGATGGACGCGCCAGATCTTCCATCTCCTTTACGGTATAGGTCTGCCCTTCACGGGTATACATCAGCATGGTCATACCGAATAACGCCGCCTCTTCCGGCTGGCAGCGGTCTTCGTTCAGGAACATATCCTTGAGCACCAGCAGGCCACCGGGCGCAAGAGATTCGGCCAGACGGGCGAAGAGAGTACGGTTTTCTTCGGGACCCAGACCATGCACAATATTGGAGAGCAGGGCGGCGTGGTAGGGGCCACCCATGGGATCGGTCATAAAGTCCCCTGTTTTATATTGGAGACTGTCCTCGTATCGCTCCCGTGCGATGTCCACGATAAGCCCTCGATCAAAGAGCGTGACGTCGGCGCCAAGGCGGGTCAGTTCATGACCGTAGCGGCCATGACCACCTCCCAGATCGAGAATATGGGGCTTTTCGGATAGGCGAGGCATGAGCCAGCGGGCCACCTCCACAGCGCTTCGCTCGCTGCGTCGATAGAGGTATTGCATGAACTTGCGGGATCCCTCTGGATCGTGTTCGCGTACGCCTCCTTCGGTCACACGTGAGGAACCATCGGCCGCTCGTGTGGGTCCACCTTCGGCCAGCACCTGGTCCAGGCGCGACAGATCTCCATGGCTACGCTCCGCGCTCTGCAGATTCAAGACACCCGCATCGAGAAGAGTCTTGCCGGTGGGAGAGAGGCTGTATTTCGCCCCGTCAGTGCTCAGCAATCCCAGATGGGCCAGAACCGGAGCTGTGATGGCAAGGGCACGGTTATCCCCGGAAATCTGGTCCACCGATCGGGGTTCACCATCGGCGAGCTCGTGAAATAAGCCCTGGCCGGACCAGGCGGCGATCACCGCGTAGGCCGAGCTGTTTCGGTACATAAGAACCAGGTCTTCTTCGCTGTCGATTCGTCGCATCGCTCGCTCCCAGATATTTCTTTGGCTGGAATAACAGAAAGTGCGACAAAACCCAATTGCGGATGTCATACTGGATGTATCCTCCGCAGGTCGGCGGAGATTCATGGTGGATGGTGGGATGGACCAGGCCGATGTCATCATTGTGGGGGCCGGTATCGTGGGATTGGCCACGGCGCATGCCTTGCTCAAGCAGCGACCCGGTCTGAAGATCTGTCTACTCGAAAAAGAAGCGCAGGCAGCCCAGCACCAGACCGGCCATAACTCGGGGGTGATTCATTCGGGGATCTATTATCCCCCCAACAGCTCCAAGGCCCGCCTCTGTCGTCAGGGTAAGGCGGCGTTGGAGAGCTTCCTGGACGAACAGGGAATCGACTACGCCCGCCGGGGCAAAGTTATCGTGGCGGTCGACCCCTCCGAACGGCCACGGCTGGAGGAACTCTACCAGCGGGGGGTGCAAAACGGGGTGGACTGCGCCCTCATTGACGCAGACCAACTGCGCGAGCTCGAGCCCCATGTGGCGGGGCAATGGGCGATCTCGGTCCCTGAGACCGGCGTCGTGGATTTCGGCCGGGTGGCCGCCCGGCTGGTGGATCTGCTCGGCGACCGGGGTGGACAACTGGTCACCGATGCCCGGGTGCAGCGGGTGGTCGAGGATAACGACCATGCGGTGATAGAATCCACACAGGGCGATTTTCGCGCCCGCCTGGTGATCAACTGTGCAGGTCTATATTCCGATCGTCTGCGATTGCACGGCGGACGACGGTCAGGGGTACGGATCCTCCCATTCCGCGGTGAGTATTTTCAGCTGGTCGATGCCCGTCGTGATCTATGCCGCTCCCTCATCTATCCGGTCCCCGATCCGGCGCTGCCCTTTCTCGGGGTGCATCTCAGCCGTGGTATCGACGGGTCGGTGCATTGTGGTCCCAACGCGGTGTTGGCCTGGGATCGGGAAGGATACCGTCGTCGTAATATTCGGCTGGCGGATGCCTGGGATACTCTGACCTATGGCGGGTTCTGGCGTATGGCCGGCCGGTATCTTGGCGTGGGCACAAAGGAATGGTGGCGGTCCTGGAATAAGAGTTCTTTTGTCCGCTCCTTACAGCGTCTTGTTCCCGATATCACGGCGGTGGATCTGGAGCCGGCCAAAGCCGGTGTCCGCGCCCAGGCCGTGGGTCCCGACGGCAATCTGGTGGATGATTTTCTCATCGAGGAGGAGCCCTTCTTTATCCATGTGCGCAACGCACCTTCACCAGCGGCCACGGCGTCTCTGGCCATCGGTCAGGTGGTGGGTCAGCAAGCCCTGGAACGACTCGGTGCAATACCCGCATTGCATCCGTCTGGGGCAGCTGCCACAATAATGCGGCAATAACCCCGGACCCACGGAGTGTGGCTTGAGCGGTCCAGACGAACAGAATAAGGGGACAATGGAGTCCCGTGCCGAAGCGGAACTTCGGGTTGAGATGGAGTCGACCATCAAGCTGCTGGACGGTTGGATCGATTCCATTCAAACCGAGACCCGCGATCGGAATCATGCGGATCTGAGCGCCGATTTTGGGAATCTACTGCAGGCCTACGAGCGTTTGTGCACATTCAGTAGTGGCCTGGGTGCGCCGAATCGAGCGACTCGTTCCATGGATGAGCTACGCGACTTTCGCCATGAGCTCCGAACCCCCCTTA
>CAUZEG010000285.1:0-2866 GCA_963578775.1 Myxococcales bacterium
TCGCCGACGTCGGAATAACGGCGGATCCGGAGGTAGTTCTCTTCGTCCATGATGTCCTTTCGGAGCATCAACTGAAACTCCCCTGAGCCATCTCGTACCCGCAGGAATGACAGCTTCCCCATAACCCGTTTGGCTATCACACGCGCGGCCACCGAATGGCGAGGGGCATCGGCGGAGGGGCCGTCTGGATTCTCGACACAATCCGCATAGCTTTGACTGAGATCCGCAAGACTATCGGTCACCACAACATCGTTGGCGTAGGGATTGATGCCCATTTCACGAAGTGCTTCCGCCTTCTCAAGACGCTCACGTCGAATCCGGTCAAGGGTACTCTCGGCCATCATTGGCTCCTTGGGGGTGGGTCGGCAATCTAGCCATCGGCACGCTATCAGGTCAACTTCGAAGTTTTCATTCGTACGGCCCGATCCACCAACGGGCTTGACCTTGGCATCGGATTCCCGCGACCATCAAGACCATTATGACCGATGCAATCGAAACGGCCCTTCCACTGGTTGGCGTGTCTGCTTGTCTTCTGGGTGAACGCGTTCGATACGATGGTGCCCACAAATACGCACCCGACGTAATCGACGCCCTATCATCCTTCGTCCGTTGGGAGGCCATTTGTCCAGAAGTCGCGGCCGGTCTGCCAATACCACGTCCACCGATGTGGCTCAGTCCAGCCAGCGGTGGACTACGTCTGTTGACCCACGATGGTACCGCCGACCACACCCTGGCCCTGGTGAACGTAGCCGAGTCCACGATTCGTGACCTCCTGGCGCGTGGGCTGACCGGCTTTGTTGCCAAAGCTCGTTCTCCGAGCTGTGGCGTGGGGGATGCCCCGGTCATGGACCTGCGTGATCCGTCCCATCCCGAGGCCATCGACCATACGTCGGGCCTCTTCATTCAGGTGCTTGAACGGCTCGGACCGAAGATTCCCATCGCCACCGACGAACAACTACACGACACGGTACAGCGGACCCGGTTCTTAGAGCAGGTGCGCCGGGTTTTCGAGTCGGGATCCTAGGGATTGGTGAGGACAACGGCCGGGTCCAGCCGCGCCGCCCGATGGGCCGCCGACAAGGCTCCCAGCATGGCAAAGATCATCGCCCCCACTACACTCCAACAGAGAAAGCCCCCATCGAAGGTAAAGAAGTCTCCGGGTAGGAACATCATCGAACTCAGTTGCTGACCAATGATGGAATTAGCCAGGCGGCTGACCCCGTAGGCAATGCTATGGCCCACCACACCACCGAATAGCCCTACCCCCGCCGCCTCCAGCAGGATCAAGGTCCGGATATCTCCCGGTGAGGCTCCGAGTGCACGCATTACGCCGATCTCGTGCCGTCGTTCCGTTACCATCATCAAAAAGGTATGCGCGATATTGATGGCGGCCACGACAATAATCACAAGGCTGATAAAGCCGAAAACCAGCGTCAGGATATACAGCATATTCGATAGTTTGCGGGCTTCACGGCTGCTGGGACCCAACCGGAAATCCAAATCCCGGGCGGCCCGAATCACACCGCTTACGTCCGAATTGCTATTCGCCACCAGAATCGCCGCATCGTATACGCTCGCCGCGTCGCGCCCTTTATAATGGGCGTTCGCATGTTGGACCACGTTCAGAGGAACGGTGAAGCCAAAGACCGGTACCTTATCCGAGAAGCCTACAAGTCGGGCTTGACGAGTGATCTGTTCGCGCGGAGCCAGTCCCTCCGTAAAGAAAGAATCTCCCATCCGTATTCGAAAGCTGGAACCCAGTAGAATTCGAGGATCGGAAATGCGTTGCAGGTCTAGAGACGAAGCCGCTGTCGCGTTGTACATATCGATGGATAGAGGGTTCACGAGGACCGGATAGGCCGCCATACACACGCCTCGACCCGTCATCGCGTTCAAAGTGCCACAATACGAACCACGCGGACAGGGCTCGGCGATACAATCCACCGTGCCGTAGGCAGCTTCATTGGCGCAGCGACCCTCCATCACGCCGGCGATCAGTTCGGGAACGCCGGTATTCTGGGCACGGGCGCCCAGGGTCAGCCGGCAGGCCGTAAAATCGCATACCTTCGCCGCGGCTCCGCAACGACCCTTCCGGCAACTGGATTCATCCGGGCAGATGGAAGAGGCATCACAGGGGATCGACTGGCAGGTCAAGCCCTCGCTACATTCCTGATCGGAAGAACAGGTCGAAAATACCACCGCTGTGGAACAATGCCCCTGAATGCATTCTCCCTCGGGCCCGCATTGTCCATCTAACGAACAACGGCGGGATATAGTCAGATCCGCGTCGGATCCACCCACAGGCCGACATACTCCCGCCATACAGAGATGCTCCGGGGGGCAGCCCGAATCCCCCGTGCAGACCGTATGAACCATAAGGGAGCGAAAATCCGTCCAGTACTCGTGGCGTGTGCACCAGGAGTCCAAGCAGTCAAAGCCGGCCGGACAATCCAGCTGCATATCGCACGGTAATACCGGGGCCCTCGAACCCTGTCCGGCTGCGGCAATACCCCGCTCGCGAGTTTTGAGCTCACCACGAACAAGTTCGGGAGAAATTCCATCAAAAAAGGCCTCCCCGTGCTTCGCTTCCCCGAGAAGGGCCTCTCCGCCCCAGAGGCGCGCCTGGAAACGACTACGTTGCTTCGGATAGACCGCCTTCACGCCTTGTATGGAACCCAGGGCTTCGAGGTGATCGGATTCTACAGCCCGGCCCTGCAGCTGACCTTCGATTCCCAGGATATTCAGCCGTTGGGGCTCAACCTCGACCTGGTTCACGGGAAAGTAGCGATTCAATACCCTGGCCCGAACCCCCTGGCCCAGAGCCACGAAAAACGACAGCATGGCCACACCAACAATAATACCCACC
>CAUZEG010000286.1:0-2864 GCA_963578775.1 Myxococcales bacterium
GGGGTCATTTGGAGCCTGGACTACGGCCTTACGCGCGGAAGCCTGGCGGTTTTATAGCGCACCCAATGACCAGTACGAAAACGCCATGCGTTTCGAACGCGTCACCCTGCAACACCAGAGCGGATCGTGGCGCTTTATGCTCGGGGATCATTTTCGCCAGCTTGGACGAGGTATCGTGTTTTCCCTTCGAAAGGTTGATGAGCTGGGGCTGGATGTGTCGCTCTTTGGACCAGCCGTTACCTACGCCTCTGATTTTCAAACCATAAATCTATTTGGTGGAAGGACGAACCCGGCCAACCTGGATGCAATATCGCAGAAATGGGTCGAGGACACCCATGACAAGGTCATCGGCGGCTCCTACGAAATCCGTCCATTTCCCGGGGCCAGTGTACAGACCTTTGGTTTGTTGATGTTGCCGCGAGAACAGGCTCTGGCCGGATTGGCCGAGGAGGACGATCGTTGGATGACTGGTGGGGCCTCCGTGCAATTCACGGCGGGACCCGTGTCTCTATATCTGGAAGGAGATATGCAGCAGCGGCGACTCGCCGATCATGAATCGGAAGGTATGGCCGGGTATGGAGCTCTAGACCTGAGTCTTGGTAATACCGTCGTTCTTCTGGAAGGCCTCTATCTGGACAAATGGGAGCTTCTGGGAAGCACCAACTCGGCCCTGAATGCCCCCTTTAATTACAGCCAGCCGCCGACTCTGGAGCGAATCGATCAAGAGGTATTGGAGAATCGCGATGTTATTGGTGGTCGGCTTCGACTGGAGCAATCGTTGCTGGATCGGAATCTGGTATTGCACGTAAACGCAATGATGCGGGTAAACAACCCCGATGCCCTGGAGCCACTCCATCAAACGCACGCCTATGCGGGGTTCGAGTACTGGTTTCAGGAGCGCATGTCTCATCTTTCGGGTAGTGCCGGTTATAGGGATGAAAACGGCTGCGAGGGAGTCGATCCCTTCGATTGTGGAGATCCCCATGACGTGAAATCCATGGTTCACTTTGATGTGGATTATCTGCAACGCCTTACTCCAAAGATGTTTCTCCACCTTGTGTCGATGAACGAACTCCGGACGCTGGAGACGGATGATTATGTGCGGGGGAGTACCTTCGTGGGCCTGGAATGGACCGAAGTGGGAGCTCTCACCTTCGAGTTGGGCTATGACACCCAGAACCAGAGTGAAGATGTGGCGAATTATTTTATCGCCGGCATCCTCTCTGCTGAAGTCTGGCAGGACGGACTGTTCCGGCTTACCGCCGGGACGCAGCGGGGTGGGCTCAAGTGCATCGCGGGGATCTGCCGGGTGTTCCCCGGTTTTGCCGGTGTTCGCGCAGAGCTGATTTCGCGCTTTTGAGAACGGAGTTGTCGGATATTGAAATGAGCGGTTTCGAGCTATATACCGAGCAATTGTCCAGGCCAGCCATCGTGATCCACGGTGGTGCGGGTAATTATCTGGAAACGACGACAAAATCCGACCGCATGGAGCGTGGTCGGGTTCTACTTGATTCGGCATATGGTGGCATGGCCAGCCTCGGTGTGGAAGGAGCCCGTGCGGCTGTATTGACCTCGGTCATGGCAATGGAATCCGACGTTCGCTTTAACGCGGGATTGGGTTCGAAGCTGCAGCGAGATGGGATTGTGCGGGTTTCGGCCGCCCTGATGAGTGGGACCGACCTTCGTCTTTCGGCTGTATATAACGTTCATGGCTGTCTACACCCAAGTGAGCTGGCCAACATTCTCCAGGACCGGGGCGATCGAAATCTGGACGGGCAGGGCGCCGCAGAGCTTATGGCTGCCATGGGCATTGAGGCCGTGGATCTCCGCACTCCCCAGACCATCGAGCGTTGGCGTTCCCTCATGGAAACAGGCGAAGAAGCGGATATGGAAGCGGCCATTGGTGACTCGGGGCTGAAGGGATTGCAGCGCGCCCGGGCGGTGGGGCTCGACGTCCCGGAGAATATGAAAGATATGCCACCGGAAGGTGAACGGTATGGCACAGTCGGTGCGGTTGCCGTGGGTAGCGACGGTGATCTCTGGGCATGCACCTCGACCGGGGGCCGTGGTCACGAACAGCCGGGACGGGTCAGCGATACTCCCACACCGGCGGGGACCTATGCCTGCCCTCGGGTGGCCATATCCGCGACAGGCTTCGGTGAGCAGATCATGGAGTTGAATATAACCGGGCGAATAGCCACTCGCATCCTGGATGGAAAGACCTTGCATGAATCGCTGGAACAGACCTTTCACGAGGTGGTTGATCATCAGGGAGCGATGGGTGTGATCGCCATAACCGATGACGGCCGGGCGGGCTACGCCTATAGCACCGCGGCTTGTGGTGTGGCCTGGGTGGATTCGGCTGGAAGAACCCATATCGATCCCCATGGTCGATCGGAATCCAGTTAAAGTCTGGTGCCCTATAGATCGAAATTAGATCCGATGCGTCTTTACTGGGTATGGGGCCAACGGCCCCAACGAATTGCCCGTATGGCTGGAGGCTCTAATGGTCCGAATTCTTATCCTTGTCTTTGTCTTGTTCAGTCTGGCCCTTGGCCCTGCATTCGCCAGCGCTGGAGAGCCGGCCGAGCGGGTATATGATTTTGGCCCCCAGGAGATCTCGGGAACAAAACGGTTCCCCTCGATTACTCCAATGCAGGTAAGACCGAGCGTACGTTTCTCTCGCCTGTTCCGTTTAAAACGGCATTTCCTGGGCGATGTGCTTCTCCGGACAGCCCATGACCGGTCCCTACGCTAGTCCGTCAGGAACAACTAGATATCGAGGTCCTGGGCCTTACCGGCGCGCTCCATAATGAAAGAGAAGCGGACTCCTGCGTCTTTCCCCATTAAGCCGGCTACTGTCT
>CAUZEG010000287.1:0-2796 GCA_963578775.1 Myxococcales bacterium
CAGCCTCTGGTCGACCGTGAGGGCTTTCTGATGCCAGCTGGCATGGGCGACCTCGAGTGCGTCGAGCCCCAGGGGCACGTCCGTCATGTCCACCGTATAGGGAGGCCAGAAGCTATCCAGC
The DNA here is from genome assembly GCA_963578775.1 of Myxococcales bacterium. Taxonomy (GTDB): domain Bacteria; phylum Myxococcota_A; class UBA9042; order UBA3505; family UBA3505; genus UBA3505. The sequence goes on from CAUZEG010000287.1 coordinate 122, forward strand.
CCGTCGGCGCTCAGGGTCACCACACCTTCGGATAAGCTCCAACCCTGTTTGATGCGTGATTCGAATTCCACTGTCGGGAAGTGCAGCGTGAAAACCCCGGAGATGAGATTGGCGTCCCCCATGGATTCGATGCCATCGTTGGGATCGCCGGCCCGGGATGTCAGATGTGAATCTATTGTGATCCCGGATAATAGACCGTCCTGTTCGAGAAATTGGCTGACCAGGATCTTGCTTTCCACGCCCCAGGCGTCGAGCCAGTCCAGTACGCCCATCATGGTGTAGCTCCAGCGCTCTTCGTCGCTGAGGGCATGGTGCTCAACATAGTCGCGGTATAGTTCAAAGTCGCTCTGCCACCACCAGGTGCTCAGGGTGACCAGCTCTTCGGCGGTCTCCAGGCCCGCAAGGGTGGCGTTCCAGAACTCTTCACCGTTTCGTAGCAAATCGATCTGGTTGCCGTGTCGGGCCGGCCGTCCGGTGGGGGAATACCAATGATGGGGTAGCCCTACCCAAAGAGTATAATAACGGATGGGTCCCGTCCCCGGATCATAGATCTCCGTCATCACTGTGAGACCGACGGCTTCGCCCGTGATGTCGACCCGAAAACCATCCAGCCCCGGTTCACCATCGTATTGGATGCTGGCCAACATAGTTTCGTGATGGGCGGCCTCTAGCCGAAGCTCAAATAGCCCGGGACCGCAGAGTGGGGTGGTATGTGCGATATAGGAGGCCAGGGGAACCGATTCTCCATCCGATGTCGTGAGCACCACCTCGGGGTCGATCAGTTTCTGGGCCCAGATATCCAGGGGAACGATCTCCAGCATGGCGGTCGCTGCGCTGCAGTCGTCATTGTCCCAGCCACAGGCGTCCACCAGTTCACAGTTTGAGCCGCTATCCGGTTGGGTCGAAGAACCGTCGTCTGTACCGCCAGGATCGGTCCCCTCGTCCGCTGCGGTGGGGACATCGGCCGTATCGGCCGGCTCGGGAATATCCGGCAGGTCGGGCGATGCCGGAATGTCGCGAGGTAGTTCTGCGAGATCGTTCTCCGTCTGGAAAATATCAAGCCTCGAGCCCAGATCGCCGGCGTCTTCAACGAGTACAGATTCTCCGTTGGAACAGCCAAGGCCGATGATGAGAGTGCCGATGAGAATCAGCCAGCGCAAAAACACCTCCACAATGGAGCGATGATTCTACTCAGAACGGGCGGGATTGGCGAGGTCGGCCGTGAATTGGCAAGATCCGATGCATTCATGTTGCTTTGACCGGTCGGAGTACTGTGATCTACAGTCAGAACTGGTGTAAATGCGAACATAGGGAAAGCGTACTAGGTTTATTCTCGTGCTCGTCGACATTCAAAATGTACATCGAATTTTCGGTGCCCGAGCGGTTCTTGACGGAATCTCCCTTCGGATAACCAATACGTCACGGATCGGGGTGGTTGGGCCCAATGGAGCGGGTAAGACCACACTCCTTCGGTTGCTGTCGGGCGAGGATGAACCCGATGAAGGCACCATCAGCCGGGCCCGTAATTTGCGTATGGGAATGCTCCCGCAGGAGGTTGCAACCCTGGGATCCGGGCCGGTTCTGGACCTTGTGATCGGGGCACAGACGGAGCTGATGGAAGTACAGCAGGAGTTGGAACAGCTGCAGGCGAAAATGGCCGTAGACGCGGAATCCTTAAGCCGAACCGAGCTTGATCGCCTCGGTGATCTTCAGGATCGTTTCTCCCTACTCGGTGGTTATGAGATTGAATCCCGCGCCCTTCGGGTATTGGCCGGGCTTGGCTTTGACGAGCAGATGGCACGGTCGTCGGCCGGCGAGCTGAGTGGGGGTTGGTTGATGCGTGTGGTGATGGCGTCGTTATTGTTACGGGCGCCCGATATCCTATTGCTGGATGAGCCGACCAATCATCTCGATCTGCCCAGCCTGGAATGGTTTGAGGGCTTCCTCCAATCGTTTCGCGGGGCGGTTGTTTTGATCTCTCACGATCGTACCTTCCTCGATGGTTTTTGTACCGAGGTTGTAGAGATTTCCAACGGGGCCCTGGAACGGTACGTGGGAAGTTATACCGAGTATCTGGCGACCCGCGCGCTACGCCGTGCGCAACAAGGGCGTGAGGCGTCCCGTCAACAGCAGCGCGTGGCGGAGATTGAACGTTTCATTTCGCGTTTTCGGGCTAAGGCCACCAAGGCCCGCCAGGTCCAAAGTCGCGTCAAAATGCTCGACAAGTTGCAGCGCCTGGATGTGACCCAGGAGATGCGTAGGCTTCGCGGCTTCCGGTTTCCCGAGCCGGTGCGTACGGGAGATAAGGTAGTCGATATTCGTGGCGGAGTGGCCGGCTATGGTGATCACGAGGTTCTCCGCGACCTGGAGGTGCATATACGTCGCGGGGATCGACTCGCATTGGTGGGGCCCAACGGTGGAGGAAAGACCACATTATTGGATGTGATTTCGGAACGACTCCCCCTGCTTCAGGGCGAATGTCGGCTTGGGGCCAATGTCTCGGTAGGCTACTTTGCCCAGCATCTGGTGCAGGATTTGAATATGGACGAAACGGTGCTGGACTCGGCGACGGCTATTGCGGGCAGTGCCAGCCCCACGTCGATTCGAGGAGCCCTCGGCGCGTTCTTATTTTCGGGAGACGATGTGGAAAAGAAGGTCGGTATCTTGTCGGGCGG
>CAUZEG010000288.1:0-2786 GCA_963578775.1 Myxococcales bacterium
GTTATAATGACAGCAGCTGGTCAACCGGATTCGGCCAATTCGGCTTTGGAGACGGGGATGAAACCACCGAGATCCTGAACACCAATCCCAACGTCCCCAGCGCCTACTTTCGCAAGACCATCACCCTGAACTCGGGAGTCGTGGGAGGAAGCTACCAGGTATTGTATGACGACGCGGCGGCAGTATGGATCAACGGTCAGCTTATCAGCTCCGTCAATATGGAAAATGGCCTCGAACACGACACCTATGCCAGCTCGTCGTCGTCCGACAATAGCATCTCCATTGAAGACATTCCCTCGGATGAGGAGAACCCATTCGTTCTAGGTCCGAACGTCCTGGCCGTCATGGTAAAAAATCGGACCGCAACCTCCAGTGATTTGTCTTTCGATCTAGAGCTTACTGTGGATTCCGAGACTCTTAGTGCCGGCGTTAATAGCCCGCCCGATGTTGTCGATCCAGGCCCCCTCGACCTGGCCGCCGATTCTCTTTGGGAATACCAGATTGTAGCGTCCGATCCGGACGGTGATGAGGTCTTATTCCTCGCCGATCTTTTGCCCGAAGGAATGGTCGTTGATTTCCGCACCGGTGCCACGTCATGGACTCCCACAGCCGAGCAACTTGGCTCGCATACGGTCGCCCTCAACATCTTCGACATACGCGGCCTGTACACCGCCCTCGTCCTCCATCTCAGCGTCGTAGAGGCCGGGTCCGTCGACATTGGTAACGATACCGCCACGGTGGATAGCGGAACGGGCAACGACACGGGCATCGGAACGGATAGCGGCCCAGCCGACGACACAACGGCACCCGCCCCAAGTACGGGTGGAGGCTGTCAGGCGGGACCGCGCCCCTTCCCGATCTCCGGCCTGCTTATCCTATGCCTTCTCCTGGTTCTCCGAACCCGTCGTTCAGGGAGCGAAAGGCAATGTTGACGAGGGTATGAACTGGCCGATTTTGGCCCTCTTCATTGCACCGGTCAGGCGTAAATACCAATCCGATGGTAGCGCCGTTCCATCCTGCCCCAGATGTAGAAACTGCCCCGTAGTCGGCAGCTCACTGGCCGATGTTGCTGCTTTGAAGATCGCCGTTGCTTCGTCGACTTCATCAAACATGGCCACATATACGAATTGCGGGTCCAGATCATAGATCCCCTTGAATTGGTGCCAGAAGAAGTCACCGCCATTTCGTGGGATCTGATTCAACGGACCATCGTGTAGATTCGCCCAGGAAAAACCGGGCCAGATGACCGGTGCATAGCCCACACCCTGGTTATTGGCATAGCTCATATCCGGCTGAGCGGTTCCGTTTAGATTCGAGTCAAACGAGGTGTTGCTGTCATATCGTCCTACCGACCATGGGCTCACCGTATCAAACGAGGTATAGACCGACTCGAACCCCGGCTTACTATCGCCGTTGGAGGTGCGCCATTGGTATGGAACTCCCCCGACAAGATGGACCCGGTACTGGGGTGGGGCGTCATTCGTAAAGTAGTTGATCAGATCCATAGCCTGTTCGACGCTGCCTGGACGATCGCTAAAGCCCAGCCCCCAGATCGCCATAACCGGGCGGTCATTATGTCGTAAATAGGCCGGAGATTGGGTGACCCCCATTATATCTACAAGGAAGGTCCAATCATCTTTCAGCTGTTGTACAAAGGTATCTGGGTCTGCCCCTGTAATGTCGTACATAATGGTGAATGTGCGTCCTGTTTCAGTCGCCCCCACACAAACATTCTGGGTGACCTTATTTCGGAAGGACAATAGCCCCGGAACTGCAATATCGGTCAGGAATCGCTGCAGAAAGACACCATCAAAACCAGCATCGGCCATCCATTCGAAATGACGACGGACCGTGGCTTCTTTGTGGGACGAGAAGACCTGCGCAGGACCACCTCCTGGTAGTGTCATCTGCGTATCAAATCGTTCCTCCGGCCCGAGCTCCGACATATCGGGCCACAGGTCGAAGTTGGCCGCAGCCGCCGTTGATCCACCGCCAGAAAACCAGTGGAACCACCCTGCACCGGCACCATCGCCCGGTGCACGGAACCAACCCTGGTAGCCAGCCATCACCTTATCGTCGAGCGTTCCCGGATCGGAAGGTGGTCTAGAATTCGAATCCACACAGAGCTCCATCCAGCCGCTCTTTACCAACTGCCCTGAACTACCAACCCCCGTATTCCCCCCATCGCAATCACCAGGGAAGGTATGCCAACGTCCATGTGGTTGCCAACCACCACAACCGGGTAGAGCCCCATTGCCGCAATCGTCCGCATGCACCTCTACCTTAACCCCCTGACCATCCTTCACACAAAGCCGCAGCCAACCGGACTGGATGGGATTATTATCCCTGTCATAGCCATGGATCCCCGAACCACAGGTCTGGCCTACATGGAAGTCACCTTGCGCCGTCCCATCACAGATATTCGACGATGTGGTGCAATCGTTGACATTGATGGCCATAAAGACCTTGTCGGGTTGGGCTGAGCACAGATAGAGCCAACCATCGTCCACCACAAAGCCCTGGTAATCAGTCCCATCGGGTAAGCCGTCGAGAGCGCCGTCGGCACTTTGCCAGCGTCCGGCGACGCTATAGCCAGCAGGACAGACAAAGGTCGGATTGGATCCCGGTGTGCTCAATATCAAGGCCGTCGGTGCACAGATACCAAACACACAGCTTTCGCCCGAGGCACAACCGGAACAATCCCAACCGTTGTTTTGGCAGCTGAAATCTGACCCGCAATCGGCGGGACAATTCAGGTTATCTTCACTTCCATTGCAGACGCCATC
>CAUZEG010000289.1:0-2607 GCA_963578775.1 Myxococcales bacterium
GACCACCATCCCGTGGAGCGGAATGGTCTCGACAATATCAGCTCCCTTCAGGTCGGCTGCTGGAGCCGAAATGGCCTGGTCGATAATGGCGCAAGCCTGTCTCCAACGGAGTCCACCCGGAACCGGGGTGCCCGTGCCGGGGACGACGGTCGGGTCAAGGCCGTCCACGTCGATGGTCAGATAGATCGGTCCACGAATCGAGCCCAATACGGACATGAGACTCTTCCAACCGATGTTGTCTTCCAATATGTGGGCCGGAAACAACCGGATCTGGTCCGCGTATCGTTCGGCATACTCCATCTCTGAGGGGTCGGCGCTTCGGACGCCCACTTGAATCAGATGATGGCCCATTTCATGGATCCGTCGCATGGGGCAGGCGTGGGAATGGGGAGATCCCTCGTAGCTGTCCCGGAGGTCGAGGTGAGCATCGATTTGAATTACCGTACCCGGACGGGGTAGGCGCGCTGCTACCAGAGGTGGGCTGACACTATGGTTACCGCCGATACCGAGTAGAAGAACCTCGGGCGGGATGTCCTCGGCCATGGACTGGATTCGGTGGAGATAGCTCTCTACGGAATCATCGCTAAGGGGAACAACGGCGGGCCAGGTGTGCTGTGTGATATATTGGAAGGGTTCGACTCCGGTCTCGAATTCCAGCGTTTCCAACTCGGCGGATGCTCGTATAATTGCATCTGGAGCTCGTGCCGATCCCCGAAGATAGGATGCGGTGGCATCAAAGGGGAGGGGAAGAAATACAACGTCGGGATTTTCACTCTGTGGTTGGGCGAGAAACACGGGCTATGGATCCTGTTCGGGTAGCAGTTGCAATGGGTATGATGCCGTGGTAGCGGGCTCTAGGCAACATGAAGATACTGCGATATATTTCCGATCCAGAACGGAGGCGATTCCTACGATTCGCTGTTGTAGGGTTCGCAGGCGTTTTCGTGAATATGTTGTTTTTCTGGCTTGGCTACGAATACCTCTTCGAGCAGCAGACAGCTCTTTATCGCGACGTCAACGCGGCACTATTTGGTATCGTTGTATCGATTTTTACCAATTTCCTATTGAACGACAGGTGGACCTGGGGTGATCGGCGAAAAGGTCATAAGGTCCTGTGGTTATGGCGTCTGGCGAAATATTATGCGGTTGCGGGCGTCGGAGCGTCGCTACAGCTTCTAACGCTGGTGGCTTTGTTAACTCTTGCGTTGGATGAACGAGCGTTCTGGGAGGTCGTATTTGCCAACCTGGTTGGGATTGGATTTGCTACCATCTCCAACTATGTTTTGATGCATTTCTGGTCGTTTCGCCACGTGCGCCAAGACGACAGTTAGCTGCACCGGACACGGGTAGAATTGGAGCCGATTGCTTCCCTTACGTGGTTACGAATGAGCGCCTGGACACTGCCCAGAGATTCGTCGAGATCACGATCGGCCGTATCCGCTCCATCCATGGCTTCTTGATCGGTAAAGATCTCCACAAGGCCATAGAGTTTTCCATGGTCGAGGGATTTCAAGGCACATAGTTGGTTTCTTGCCGGTGCATTTTCGACCCAGTTCGTGAGGGCCTCTTCCAGTGCAGGGGCATCGTCGGTATCGGCCCAGAGCTGGGTGATCCGAAGAAGGTTTTCGCTGACCGGAAGGTCCAGATCTCCGGCGACGGGTGTACCCTGAAAGACCTGGAAAGGGCTTCCAGGCTCAATGCAGGTATTACGCTCGGGTTGGTAGGAACTTGCGAAATGGTAGCCTTCCATCGACGTGTCCTGCCCGTGTTCCGCGGCATACGGTAATACGATCATCTCTGTGAAATCGTGGTGTTCGTTCGCATCTACGAAAAGGAGGAATGCAAAGCCCGGGATCTCGGGAGGCTCTTTGGCGGCCTGTCCACCGATGCTCATGAAACTATTGTATTCGGTTGCACTGATCCGGTAGTTGCTGATGATGATGCGTTTGGACAAAGCCGATCCTCCAGAAAATCCGTCACGGCGCGGACGGCTCTGATATATCAGATAATACGGAGAAGTCGACCAGCTAGTCTTGCGTATCGAGAGTTCCCAGGCGCTGGCCGAGACAAACAGCATCGCCGTCTCCCAGAGCGGTCTGAAAGGGTGCCTGGTGGAGCACAACAGCGGTTGAGCCCATATGGAAGATCCCGATTTCCTGGCCCCGTGCGATGGGAATTGGTGTTGGGAAGTTCCTGATCTGGGGGCCGGTTGCCTTGGTTTGATTGGTGACAAAGTCCGTAAAGGAAAGACTCATCTGCCCCACAAACGAAGCCCCCACCATCACGACGGCGGCCGACCCTTCGGGCGTGTCAAACTCGACGCAGATACGTTCGTTTTGGCAGAACAATCCCGGTATCCGGGTTCGGGCCATATCATTTACGGGGTAGAGTCGACCGGGCCAATATCGGGCCGAGGTGATGGTCCCGCTACATGGCGCATGGACCCGATGGTAGTTCCTGGGCGCCAGATAAATGGTGTAATGCGTACCACCCAGAAGCTGTTTGGCCAGCTCCTTATTACCAAGGAGCACATCGGCAGAGTAACGGACATCTTTTACCTGGAACAGGCCCTGGTCGGTAATCGTCTCGAAACAAGATAGCCGTCCA
>CAUZEG010000290.1:0-2576 GCA_963578775.1 Myxococcales bacterium
TGTTGATCGATCAGGTAATCGTCGATCAGCGGTTCAAGCCGCGAACCGACATGGATCGGTTCGGCCGCCTCGATGGAGTCCTTCGTCTGCGTGATTTCTGCCGTTGCCGGACCGGATAATCCCAGCATTAGCAGGCCCGCAAGAGCCGTCATCAAGAATGGTTGCCTGTTGTGCATCGCCACACCTCACAAGTTGTTAAACAGTAGGTAACCGTTCACGGGCCTAAGAAACATTCTGAGGAATTATCCCGGATGGTATATACTACTCCGTAACGAATCCCAAAAGACAGGGTTTGGTCCATCATAGGGGCCTTTAAGGATTACGGGTTTCTCGCTAAGCAGTCTCCAGTTGACGCCGTCGGCCGATTTCAGGGCGAAGAGGCCGCCGAAGACACCGCCGAGGGCCTTGAATCTCTCGGACGGATTACAGTTGGGGTTCTTGTCCAAGAACGGCGTGAAGTTGTGCGAAATGTCTTGGCCTTTATCTTTCTCGAAAGTAGACCAGTTAAGCAGCTACGCCCGATACTCCGGAATCTTCATTAGTTCACCGACCCGATGAGTAGAGTTTCCTGTGACAGGAAGCGATCAGTTCTCGTTTCTCTGTGGCGCTGGCTCAAGGCACAGCAAGTATTCGATCTCGATCCTGAATCCCGGCAATCTTTCGTATCGAAATCCGTCCCGTTGACTCAACCGTCTCCCCCGGACTCAGATCTCCAAATGCAAGCGCAACGTCACTGCATGGATTGCCCTTATTACTGTGGAGGAAATAGCCTTTTTCGGCGGAAATCACGACGCACAGACCGGCGTCCGGGTGTTCGCTGACCATGACCGGCTTGTCGAGCCGATGGCGGTTGAAGCCCCAGAATTCGCGATAAAAGATGTGGTCAAAGGATACATCCTTGAGTAAATACGCCTGGAATCCATTCGGCAGACCGGCGTCGCGGCCCAACTCAGCCAGGTTGCGGACCTTCCCTTCGGAAACCACGTAAACGTTCTCATCCACCCACCAGTCGGCATTAAGAAACTTCAAGCATATGGCTGCCATAGCCTTCTTGATCGTGCGGTCACCTGCGTTGGTCAGGTGAATTGTGAATTCGACCTCTCCTCCCGTCGCCTTCACAGTTGTTTTCCATTTCACGGGACTATCAATGGGAAACTGAATGCCCGCGCACTCGATCGTTTGATCATCCACCCGGTTGACGTTTCCCGGGCCGAATAAGCCAGCCTCTTCGACGGTATGGGAGAATTCCCCCTGTTTTTGTATCCAGGACTTGGGAACAGGATAAACCGAACATCCACCCGTATCGCTCAGTACGCCTTCCGGTACCCACAATTTCATTTCACCAATTTCTTCCGGACCAGAAATGATGATTTCGGTTGTACCCTCGACGGGCCGTAATTTCAAACTGTCCAAGGTCTCATGCTCCTCACCCGATACAGGCATCATGAAAGTAGTTGATGTCAGAATGAAGAAAAGCCCCGGAATAAACAATCGATTCACTTTCTTCATTTTGCCCCCCATCCTTCTGCAGGAATGCGATGATGCCCTATCTGATTGCGATCTCAATCGACATCGAACTGCCATCCGAAACCCGGCGCGTCGGACGGCCTTACATACACGCCTTCCTTCAATGACAGATTGATTTCAACTGCGAGATCAGGAAAGTCCCAAGCACCATCCTCGTCACCCTGTTGTATATAAAGAGACCCATCATAAACAAAAGTACGGTCTGCCGAGAAATCCAGACCACGAATCTTTCCTGAAACCTTTGGCGTTGGAATAGATTGATCCGATTCTTGGTCTTTCGATTCATCTCCTTCATGAAGCGCCAATGATTCCTAGATGCTGTCTTTACTTCGCAACAAACTGTATTGCGTACAGGTCGGCGTCCTTGAGTTCGACTTTGAGTCGGACCGGTTTGCCAGCGTAGTCGGCGAGTCTGGCGTCGCTGTTCCAGTTCACGGTGTAAGCGACGCTGTTGCCGAGCAGTGAGGGGCAGTCGTCGAGCGCGAGGCCTGGCAGGGGACTGCCGTCGGGGTCTTGGAGCTCGATCCGCAGGGAGCCGTTCGCGGAGGTCTCGAAATTGATCAGGAGCGCATTGCCGGTAAAAACCAGCGGCTTCGTAACAAAAGAGCCACCTGCCATCGGTGACGATGCGGAAACAAATCCATCTTTGCGGATCGAATACCGGTTGAAGCTTCGTCCATTGCCGAACCATGCGCCATGGTCCTCGACATAGAACGACCATTCGTTCGGCCCGCCCGGGTACTGAGAAGGGGTCTCGAACAGGTTCAGCGCCGTGAACCCAAAGCCATAGTGCCAGTTCTCGTTCGTGGGCCCGGGACGCAGCATCGCTTCCGACCAGATCTTGAAGCTTTGTCCATCACGGCTGGTGATCAGTCCCGTGTCGGTATAGATCGAAGCATAGTATGGCTCTGACTTCGCGATCCTTTCGTTCAGCTCGGAGTAGCGTCCACGATTGATGACGTATCGCGTCGGGAACCCGATGCGGAGATGCTCAGCGCCGGGGTAGAGCTGTATCTGGTTGGTGTAGATCTGTGTCATGCGGTCAGGCC